>JAQBUY010000001.1 GCA_027623775.1 Pseudomonadota bacterium
ATAATATAAAATATTTACAAAATTTTTTTAATATTATTTTAAAAATTTAGTTTGAAATATAGAAATAAACAACTTAACAAATAAAAATGATATCAAAAAAATTTTTTTCTGAATTTGTAGGCACTTTATCCCTTTTAATGGTCATTGTTGGATCAGGAATTATGGGAGAAAACTTATCTAATGGCAATGCTGGTATTGCTCTTCTCGCAAATAGTATTGCTACAGGGGCAGGATTATTTGTTCTTATTACTTTATTAATTAATATTTCTGGTGCTCATTTTAATCCCGTTGTTAGTCTTGTAAGCTGGGCTAATAAAGAAATTGAATTTTTTCAATTATTACAGTACTGGATTGGCCAGTTTTCTGGTGCAATTTTAGGAGTTTATTTAGCGCATTATATATTTGATATTTCTATTATCCAAACTTCAACAAAGTTTAGAGAAGGTATTAATTTATGGATGAGTGAAGTTGTTGGAACTCTAATCTTGCTTTCAGTAATCAAAATTGGCTCTCAAAATAAAGATAAAATTGCCATACTAGTTGCGTTAACAATTACCGCAGGTTATTGGTTTACAGCCTCAACATTCTTTGTAAATCCGGCTGTTACAGTAGCAAGAAGCTTAACCAATACATTTTCAGGCATTGAGCCATCAAATATTATCACATTTATCTCAGCACAAGTATTTGCAACAATCTTATTTTTATTTATATCAAAAAAAATTAAGTATATTTAACTTTGATATAAAGCACATTATTTATAAACTAAGTAATGGCTATTCTGCTATTAGTTCTCGTTAATATTATTTTAATCTCTTTTTTTGATACTAAGACAATTTTTATAATTTTATTTTTTGAAATGATATCTGGTCTGATTACTTTTGCATTTTTTAAAAGAAAAGCTTCAGCCTTATCAAATGTAGCAATGTCAACAAATAGTGGAAATTATAACTCCTTAACTGATGTACAATTAGAAAACTATTATCAATTATTAATTAATCATTTTGATTTTCCAATTTTTTTTTTAGATAAAAATTTAGAAATAAAATTTCTAAATAGCCAAGCAAAACTATTTTATGGAAAAAAAATATTATCGCCTATTACTTCTGTAATTAGAGATTATGAATTTATTGAAAATATCGAAAAATATAAAAATAATGAGAATTTTAATAACTTTTTGTGGAAAAAAAAATTACCAGAAAATAAATCTTACAAAACAGAAATTAAAAAATTTAATAACTTTTTAGTATTGCAGATAATTGATCTGACTAAAGAAGCTAATAAAAAACGAAACCATGAACTTTATTTAACTAATCTGACTCATGAACTTAAAACACCTCTTTCAGTCATTATAGGTTATTTAGAGACAATTAATTTTGAAGAATTTTCATTAGAAGAAAATAAAAAGTTTATTGAGATTGTAAATTCTAAATCTTTAGAAATGAAAAACTTGATAGATCAAATGCTTAAGCTATCAGAAATAGAATCTTTAACAAAAGTTAAAACTAAAATTAATCTTTGTCAGGTAATTAATAAATCAATTAAGAGCTACAGAGAGCTATTTGAAAAAAAATCAATCAATTTAATTGTGGATATAGATAAAATTAAAAATACGTTTATTGAATTTACACCTAATGATTTTGAAATAGTCTTAAATAATTTATTATCTAATGCTCTCAACTATTCCGTTTCAAATACAAGCGTTACAATTGCTGCAAGTTTTATCTCTAAGGAAAACCAGGTTGAAATTATAGTAAAAGACCAAGGTATTGGAATATCAAATGATAATTTAACTAGAATTACAGAAAAATTTTATCGAGTTGATAAAAGCCGAAATAACCTAATTCAGGGTCACGGTCTAGGATTAGCTATCACAAATGAAATTATTGTAAAAAATAAATGTAAAATGCTCATTTTGAGTAATTTAGGCAAAGGAAGTACCTTTACGGTTCTTTGTAAACTGTCATAAAACTTTAACATTAATTTAATAAAATTGACTCAAATTAGAGTTATTTAATATTTAAATAACAAATAAACAAAAGGATAATAATTATGAGAAAATTACTTTTATTGATTTTTATATCTAGCTTGTTCACATCCGTTCAGGCAAGAAATTCTATTAGTATAGTTGGGTCTTCAACGGTATTCCCATATTCAACAATTGGAGCTGAAAGATTTAGTGAAGCAGGAAATAAAGCTCCTACAATAGAGCCAACAGGCACTGGAGGGGGAATGAAGTTATTTTGTAGTGGAATTGGAGAAAACTATCCAGACATAACTAATGCATCTCGACCTATGAAAGCTAAAGAAGCAAAATTATGTCTAGAAAACGGAGTAACAGATGTAATTGAAGTAATTTTGGGAAATGATGGTTTAACTTTTTCTAATAGCGTTAATGCTGAGAGACTAAGCTTAAAAAAAGAACATATTTTTTTAGCTATGGCAGCCGAAGTTCCAGTTGATGGCGCCATTGTAAAAAATCCTTTTTCAAAATGGAGTGAAATAGATAGCTCGTACCCAAGTTATGAAATTGAAGTATTGGTTGCCCCACCAACATCTGGGACAAGAGATGCTTTTGATGGTCTTGTGATGGAAAAAGGTTGTAAAAGATCAGGTTATATTGAGATCAAAGGTGATGACGAAGGTTGTACCGCATATAGAGAAGATGGTCGTACAATTGAAATGGGAGAGAATGATACACTTATAGTTCAAAAGCTTGCAGAAGATCCTGAGAGATTTGGTTATTTTGGGTATAGTTTTTTAAGTTCAAATCAGGATAAAATTCAAGGAAGCATTATTGATGGCGTAGAGCCAACTATGGAAACAATTCAGTCTTATGAATATCCCAATGCAAGACCGTTATTTTTCTACATTAAAAAATCACACATTGGTGTCATTCCCGGTATTAAAGAATACGCGTCTTTAATGATATCAGAAGAAGCTATTGGAGAGGATGGCTATCTTACAAAATATGGGTTAGCCCCAATGACTGAAGGATTAACTGATATAACTATTGATAATGTTGAAAACTTAGTAGCAATGGATTTAGAAAAATGTGCAAATAAGGATCACCCTCTTAAAAATAAACAAGGATTTGGATCTGCTTGCAAATAATTAATCTTATAAAAAATTTATTAATAGGGGGCTATAAAAAGTCCCCTTTTTTAATATTTAAATTATATTAAAGTCATAAGAGTGTTTTATTCTGTATTAACACTATTTGTACTTTCTTTTATTGGCTTTTACTTAGGAAAAAGAAAGTCAATTAAGTTATCCCAAAATATCAAATTAGCTAGTCTGCCATCTTATTATGGCTACCTAGCTATGCTATATATTTTGATTCCAACACTAATAGCCTGGTTTGTTTTATTAGTTGGTGAAAATTTTGTATTAGAAAAATACCTTTTCTTAATATTGAAAGAATTTTTAATCTCTATGAGTGGAAGTGAAGTTCAGCTATTCTTTATTAAAATTAAAAATTTATCTGAAGGTGCTTCTTTTGGAAATGAATCGGATATAGAGTTACTTGGCGCACAAAAAATTATTCAATTTAAAAATTTATTTTTATTATTAACATATCTGGTAATATTTTTAGTAACCGCAATAGCTCTATATTTAGTTAATAAAAAAATATCTCCAACTTTTAAAAGTCAGCGACATGTTGAAAAAATTGTTAATTTGTTTATTCAGCTATGCTCTTATGTAGCCATACTTATTACTGTTGGAATTTTTCTATCATTAGTATTTGAAACAATTAATTTTTTTGGATATGTGAATCCCCTTGATTTTCTTTTTGGTATTAACTGGAATCCAAACAAAGCTTTTGTAATTGATAGTTCAGATGTAATTGATAAAGATATTTTAAAAGACGCCTTTGGCATTATTCCACTAATGACAGGAACCCTGCTAGTAGTTTTTCTAGCCATGTTAGTTTCTATACCTTTAGGTTTGATGTCTGCCATCTATCTTGCAGAGTATGCACCAAAAAGAATAAGGGACATTTCTAAGCCAGTGATAGAAATTTTGGCTGGCATACCAACAGTTGTATATGGATTTTTTGCAGCTTTAGTGGTTGCTCCAAAAATAGCTGATTTAGGCGAATATATCGGACTTGATGTTTCATCTGAAAGTGCATTAGCGGCTGGATTAACAATGGGCGTAATGATCATTCCATTTGTATCGTCTCTTTCCGATGATGTTATCAGAGCTGTTCCACAAAGTCTTAGAGATGGATCTTATGCTTTAGGAGCAACTAAGTCAGAAACAATTATCAAAGTTATTCTCCCGTCAGCTTTGCCTGGGATTATAGGTTCATTTTTATTAGCAATTTCGAGAGCTATAGGCGAAACTATGATTGTTGTAATGGCAGCAAGTCTTCAAGCTAATTTAACTATCAATCCTTTAGAGCCAACAACGACAATAACAACTCAAATTGTTACGGCGCTAACAGGAGATACAGAATTTGACAACCCTAAAACATTAGTTGCCTTTGCCTTAGGCTTAACGCTTTTTTTCGCAACACTTTTATTAAATTATTTTGCTTTAAGAACAGTGAAGAAATACAGAGAACAATATGACTAATCTAGCAAAAAGAAAAAAAGCAGAATTAAGATTCAGATTCTATGGAATTTTTTCTGTGTTTTTATCATTACTATTTGTAGCTATACTTATTTTTAATATCTGTTTATCAGGTATTGGGGGCTTTTATAAAACCATATTCTTAACCTCAATTCACTTTGATCAAAAATTATTAAATCTAGAAGATAATGCTAGTGAAGAGCAAATTAGAAATGCTTCATTTAGCAAGTTGATCAAAAATAACTTTGATGAAACCTTTAAAGATTATTCTAAAGATGAAATCAAACAAATAAAAAAATTGTTTTATAGGAAAATAGACATTGAGCTTAAAAATTTTCTTATCAGCAACCCTGAATTTTTAAATAAAACTACAAAAGTAGAATTAACAGCCTCAACACATATTGATCAAATCCATAAAGGAAATTTTGACAGATCTGTTCAAGAAAAACATAGAAAAGTTAATAATTTCCAATTAGAAATTTATGATAAATTTGTAGAAGACCAAAAAGTTAAAAAAGTTTGGAATTCAACTTACTTTACTTCTGGGGACTCAAGAGATCCAGAATCGGCTGGTGTGGCAGGTTCTGTAATGGGCTCAGTATTTACTATATTAATTTGCTTTTTATTAAGTTTTCCTATTGCTATTTTTGCCTCAATTTATCTTCAAGAATTTGCAAAAACCGGAAAAATAACGGATTTGATTGAAATTAACATAAATAATTTAGCTGCAGTGCCTTCTATAATTTTTGGACTACTTGGTCTTGGCATACTATTGAATTTTTTTGGATTGCCCAGGTCTACAGCTTTAGTCGGAGGTATCGTTTTATCTTTTATGACACTTCCAACAATAATTGTGGCATGTCGATCCTCTCTTCGTGCAGTTCCCCCATCAATAAGAGAGGCAGCTTTAGCTCTTGGAGCAACGAAAAATCAAGTTGTGTTTCATCATGTCTTACCTTTAGCTATGCCGGGAACTCTTACAGGTGCGATTATAGGCTTAGCTAGAGCAATTGGTGAAACGGCTCCTCTATTGATGATTGGTATGGTTGCATTTATAATGGATATTCCTTCTAATCCTCTTGAGCCAGCAGTAGGCATGCCTGCACAAATATATTTATGGTCTGAAAGCTCTGAGAGAGGATTTATAGAAAAAACTTCCTCTGCCATAATATTATTATTAATTTTTTTGATTGTAGTTAATTTTGTATCAGTCTACTTTAGAAAAAAATATGAAAAAAAATGGTAAACGCAATTAATACAAAAAACCTTAATGTCTACTATAGAGATCAACAGGCAATTCATAATATTAGTTTAGATTTTCTTAAAAATAAAGTTACGGCTCTTATAGGGCCATCTGGTTGTGGTAAGTCTACTTTTCTTAGATGTCTCAATAGGATGAATGATGTAATTGATATTTGTAGAGTTGAAGGAAATATTTCTCTAAATGGTATAGATATTTATAGTAAGGAAATAGAAGTTGAGTATTTAAGAGAAAAAATTGGAATGATTTTCCAAAAGCCAAATCCTTTTCCAAAGTCCATTTATGACAATGTTGCTTATGGACCTAGAATTCATGGCTTTACTGATAAAAAAGAAGAAATGGATTTAATAGTTGAAACAT
Source organism: Pseudomonadota bacterium (assembly GCA_027623775.1). GTDB lineage: Bacteria > Pseudomonadota > Alphaproteobacteria > HIMB59 > HIMB59 > HIMB59. The sequence goes on from JAQBUY010000001.1 coordinate 6,197, forward strand.
CATTAAAAAAAGCAGGTCTCTTTGAGGAAGTCAAAGATAGGCTTGAGGACATGGGTACCAGTTTGTCTGGAGGTCAACAACAGCGTTTGTGTATTGCGAGGGCAATAGCCATTAAGCCAGAAGTAATTTTAATGGATGAGCCATGTTCTGCTTTAGATCCAATTGCTACTTCTATCATTGAGGAGCTAATCACGGATCTTAAAAAAAGTTATACAATTATAATAGTAACTCACTCGATGCAACAAGCTGCAAGAGTTTCTGATAAAACTGCTTTTTTTCACTTAGGGAATTTGATTGAAGAAGGAGACACTTCTAAAATATTTACAAAACCTGATCATCAAAAAACTAACGATTATATTACAGGGAGGTTCGGATAAAATGAAACATGCAGATAAATTCTATGAAACACAATTAAATTCTATTAATGAAAAACTTGTCAAAATGGGATCTCTTTTAGAAAAACAATTTACCAGTGCATTAGAGGTCTTAGATACCAGAGATGAACAATTAGCACAAAAAGTAGTAGATAATGATCATGAAATTAATCAACTAAATCATGAAATTAGTGATTTCGTTTTCCAAATAATAGCTATGAGACAACCTATAGCCGATGATTTAAGATTTTTATTTTGTACAATAAAAATTATTAGAGATTTAGAGAGAATAGGAGATCACATAACAAGTATTGCGAAAAAAGCTACTCGAGTAAGTAAAAATATACCATCAGAATTTACTGAAAAATTATTAAATCTTGGAAAGCAGGCTTCAATGATGACTCATGATGCATTAAATTGTTTATTTGAAAAGCGTTTATCTCAGGTAGCTAAAATAGCTAAAAGAGATGACCTAATTGATGAATTACATGGAGAATTTATCTCTGATGTTTTGGCATATATGAAAAAACATGATGACTTTATCCCTGACTCTCTCTCTTTAATACAAATGTCTAAGGCTATAGAGAGAGTTGGTGACCACATAACAAATATAATGGAAGAGGTTCACTTTTTAATTGAAGGTCAATATTCCAGTGATTAAATAATTGAATAGTAAAATATTAGTAGTAGAAGATGAGGTCAGTATTGCAGAACTCATTAAGCTTCACTTAAATAGAAATAACTTTGAATGTTTGCTGGTCCATGATGGGGATGATGTACTCCCTACTATAGAAAGTTATATACCTGATTTGATTATTCTTGATTGGATGATCCCAAATATATCTGGCCTAGAGGTTCTCAAGAGAATTAAAATGAAATCAGAATATATTGAATTACCTATATTAATGCTGACAGCAAAAAATGCTGAGCAAGATAAAATATTAGGTTTTGAAAATGGAGTCGATGATTATCTAGCGAAGCCATTTATTCCTAGTGAATTGATCGCAAGAGTAAAGGCTATATTAAAAAGAACTCAGAAAAAAGAAAACCGCTCTGACTTAATTAAATTCGAAGATATATCAATTGACACAAATCAAAGAAGGGCATTTCGCAATAATAGGAAATTAAATTTAGGTCCGACAGAATTTAATATTCTTTTGTTTTTTATTCAAAACAAACAAAGAGTATTTTCAAGAGATTATATTCTAAATAAGATATGGCCTCACGATGTTAATGTTGAACCAAGAACCATTGATGTCCATATTAGAAGACTAAGAAAAGAACTAAATACGAATGGTGAAAAGGATTTTATAAGAACTGTTAGGTCCGCAGGCTATTCAATCGATAATGATATTTAAGCTATAATTAGTCTATTTTATTAATTTCAATAAGTTTATTTTTTAATCTTGTTTGATCAAATTCTTCTAACCTCAGATTAACAAACCGAACAATTTTATTTTTTAAAATTTTATAACTATTTAAATAAGCATTCATAACCTCTTTTTCAGTTCCACCAGTTGATGATGGATCTTCAACTCCCCAATTTGTTGAAATAGAGTGACCTGGCCAAATGGGGCAAGCTTCTTTTGCTGCTGAATGGCAAACAGTAAAAATAAAATCAATTTTTGGTGAATTTAAGTGTGCAAATTCATTCCAATTTTTAGACCTTAGGTAGTCAGTTTCATAACCTTGTGACTTTAAAAACTTAATGGCATTTGAATTTATCATTGATTTTGGTGAGCTACCAGCACTAAATGCCACAAATTTATTTTTCCAAATTTTATTTAATATTGCTTCTGCAATTATAGATCTAGCAGAATTATGAGTGCATATAAATAAAACATTTTTAATTATATCATTCATCATAAACATAATTATTTAATTACACTAAAATAGAAATTGTTGTGTTAAATATTTATTAAATTTTTTTCTTCTTTTTTTCTTCTAGTTTTTTTTTAACTCGCCATCTTAAATTACTTCTAACGATATAGCCTAAGCAGTTTTTTGAACTACATCTACAGGGGTGCTCTTCAAAGCTATCCATGTCATAACCATAATCGTAAGTTAATTCTTCACCTTTTTTGATGTCTTTTATGGCACTTATCCATATCCGTCCTCGTAGAATATCAGTTTCACAATTAGGGTCGCATGAGTGATTAATATATTTTGCTATATTCCATGGAACTTTACCGTTGATGTCATGAGTTTTATTAAGAGTAAAGATATAGACCGCACCGTTTGTTCCTGCTTTCTTATTTGCTTCAATATGAACATCTGCAATTAAATCCGATTTAGATTTTGTTAATTTGTCTCCAACATATTCAATAATTCTATCACCTGATTGAATATCAAATTTTGCAAAAAGACCAGATGAGTGGATAGATGAATTTTTTTTTTGATATAATTTTTTTTCTTTATCCATAATTTGCGAATGGTATACTGGCATATGTGATCTATAAATCAAAGTAAATCTTTATCTGAAAATTTTAAGAGATATTTAAATTTTATGATATTATTACTCATTGAATTTTTCTTTAAATATTCACGAGCCCGTTAAATGGATTATCGAAAATAGTTTTGATATTGATTTAAAATGGAATAAAAAACAAATAGAAGAACATTTCAGTAATAAAAAAAGTTTTAATATATTTTATAAGGATGAAAATGTTCTTAGGGGCGTTATTCTTGCCCATGAAATTTTTGATGATAATCGAAATTATGAATGTGAAATCCTACATTTAGGAGTGATGAAAAATTATCGAAAAATGGGAGTAGGTTTTCAATTAATGCAATTTTTAGAAAAAAAAATCTGTTTAAATGAAAAAATTACCAGTATTTTTCTTGAGGTAAGCAAACAAAATAAAATTGCTATTAAACTTTATCAGAAATTAGGCTATAAACCTTATAGGGAAAGAAAAAATTACTATAAAAACTTGTTAGATATCAATGCTATTGGCGAGAGCGCTATTCTGCTTAAAAAAATTATAAATGAATAATACAAAAAGTTTTTTTATTAAGTCCTTTGGCTGTCAGATGAATGTTTATGATTCTGATAAAATGAAAGATATTTTTATATCTCATGGACTTAGTCCCACTGATGATTACCAGGCGGCGGACTACATAGTTTTAAATACATGCCATATTAGAGAAAAAGCTACCGAAAAAACTTATTCGGATTTGGGCCGTGTTCATAAAAAAGGAAAAACTGATCATAAGATTATTGTAGCTGGGTGCGTAGCTCAAGCTGAAGGAGATCTCATCCAACTAAGAGCTCCTTATGTAGATTTAGTTTTAGGACCTCAATCATTACAGCTCTTAGATACTTACTTATCAGGACCAAATCCTCATTTAAAAACAATTACTGAGTTTGATGCCATTGATAAGTTTGATACTCTGAAAAGATTCAAGACAAACAATCATTCTAAATCATCTTTTGTAACCATTCAGGAAGGCTGTGATAAATTTTGCACTTTCTGTGTTGTCCCTTATACAAGAGGTAGTGAATATTCCAGGAGCATCCCTGAAATTATAGAAGAAATAAAAAAGTTAATTGATCAGGGTGTGATTGAAGTGACTTTACTAGGCCAAAATGTAAATGCCTATCATGGACCAGATGAAACAGGAAAAGAGAGAGGACTTAGTTATCTTATTAACAAAATTTCAGAATTAGATTCAATTAAACGTATTGCTTATTCAACAAGTCACCCTAATAATATGACAGACGATCTCATCGAACTTCATGGTAACAATACAAAACTTATGTCTTGTCTACATTTGCCCGTACAGTCTGGCTCTAATAAAATTTTAAAATTAATGAATAGAAAGCATACAAGAGAATTGTATTTTGAAATTATCGAAAAACTTAGAAAGCATAAAACGAATATTGCACTTTCTTCTGATTTTATTGTGGGTTTTCCAGGTGAAGACGAGAAAGACTTTACAGATACAATAGACCTTATCAATCAAGTAGGTTTCATGAATTCTTTTTCTTTTAAATATAGTCCTCGTCCAGGCACACCCGCAGCAGATAAGAAACAATTACCATTAAAAGTTCAAGAAGATCGATTAAAAATAATGCAAACTCTTCTTAATCAACAGGAGATAGATTTTAATAAAAAATTTCTTTCAAAAAGAGTGGAAGTTCTTATTAGTAGCTCTGGAAAATATAAGGGACAAGTTAAAGGTAAATCTGAATTTAATCAAAGTGTTGCAATACCAGGAAATCCTAATATTATTGGTAATATTGTATCTGTGCAGATCACTGACATATCAGTCCATTCCCTTATTGGAAAAGCAGAAATTTGAATATAGTTAATCCTAGTTTACATCAGAAACAGTTAGAATTTGAGGATAATCAATTCTTAGTATCATTGTTTGGTTCTCATGATAAAAACCTAAAAGTTCTTGAGGAAAAATTTCAGGTGAAACTCTACAATCGAGGAAATTTATTATCAATTAAAGGTAAAAGAGATCCCGTAGAAAAAGCCTACTTTATTATAGAAGGTCTTTATAACCGTTTAAAAAATAAAAATATGTCTCAAGAAGATTTAGAACAAAATATTGATTTGGCTAAACCGGATTATATTAAAGAGCAAATCGAGCAAGATAATAAGTATATGATAGCTACAAAGTCTAAAGCTATTTACCCTAAAACAAAAAACCAAGAAAAATTAATTCGAGAACTGCAAACAAAAGATATAGTTTTTGCAATAGGTCCTGCTGGAACTGGCAAAACTTATTTAGCTGTCGCTTATGGCGTGAGCTTATTTGTTCAAGGTAAAATCAACAGACTTATTCTTTCTCGACCGGCAGTAGAGGCGGGTGAAAGATTGGGTTTTTTACCGGGTGATATGAAAGAAAAAATTGATCCTTACTTAAGACCTCTTTATGATTCTTTATATGAAATGATGCCTGGAGAAGAAGTAGACCGCAGAGTTTTAAATAATGCTATTGAAATTGCGCCTCTAGCTTTTATGCGAGGAAGAACTCTAAATAAATCATTTATCATTTTAGATGAAGCTCAAAATACACTCCCAACACAAATGAAAATGTTTCTTACAAGATTAGGAAAAGATAGTAAGATGGTTATCACAGGAGATCTAAGTCAAAAGGATCTTCCTGATAATGTAAAAAGTGGAATGTTGGATGCAATAGAGAAGTTAGAAAAAGTTAAAGACATAGGCTTTGTTCATTTAAATAGTAGTGACGTCTGTCGTCATGGATTAGTAGAAAAAATAATTAACGCCTACGATAAGTAAAATATTATATTGAAAATAAAAAATAAAAATCTAGAGATTTCTTTTATAGGTGATAAAAAATTTAAAGAATTTTTTCAGAAATCAAAAAAACAATTAAATGTTTTAATGACTTATTTCCAGTCATTACACCATATAGAAGGATTTTCAGAAATTTGCGTTAAAATTGTTAGCGATCAAGAAATTAAACTTTTAAATAAAAACTTTAGAAATAAAAATAAAATTACAGACGTAATTTCCTTTGGAGATATTGGCTTTTCAGGAGATATTGCAATAACGGAAAGCTACATAAAAATGAATAGTAAATACTCATCACAGAATTTTTTTATGTTATTAGTTCACGGAATGCTTCATTTATTTGGATATAGCCACTATGATAGAAATAATCGAGAAACTATGAGAATGCTAGAAAATATTTGTATGACGAATTTAGGTCTCAAAAAAACCCATGAAATTTAAAAAAAATATTACTCTTAAATTGTTAAAAGATCTCATCAAAGATGATACTTTTAAATCTGAACTGATTAATATTATTTCTGCTACCTCTGATACATCGGGAGCCGCTAAAACCGAAGAAAGAAAAATTTTCAATAATTTATTAAACGTTCATAAAAAAATAGTTGATGACGTGATGGTTCCCAGAGGAGAAATTGTCTTTATTGATGAAAATATTACTAAAGAAAAACTCATCAAGATCATTAATAAAGAAGCCCACTCAAGAATGCCAGTTGTTAAAGGAGATTTAGATAACTGTCTCGGCATGGTGCATATTAAAGATTTATTCAAAAAAATTAATTTGAAGTCCTTTAAGATACAATCCTTAATGAGAGAGGTAATTTATATACCGTCTACAACGCCAGTTTTTCATTTATTACAAAAAATGAAAAAGCAAAATACGCATTTAGCGATAGTAATCGACGAATATAGTAGTGTGACAGGTCTGATAACGATTGAAGATTTAGTAGAAGAAATTATTGGAGAAATAGAAGATGAACATGATAGTGAAGAAGAACCCCTTTTTCATGTTGTGAATAAAAGAATGATTATGGATGCAGCAATGCTTATTGATGATTTTGAAAGAGAATTTAATACACAAATTCCTGAAAACTTAAAAGAGGATGTGGGCACTATAGGAGGTATTATTTTCAATTTAGCTGGCCGTGTACCAAAAAAAGATGAGAAATTTAAAATTAATAAAAAGTTATCTTTTACTATATATAAAGCATCTTCTAGAAAAATTTTAGAAGTTGTTGTTCACGGCGTGAAAGCTAAGTAGTGTGCTCTCTACCAATCGATATTTATTTGTATTAGTACTATTATCATCAGTCTTTTATTGTTTATCTCTCCCACCTTTTTCGCTATCTCCTCTATATTTAGTTTCTTTTGCACTCATCTTTTACAACTATTTAAGTAATAAAAATTTTAACTTAAAATTTCTTTATCTATACTTCTTACTCAATTATTTCATTTCTCTTATTTGGATATCTAAATCATTCCAAACTGGTGGGATAATTTACATCTTGCTAGGTTTCATGATGGTATTTTTGTTATCTAATGTATTGGCTTTATTAAATGTAATGGTTATAGGTTTTCTTAATAAAATTATTAAAAAAATAAATCTAAAAATTATTCTCATTCCTCTTTCTTTAACCTTAGTGGCCATGATGAAAGAATTTTTATTAGGAGGTTTCCCTTGGAATCCATCTTCCATTATATGGGTTAATAATTTATATATTTTAAAAATAATACAGATGATGGGCATTTATGGTTTAGGGATTATTACACACTTGACCATTGCCCTTGCTCTTTATGCAATGCTTAATAGGAATAAAATTATCATAGTGTTATCTATCTTTTTGGTTTGTGGTACCTACGGATTGCAATTTTTACCAATAAACATAAACGACGATAAAGTTTTAAATGAAAATTCTGACTTTTTGTCAGTTCTAATCATTCAGCCAAATATCAAAGACTCATTGGTTAATGTTTCTAGTATTGAGAAATTAGAAATTTACGAAAAGCTTACAAGGAAAGGATTACAGAATTTTCCAAAATCTGACCTTATCATTTGGCCAGAAGGGTCATTAAGTATGGATCTTAATAATAAAAAAGTCCTATTAAAAAGAATAGGCAACTTGATTTCTGGTCAGCAAAAAATTATTTTAGGAGCTGTTGCCCTTGAAGATATGAAATTATTTAATCGCATGTATCTTATTGGTAGTAACGGTAATGTAGAACAATATTATGATAAAAGAAAACTTGTACTTTTTGGAGAGTATATCCCTTTTAAGAACTCTAAAATTAGTAAATTTTTAGATAGAGGATTAAGTTTTTCTAAAGGGGAAAGAGATAATAATATTAACTTACCTAAGAACTTTAATGTAAGTCCTATGATTTGTTTTGAATCAATTTTTGATTCTTCTCAAATTAAAAGTAATCTTTGCAAAACAGATTTTATTCTTCAAATCTCAAATGATTCATGGTTTGGTAATTATTTTGGCCCTAGCCAGCATTTTAAAAATTCACTTTTAAGAAGTGTTGAACAAAAAATGATCTTAGTGAGATCTACTCCTTCGGGTATCTCATCAATAATTAATTTTAATGGTGAAATTATGCAAAAAATTGATAGTAATCAATCAGGCTTTATAAATTACAATATTTTTAAATCTCCTATAATTAAAGAATGCAAACCATTTTTAAAAATAACAATTATCTTATTATTATTAATTTATATTTTTGGAATAGCTTATGATCGAATCAGAAAGTAGATACTTCGGAAGAAAGCAAGGCAAGTCTTTTCAAAGATTGTCACGTTTTCAAAATTTATTATTTAAACCTTCCAAATTATTTTTTCAAAAAATCATTAATCAAACACTAGTTCTAGAAATAGGAATAGGCGACGGAATTAAAATATCCAAGGATGCGTTTAGTAATTCAAAAAAAACTTTTATTGGATGTGATATTTTTATGGATGGAATATTACGTGCCGCTCGTCATCAATCAGAAAATAATCTTAAAAATTTATTTGTTTTTCGTAATAATGTTCAAGACCTCATTCCTTATCTTCCAGATCATTCTTTAGATAATGTAAGAATTTATTTTCCTGACCCTTGGCCGAAAGCACGTCATAAAAAAAGAAGAACCTTTAATGAAGATCTCCTAAAACAACTTCTTCGAGTGATGAAGCCTGGCTCATGTTTAGATTTTGCTAGTGATCATGGAGACTATTTCTTAGATTCGATGATTTTAGTTTCTAAATTTGACTTTAAAATCCAAGGAAATACTCCAAATATGTGGCAATATAGCATTTTTAACGCTATTGGCACTAAATATGAGAAAAAAGCCTTAGACAAAAATAGTAAATTATTCTATTTTAGCGTTCTTAAAAGTAATTAACCATAAGGTGGGTTAGCCCGCCTTTTTTTTTAACAAGAATTTATAAACATGTTGAACCAAAATGAAATATTAAAAGTTGCAGACATAGTCTCGCAAGAAAAAGGAATTGAATTAGAAATAGTCATGCAAGCTATGGAAGAATCTTTTGAAATAATTGCAAAATCTAAATACGGATTAGAAAATAATATTAAAGCTGAAATAGATAGATTCACAGGAAATTTTAAACTTACACATATAAAAGATGTTGTGGAAACAATTGATCCTGTTTTACAATCTAATCAACTTTTATTAGATCAAGCAAAAAAACATGATGCTGATGCATCCATTGGAAGTCAAATTCGTATCGAGTTACCAGCAGTTAGTTTTGGAAGAGTAACAGCTAACATGGCAAGACAAGTTATTTATACTCGTGTTCGTGAAGCAGAAAAGAAAAGACAATACAATGACTTCAAAGATAGGGTCGGAGAAGTATTGTCTGGAATTGTTAAAAGAATTGAATTTGGAAATATTATAGTTGATTTAGGTAAAGCCGAAGGCTTCTTAAGAAAAGATGAATTAATTCCTAGAGAAAATTTTAAAAATGGAGATCGAATCAGAGCTTACTTTTTTGATATTAAAGAAGAAGTGAAAGGTCATAAAATATCTTTGTCAAGAACCCACCCGCAGTTTATGGCAAAACTTTTTGTTCAAGAGGTTCCAGAAATTTATGAAGGTCAAATTGAGATTGTATCAGTCGCAAGAGACCCTGGGAGTAGAGGTAAAATAGCGGTTAGGGCTAATGATAAATCTATCGATCCTGTTGGGGCTTGTGTAGGGATGAGAGGTTCTAGAGTTCAAGCAATAGTTAATGAATTACAAGGTGAAAAAATTGATATTGTTCATTGGTCAGAAATTCAATCAAGATATGTAATGAATGCTTTAGCTCCTGCTGAAGTTGCAAAAGTAAATGAATTTCCTAATTCTAATAAAGTAGAAGTAGTTCTTCCTGAAGATCAATTGAGTATTGCGATTGGTAGAAGGGGGCAAAATGTTAAATTAGCTTCAATTTTAACGGGTTTAGAAATAGATATTTTGACTGAAAAAGAAGATACAGAAAGACGTCAAACAGAGTTTAAGGCTGTAACTGAGCTTTTTGCTGAAAAATTAGATCTTGAAGATATGATAGCTCAACTCTTAGTTGTTGAGGGTTATAATAGTGTTGAAAAAATTAATAACGCCAATGTTGCAGACATCCAAAAGATTGAAGGCTTTGACGAAGAATTAGCAATCGAGATTCATTCAAGAGCTTCACAATATGTTGAAAACGAAAAATTGAACTTACAGAAGTTAATTGATGAATCGAACATTGAAGAGTACCTAAAAACTATTGAAGAATTTGATAATAAGATTCTAAAGATTTTAATAGATAAAAATATCAAAACAAGGCAAGACCTTGCAGACCTTTCCACTGATGAATTAATTGGTAGGGACGGAATTCTATACAGAAAAATAGATAAAAATATTGCTGAAAAGATTATTATGGATGCAAGGGAAATCTATTTAGATTAGTATCAGAATAATATATGGATAAAGATAAAAAACCCCCTACAACAAAGGTATCTAAACCAACCATTAAGCCAAGTGCATCAATTACAAATCCTCCTACTGTACCTATTAGAAAAAAACTAACTTTTAATGTATCTGGTTTTCAGAAAAAATTATCTTCCCTGGCTGTCAATAACTTATTAGAAGGAGAGCCGGATTATGAAAAACTTCCTAGTTTATCTAAAGTTAAAAGAGCGAGAGAAAAACAAAAAACCAAATACAAACCTTCCCTAACTAATACTTCTAAAATTGTAAGAGAGGTTGACATACCAATTAAAATTACCGTTCAAGAATTAGCAAGTAGAATGTCAGAAAAAACAGGCGATGTAGTAAAGGCCTTAATGAAAAGTGGAATCATGGCAACAGCTAATCAATACATTGATGGCGATACCGCTGAATTAATTGTGAATGATTTTGGACATAGCCCTAATAGACAAGCCTCAGTAAGTCTCAAAGAGGTTATCGCTAACTATCAAAAAACAAATCAATCTATCATAAAACCAAGACCGCCTATTGTTACTGTTATGGGTCATGTTGATCATGGAAAAACTTCTCTTCTGGATGCCCTAAGAAATACTAATGTAACTGCGAAGGAGTCAGGCGGAATTACACAACACATAGGCGCTTATCAAGTTAAACATAAAGACAGTATTATAACTTTTTTAGATACACCAGGGCATGCGGCTTTCACAAACATACGTTCAAGAGGAGCTAATCTTACTGATATAGTTGTATTGGTTGTTGCTGCAAACGATAGTGTGAAGCCCCAAACGATAGAAGCGATTTCTCATGCTAAAACAGCTAACGTTCCAATCGTATTAGCAATTAATAAAATAGATTTACCTGATGTAAATCCCGATAAAGTTCGAAATGATTTACTTACACATGAAATTGTTGTTGAGAGCTTTCAAGGTGATGTCTTAGAAACAGAAATATCAGCATTAAAAAAAATAAATCTTGATAAACTTCTAGATAATATTCTTTTACAAGTGGGCATCCTGAATTTAGATGTAGAGTATAATAAATTAGCAGATGCCATTGTTGTTGAATCAAAGATAGAAACAGGAAGAGGCCCAGTAGCAACTATTATTATTAATAATGGAACTTTATCAGAAGGAGATCATTTTACTTGTGGTCCTGCTTTTGGAAAAGTTAGGGCTTTATTAAATGAGAAAGGCGAAAAAGTAAAACAGGCAACTCCAGGTATGCCTATCGAAGTCCTAGGATTTGATTCTATACCTTCTGCTGGAGATACTTTATACGCCATGCCTAATGAGGAAGCTGCAAAAGAAATTACTGAAAAAGTAAAAGATCAACAACAATTAGAAAGCAAAGAATCCGTCAAAAAATCTTCATTAGAAGAAATGATGTCAAATATTTCTAAAGGAGATATTAAAAAATTACCAATTATTGTTAAGGCAGATGTTCAAGGGTCTTTAGAGGCAATTGTTTCTTCTTTGGAAAAAATTGGTAATGACGAAGTAACAATTAATGTAGTTCATAGCGCTATTGGTGCAATCAATGAAAGTGATGTGAGTTTAGCGGATGCTGCCGAAGGATTAGTTATAGGATTCAATATTCGAGCTATACCGCAAGCCCGTTCAATTGCAAAAAGAGATAAGGTAGATATTAGATATTATTCAATAATTTATGAATTAGTTGATGATATGACTAAATTATTATCAGGACTGCTTAGCTCTGATACTAAAGAAGAAATTATAGGACATGCAGAAGTTAGAGATACTTTCAACTCTTCCAAATTAGGTACAATAGCTGGCTGCTATGTCACTAATGGTTTTGCCTCAAATGCAGCTAAAATTCGACTTGTTCGAGCTGGAAAAATTATTTATGAAGGCGAAGTAGGCTCATTAAAAAGATTTAAAGATAATGTCAAAGAGGTTAAAGAAAACTATGAGTGTGGAATATCTTTTAAAGATTATTCAGACATTCTTGCTAAAGATGAAATAGAATTCTATATTACTAAACAAATTCAAAAAGAATTATAATTTGCACAATAAACCAAGTTTTAGAACTCTAAAAATTGAACTTACAATAAAAAGATTAATCGCTGAGTATGTAGTTACTCATAAAGAGTTTTTGATAGATTTTCCTTCACTTAGACTCGAAATTACCGATGTAAAAGTCAGTAAGGATTTAAGGTTTGCTAGAGTTTTATTGGTTCATAATATAAGAGATACCGAGTTTGAAAAATTTAAAAAAAAATACACAAGAAAAATGCAAGAATTAATAGCAAAAACTTTAACTTCTAAATTTATTCCTAGAATTTCACTTTATGTGGATGAGCCTTATAAAGAATCAATTAAGGTCCAACAACTAATAGACAAACTTTAAAAAATAAATTGAAACAAAATTTTATTTCAAGTGGCTGGTTGCCCATTAACAAACCTGAAGGAGTCGAATCTTTTGGCGTTATTAGAGAATTAAAATTTCGTTTTAAATTTAGTAAAATTGGTTTTGTAGGAACTTTAGACCCGCTCGCATCAGGACTCTTATTGGTAGCCGTTAATAAAGCTACTAAACTTATATCAACAATGCACTTAAAAATAAAAACTTATAAAGTAAGAATTTTTTTTGGTGCACAAACTAAGACTCAAGACATAGAAGGAAGGTATGTGGACTATAAATACCCCTCTCATGCCATACAGGAAAGAGCATCAAAGTTAAAATATTTTATAGGAGCCTATCAGCAAAAAATTCCAATATTTTCTGCTCATAAAATTAAAGGTAAGAATTTTTATGAATTAGCAAGAAAAGAAGAATTTTTAGAAGAAAGATTTAAGCAGGTAAATGTACACTCTCTAAAAATCACTAATCAAAATACTAATTTTTTAGATGTCACGATAGATTGTGAGACGGGATTTTATGTTCGTTCATTTGCAGAAGAATTTGCTAAATCTTTAGGAGATTTAGGATTTGCGATGAGCATAATAAGGACTAAAATAGGTGATTTTAACCTATCTCATAGCATCGATTTTCAGAATATCCTTGATTTTTCTGACATAAATGATTTAGATAGCCGAATTGTACCCATTTATTCTGGACGACATCCTGGATAGATGTGAATTAACTTTTTGAAAGGAGTTACGATGTCGAATTTAGAAGCCTTAGAACTAAAAGATATAGCTAGAACAGATAAAGATACTGGTTCAGCTGAAGCTCAGATTTATTTTTTTACAAAAAAAATAAACCATCTGACAGAACATATCAAAATACATAAAAAGGATTTTCATTCACGAAGAGGATTACTTATTATGGTTGGTAAAAGAAATAGACTAATGACCTATTTAAAAAACAAAGATGTTACAAAGTACGCAGAAGTAGCAGATAAATTAAAATTAAGAAAAAAGTAAGTCCTTAGAAGAAGGCAGAAAGAGAAATATTATTATGACTAAAATTGAACATAAATTTAAACACGGTGATTATGAAATTACACTTGAAACTAATAGAATAGCTAAGCAGGCAGACGCGTCTGTTTTAGTTTACTGTGGCGACACAGTAGTTATGGCAAATATTTGTGCAGCAAAAACACAAAAGCCAGATATTGATTTTTTTCCTTTAACTGTAAATTATCAAGAAAAATATTATGCATCAGGCAAGATTCCTGGTGGATTTTTCAAAAGAGAAGCAAGACCAACAGAAAGAGAAACTTTAATTTGTCGTTTAGTTGATCGTCCTGTTAGACCTTTATTCCATAAAAATTTTAAAAACGAAACACAGATTCAATTAACTGTTCTATCTTATGATGGAATTGTTGATCCTGATATTATTGCATTGTATGCGACTAGTGCTGCTTTAGCTATATCAGGTCTTCCTGTACAAGGAGTTTTAGGTGCTGCTAGAGTGGGTTATATTGATAACAAGATTGTTATTAATCCAACTATCCAAGACTTACAAAATTCAAATCTTGATCTTGTAGTAGCAGGTACTGATGAGGGCGTCTTAATGGTTGAATCTGAAGCAAAAGAATTGCCTGAAGCTACTATGTTAGAAGCTGTTAATTCAGGTCATGCTTTTTATCAAGAATTTATCTCAAATGTTAAAGATTTTGCATCTAAAGTGGATATTAAAAAGTTTGATGTTCTTGAATTGCCTGAATTTTATGAAACTTTAAAAAGTGATATTTCTTCAAAAATATCTGAAGATATTAGAAGCGCATATAGCTTAACAGATAAGCAGGAAAGAAGCCAAAAACTTGACTCTATTAGAACTTCAATTTTAGAAGGCATTGATGATGATCAAAAACTTGCTGCCATCACTATTATTAAGAATATAGAAAAAGATGTAGTTCGTGGCGACATTATTAAAAGCAAAAAAAGAATTGATGGCCGAAAGCTTGATGAAGTAAGAAACATCACTTGCGATTTAGATATTCTTCCAAGAGCTCATGGCTCGAGTTTATTTACAAGGGGAGAAACGCAAGCACTAGTTGTTGCAACTCTTGGAACTGGCGATGATGAACAAATGATCGATTCATTAGACCCAATGAGTAAACAGCATTTTATGCTTCACTATAATTTTCCTCCTTATTCTGTTGGAGAAGTAGGTAGATCTGGCTTTACAAGCAGAAGAGAAGTTGGCCATGGTAAACTAGCATGGAGAGCTATTAATCCTATGTTACCTTCCAAAGCTGAATTTCCTTATACTTTAAGAATTGTATCTGAAATTACAGAGTCAAATGGATCTAGTTCTATGGCTTCAGTTTGTGGAACGTCTCTTTCATTAATGGCAGCAGGAGTTCCAATTAAAAAGCATGTAGGCGGAATTGCTATGGGATTAATTAAAGAAGGCGAAGACTTTGTTGTTCTAAGTGATATTTTAGGTGATGAAGACCATCTAGGAGATATGGACTTTAAAGTAGCTGGAACAGTTGATGGAATTACATCTCTTCAAATGGATATCAAGATAACAAGCATTACAAAAGAGATTATGGAAATTGCTTTTAACCAGGCAGCTGACGGCAGAAAACATATCTTAGGAGTTATGAATGAAGCTATTACTGAGACTAGAAGCGCTTTTTCAAAACACGCTCCTCAAATAGAAACTGTAATGGTACCGAAAGATAAAATTAGAGAAGTAATTGGTTCTGGCGGTAAAGTTATAAGAAATATGGTAGAAGTATCAGGTGCAAAAATTGAAGTAAGTGATCAGGGTGAAGTAAAAATTGCCTCAAATAATGCAGAATCGCTTAATATGGCTAAACAAATGGTCATGGATATTATTGCTGAGCCAGAAATCGGTAAGGTTTATAAAGGAAAAGTTGTAAAAATTGTTGAATTTGGAGCTTTTGTAAATTTCTTAGGAGCTAAAGATGGCCTACTCCATATTAGCCAAATCTCTCAAGAAAGAGTAGCAAATGTTTCTGATGTGTTATCTGAAGGGCAGGAAGTTCAAGTCAAAGTGCTCGATGTTGATAGATCAGGAAAAGTAAAATTAAGTATGAAAGAGGTTTAATTAAACTTCTTCTAGACTCATACCAATTTTATTATAGCCGTTATCTACATATAAAATTTCACCAGTGACCCCTTTAGAGAGGTCACTGACTAAGTAAACGGCAGATTTTCCAATATCATCTAAAGTTAAGGCTTTCTTAATAGGGGAGTTATTAATTGTATAGCTATAGATCTGTCTTGATTTATTAATAACAGCACCAGCCAAAGTTCTCATAGGGCCCGCTGATATTCCATTAACTCTTATTCCTCTATCTCCCATATCTACTGCTAAATATTTAATTGAAGTTTCTAAAGCGGCTTTAGCAACACCCATAACATTATAACTTTGCATATATTTTTTAGCTCCATAATAGCTAAGCGCCATAATAGAAGCATTGTCATTTAATAAAGGCATAAAAATTTTAGTAATTTCAGTTAAAGAAAAGGAAGAGATATGAAGAGTTTTAAGAAAGTTTTCTTTAGAAGTATTGAGATACTTTCCAGATAACTCATTCTTATCTGAATAAGCAACGGCATGAACAATAAAATCAATCTTAGTATTAATTGAATTTTTTAATGCCTCAATAGATTCAGTAGATTCTACATCACAAGGAAAGACTCCTAAACAATCAATTTTTTGCGAAAGAGGCTCCACTCTTTTTTTTAGAGAATCATTTTGATATGTTAAAAAAACTTGAGCACCTTCTTTACATAGATTATCAGTAATTCCCCAAGCAATAGAGTGATCATTAGCAATACCTATCACAAGACCTTTTTTTCCTTCAAGAAGTTTATTCATGAAATTTAGTTAAATATATAGATGCGTTCGTTCCGCCAAAACCAAAACTATTGGATAAAACTGAATTTACTTCAATATCGTTCTTTGTTTCAAGAATGATATTCATATCTTTTGCATTTGCATCTAGTTCTGTAATATTGGCAGACTTAACTAAAAAATTATTATTCATCATTAAGAGAGAATAAATTGTTTCTTGTGCGCCTGTAGCCCCAAGCGAATGTCCAGTTAAAGATTTAGTTGAGCTAATAGGGGGAATATTATCCCCGTACACTTCTTTTATAGATTGTAATTCAATCATATCTCCTACAGGAGTTGATGTTCCATGAGTATTTATATAGTCAACTTTTCCACCTTGTGTAGCCATTTGCATACAGCGAACTGCACCTTCTCCAGAAGGCTGAACCATGTCATGGCCATCTGAGGTTTGTCCAAATCCTTTAATTTCTGCATGAATAGTGGCACCTCTTTTTTGAGCGCTATCAAGACTTTCCACAACGACAACCCCAGCCCCACCAGCTATGACAAAACCATCACGAAAAGCATCATATGCACGAGAAGCTATCGCGGGAGTTTCATTATATTTGCTAGAAAGAGCTCCCATTGCATCAAATAAGATAGACATTGTCCAATGAGTTTCTTCTCCACCACCAGCAAATACAATTTCTTGCTGACCATGTCTAATTAAATCAAAAGCATTACCAATACAATGTAAGCTTGTTGAACAAGCAGAACTAATAGAATAATTAACTCCTTTAATTCCAAAAGGAGTAGCGAGAGTTGCCGAGTTTGTACTCGACATTGTGCGAGTCACCATATAAGGACCAATTTTTTTGACAGCTTTTTCACGAGCTATATCAAATGCTTGTTGCAATTGAAAAGTTGAAGGACCTCCCGATCCCATCACTAAGCCTGTATTAATATTTGAAACAAGAGATTGGTCAAGACCTGCATGTTCAATCGCTTCTTGCATTGCTATGTAATTATAGGCAGCACCTTCGCCCATAAATCTTAAAATTTTTCTATCTACTTTTTCTTCAATTTTTATATTTGGTTTACCATGGACATGACTCCGCATCCCAAGTTCTTCATATTCTTTTTCAAAAGTAATACCCGACTTAACTTCTTTTAAACTTTGCAGCACCTCAGATTTATTATTACCAATACATGAAACAATCCCATACCCAGAAATTACAACCCTTTTATTATTCATTAAATAATCCTACTTTTAAATCATTGGCATGATAGATAATTTTACCTTCATGAAGAATTTTCCCATCACCATAACCTATAGATAAACCTTTTTTGTTCAGGGCTCTTTTAATATTCACTTTATAAGTAATTAATTTTTTATCAGGTTTTACTTCTTCAACAAATTTAATCTCCCCAACACCAAGAGCTCTACCTTTACCTGGATAACCAAGCCACCCTAAGTAAAATCCTAACATTTGCCATAACGCATCTAAACCTAAGCAACCTGGCATAATCGGATCACCTAAAAAATGACACTTAAAAAACCATAATTCTGGATTAACATCCATTTCAGCAACTATTTCACCCTTTTCAAATGATCCACCGGTTGTATTTACCTCGGTGATTCTATCAAACATAAGCATGGGAGGAGCAGGTAATTGAGCATTCCCAGTTCCGAAAATATTACTTTTTCCGCACTCAATAAGCTCTTCATAAGAGAAACGGGATTTATGGGTAAAACTATTCATAGGTGTGCTTACAATTAGATATTTTTAATTGTAATTTGTTTATATCTGAAGTCAAAAGATCAATTAATAAAATTTCATTTTTCATTTGAGGTATATTTTTTGCAAGTTCAAGAATTATTTTACTACATGCCAGACTGGCAACAAAACCTGCTACAGGACCAATCATAGCACTATTTAAACATCTGTGATTAGTTTCATCGATATTTGGAAATAAACATTTAAAACATAATGTTTTATCTGTTTTTATATGATCTTGAGACAAAAATATCCCTTCACTGGAATTAATAGAAATAGAGCTATATGCAATTGATTTAGTTTTAGCAAATAATGAGCTATTGATTTTCGTTTGATAACTATCAGAGCAATCAAATATAAAATCAAGATTTTCAAAATTATTTCTGTTTAAGAATTCTTCAAATGAAAGAGGATGTTGAATAATTTTTGTTACACTATTGATATTTTCTAAAACTTGTTTGGATATTTCAGATTTATAACCATCAATATCTTTTTTATTATAATTTATTTGTCGATGAAGATTAGATAGCGAAACTTTATCAAAGTCTAATAATGTGATTGAGCCTATACCTGCTCTTACTAAATATTGAGAAGAAATGGTTCCGAGGGCTCCAAGTCCAATTAATAATACATGTTTCTTAAGTAAATTATTTTGACCTTCCTCAGAGATACCCGGAACTAGTAACTGTCTTCCAAATTCTTCTATGATTTGATTATCAGTTAGTTCCTGTTGATCCAAATCCACCTTCTCCTCTATCAGTTTCTGATAGTTCGCTTACTTCTATTAAATCCACTCTAGTAAATTGTATAACTATTATTTGTGCAATACGCATTTCATTAGTAACAATAAATTTGTTTGAACTGTGATTGATTAAAATTACTTTAATTTCTCCTCTATAGTCAGCATCAATTGTACCTGGTGAATTTAATATGGTAATGCCATTTTTTAAAGCAAGGCCACTTCTAGGTCTTATTTGAACCTCATGCCCAATAGGTATTTCAAAATATAATCCAGTTGGGATAAGTTTTGTTTCTTGAGGTTTGATTTCTATATCTCCATCTGGAATAAATGCTCTAATATCCATCCCGGCACTATTAATAGTTTCATATTTTGGGATAGATATAGAACTATTTAAAGCTTTTATCTTCATTGTAGTTATTTTTTTAGTAACCATGAGCGTTCTTCACTACATGTTGAATAATTTTTTTTGCAAAATTTCTTTTTGTTAAATGTCCAATATCTATCCAATTGAAATGACGATCTAATAGAAAACCATTATTTTTATTGCTAGAAAATATTTTTTTATTGTTGATGGGAAAATTCAGGACTATGTAGTCACAGTTTTTTTCAATCAATTTTTTTTTTGCATACTTTTTATAATTATTTGTTTCATAGGCAAAGCCTACAACAATTTTTGGTCGCTTTTTCATGGAAGAAATTGAAAGTAAGATATCGGTATTCTTAATTAAACTTAAATTTAAAGTATTTTTTTTTTTAATTTTTACAGAACTAGTTTTTTTTACTCGATAATCTGAAACAGCAGCATTAAAAATTGCTAAATCTACACTGGAGTATTTTTTAGCTGCAGTAAGCATCGACTTTGCAGTGGTGGCTTCAATGTATTTGACATAGGGAGAAATAACTTTTGCAGCAGTAATATGTCCATAAATACAAATTGTTTTAATTTTATTTTTAATAAGTTCTTCAATAATTGCCATACCTTGCAAACCTGAAGATTCATTAGATATGTAGCGAACAGGATCTATAAACTCTCTCGTTGCACCAATTGTAATAAGGGCTGATCGCAATTATTTAAGCTGATCTAATATTTCTGTTGGTTCTACTAGTCGACCACTTCCATATTCGCCGCATGCAAGAGATCCGGTATCTGGACCAATAAAAAAATGACCATTTTCTTCACAACTTTTAATATTTTTTTGAATTAATGGATTTGCCCACATTTCCTTATTCATAGCAGGCGCAAAATAAATAGGTTTATTAGAGGCAATCATACAAGTTGAAGCTAGGTCATCACATATGCCATAAGCAAATTTAGAAACTATATTTGCAGTAGCTGGATAAACCACAATATGTGTATTGCTTCTTGCAAGCTCTATGTGTCCAATATTTTGCTCCATATCTAAATCAAATAATTCAGAATAAATTTTTTTTTTACTAATACCTTCGATTAACAATTTAGAAATGAATTGAAAGGTATTTTTAGTAGCAATAATTTCAAAATCAATTTCTTTTTTCTGTATGATTCTAATAAGATCAAGAGCCTTATAGCAGCCTACACTACTAGATATAATTAATAAAATTTTCATAACTTTTTAAATATATATATGTTGTTAGCACCCGAAAGAAAATCAATAGTTTTTTGATGTGTTAATCCTGTTGATTCTGCTTGCATTATGATGTTGTCTTGACTTGGAAAATTCTGAATACTTTCAGCTAAATATTTATAACTATGTCTATCTTTTGCAACTATGCTCCCAATTAAAGGGAGCCACTTATTAAGATATAAATTAAATGGCTCTAAAAGTAGATCTCTTTTAGGTTTGCCAAATTCCATAAATAAAAAATAGCCATTTTTTTTTAAGCATCTTGTAATTTCGCTAAAAGCTTTATTTCTGTTTTCAAAGTTACGTACACCATACGTACAGGAAATAACTTGAAAATAATTTTTTTTATAAGGCATTTTTTCTGCAAAGCCAGTCTCATAGCTAATGGATTTCTTTGAATTTTTTACTTTAGATATAGAATGCATTTCACTGATAGGATCTATTGCAAATAAATTTTTTGACCTATTGAGTGAATAAAAAATATCCCCTGTTCCACTAGCAATATCTAAAATATTTTCAGACGATATATGAAGATTTTCTATAAGGTTCACATAGTATTTTTTCCAAAGTCGGTGAACTCCTAAACTCATGACATCATTCATTAAGTCATATTTTTCATTAGCAACTTTTTGAAAAATATCTTTTACATTGTATTTGAATAATTTATCTTGTTTGTGCATGCCAGAACTCCCAGAAGTAGAAACAACAATAAGATATTTACGTTCAAAAGTTAAAGAAAAAAAAATTATAAAACTATCTAAGTCAGATAAAAAGCTCAGAAAAAATTTAACAAATAGTGATCTTGACCATATTAATAATAAAAAGATAATGGATGTTAAAAGAATAGCTAAATACATTATTATTGAACTATCTAGCAAAAGATACTTAGTGATTCACTTGGGAATGAGCGGCAGATTAAAATTTCTCCCCAGATCATATATGTTAGAGAAGCATGATCACTTAACTTTAACTTTTAAAGATTTTTTAATCGTTTTTAATGATCCTAGGAGGTTTGGCATGGTCTTCTTACTATCTAATTTAGAGGAGGTAAAACAGTTTTTTAGTAATTATGGATATGATCTTCTCCAATATAAGGCTCCTATAAAAAAAATATATGAAAATATTATTAAAAAAAACATCTCTATGAAGCAAATACTTCTAGACCAAAGGTATTTTGTAGGTATTGGCAATATTTATGCAAATGAAATACTTTTTCTTTCTAGAATCTCACCTACTAAAGTAGCCAATACTATAACTTTCATAGAGTTTGCTCATTTAGTTAAATGTATTAAGAAAATTCTGTTAATTGCTATTAAAAAAGGAGGTTCGTCGATCAATGATTATAAGTCTCCGGATGGAGTTTTGGGCAGTTTTCAGAATTTTTTTAAAGTGTATCAAAAAGACATAATTAAAATCAAAGGAAAGTCTTATTTGGTAAAAAAAATTACTCAAAATGGAAGGTCAACTTTTTATTGCCCCACTTTACAAACATAAATAAAAGTATAAGTTACTAACGTAATTAAACTAATAACTTGTTAATAAAAAAAAAATATGCCACAACATAAATCAGCAAAAAAAAGATTGAGACAATCTGAAAAGAAAAAAGCAGTTAATAAGAGCTTTAAATCTAACGTTAATACTGAAATTAAAGCCATTGAAAAATTTATTGATGATAAAAAACTAGATGAATCAATAGCAAAATTACAGATTGTTATGTCATTACTTCATAAGTCAGCTAAAAAAAAGATCATGAACTTAAATAAGGCATCCAGAACAATCGCAAAAATACAAAAAAATATTTCAGCAATTTCAAAATAATAGCTTGACTACAAGTTTTTTTTTCTCAAAATTTAATTAATTTTTATATTTTTCTAAACCTATTTTCATGATTTAATACGTCCTCTTTAGAGGGAAGGACATTATAAGATTGGAAGACGAAATTTATTTTAAAGACTCAAATTTATCTTGGAAAAATATTTCAAGTGAGCTCAAAAAATCTTTAGATAAAGACACCTTCCAAAATTGGATTAAGCCAATTGTATTTGAATCCTACCAAAACAATATTTTATCCCTTTCAGTACCAACAAGATTTTTAAGAGACTGGATAATTAAGAACTACGCACCAGTCATTAAGAGAATTTGCCTTGACGATGGCTTTTCAATTGAAAAGTTAATAATTATTGTTAAAGAAAAAAACGAAAGAGCTATTCCCGGAACAGAAGTCGTATATCAAGAGAAAGAGAAAGAGAAAGAGAAAGATGAAGATACATACTACGATGATATATCTGCTCCTTTAGATCCAAAATTTACTTTTGATAATTTTATAGTCGGCAAGCCAAATGAATTAGCATATGCGGCTGCACAAAGAGTTGCAGAATCAGAGGTTGTTAGTTTTAACCCATTGTTTTTATATGGTGGTGTTGGATTAGGTAAGACTCATTTAATGCACGCTGTAGCATGGGCTATTAAAAAAAGAAGTCCTAAAAAAAATGTAGTCTATTTAACTGCTGAAAAATTTATGTATCAGTTTATTAAAGCACTTCGTTTTAAAAATATTATGAATTTTAAAGAGCAATTCCGATCAGTGGATGTGCTGATGATCGATGATGTACAATTCATCATAGGTAAAGACAATACCCAGGAAGAGTTTTTTCATACTTTCAACACACTTGTTGATAAAAAAAGACAAATCATAATTTCAGCAGATAAATCGCCTGCAGATTTAGAAGGATTAGAAGACAGATTGAAATCAAGACTAGGTTGGGGATTAGTTGCAGATATTCACCCTCTAACATATGAATTAAGATTAGGAATTCTTCAATCGAAGGCTGAACAAAAACAACTCACTCTATCTCCTGAAGTATTAGAATTTCTTTCAAATAAAATTACAAATAATGTGAGAGAAATGGAAGGAGCTCTTAATAGACTTGCTGTCCATGGCTCATTACATCAGTCAGAAATAACTGTCGAAATGGTGAAAGATGTTTTAAAAGATCTTCTCAGGACTAATTCAAGAAAAATAACAATTGATGAAATTCAAAAGAAAGTAACTGAACATTATAATATTAGGCTTTCAGACATGCACTCGCCAAGAAGATCTCGCTCAATAGCTAGACCTAGACAGGTTGCGATGTATTTAGCAAAATCTATCACAACCAGGTCTTTACCTGAAATAGGTAGAAAATTTGGTGGTCGAGATCACACAACAGTAATTCATGCCATTAAAACTATCGAAGAAATAATATCTAATGACCCTAATCTTGCAGAAGATATTGAAATTTTGACAAGAATACTGCAAACTTCATAGTATAATGGAATTCCAATTAAGCAGAGAGGCTTTTCTAAGAGTCTTAAATCACGTTAGTTCAATCGTAGACAGTCGCTCCACCATAAGTATTTTATCAAATATTTATTTAAAATGTGAAAATAATCAAATTGAAATTAGATCAACTGATATGGACATCTCAATCAAAGAGTTTGTCTCTGCGGATTCATCTAAAAATGGTGAGGCTACAGTCAACTCAAGAATATTAACTGATATCATTCGCAAAACAAAAAAAAATACTATTGTTAAAGTTAAAAATGAAGGCAATAGATTAATTATAAATTCTGAAAACTCAGTTTTTGAATTAAATGCGCTGTCAGCCGATGAATTTCCAAAATTCACACCATTAGACCAAGCTAATTCATTTGAACTTAATGTCGAACAAATTAAGAGGATTTTTACAAAAACAAAATTTGCAATTTCATCAGAAGAAACTCGTTATTATCTTAACGGTATATACTTTCATACTGTTAAAAATGGTGAAAAAAATAATTTAATAGCCGTTGCTACTGATGGCCATAGACTTGCTAAAACCGAATTAGAAATAAGCTCTTCGGTTTTAATTGAAGGGATAATTTTGCCAAGAAAATTTATTCTTCAACTTGATAAAATTTTAGGAGATTTTGAAGG
This sequence comes from Pseudomonadota bacterium, assembly GCA_027623775.1. GTDB lineage: Bacteria > Pseudomonadota > Alphaproteobacteria > HIMB59 > HIMB59 > HIMB59. The sequence continues at coordinate 31,089 of JAQBUY010000001.1, forward strand.
TAAAGTCAAAATTGTATGCAGTGATACACAGGTAAGTTTCGAGGCGGATAATTTTATTATTATTAGTAAACTAATTGATGGAAAATTTCCTGACTACGGTAAAGTTATTCCTGTTTCTAATGATAAATTCCTAGAGATAGAAACAGAACCTTTCTTTAATGCTATTGATAGAATTTCTACAGTGAATCAAGATAAAACACCGACAGTAAAATTAGCTTTTGATAATAATAGTGTAAAAATTATGGCAAGCAGTACTGAGAGTAATAAAGGAGATGAAGAGGTTCCAGCTAACTATACCTCTAGCCCTTTAGAAATACTTTTTAATTCTAAATATTTATTAGATTTAAGGGACGTTCTAGAAAGTCAAAATATAAATCTGGAACTTTTAAATCAATCATCACCAGTGATAGTAAAGGATCCTGACGATACAAAGAGTATCTATATACTAATGCCTATGAGAGTTTAGTTGCTTCATTCTAAACTAACGGGCATAAAAATTTTCAATTACAGAAATTTTAAACAAAAATCTTTATCCTTTTCAAATAAGCATACTTTACTCAAAGGTAAAAATGCAGTTGGTAAAACTAGTATTCTTGAGGCAATTTCTTTCTTATCACCCGGTAATGGTTTCAAAAAAGATTTATTAGAAAATATTATCAACTCAGATTCTATGAATGATGGAGCAAGTATAAATTTATTTTTTCGTGATGAAGATATGGAACAAAGTTTAAAGATAATTTTTCAATTTAAAGAATCAAAACTTCATAAAAATTACTTACTTAATGATAAAAAAATATCTCAGCAGGAATTAATGAATATTTTTCAGCTTTTTTGGTTTTCAGAGTTAGATAAGGTTTATTTTATTAAAGATAAGCAGTATCAACGCAACTCTTGTAATAGAATAATGTGTTATTTTAATTCTGATTTATTTAAGCTCTTAAATCAATATTCAAAATTAAGAAGAGAAAAAAAGAAAATTTTTCTGACAACTCAGGATCGCTCATGGTTAGAGTCTGTCGATCGGCAACTTTTGCCCATTGTAAAATCTATTATGGATATTAAATATGAATTTATGGTGAAATTTAATTCATTTATGATTGATCATCCCAATACCTTCTTTAACTATTATCTTAAGTATGATTTTCAAGAAATAACCATCCATGACTTTCTTGAAAAATTTGAATCGGAAATGAAAAAAGAAAACGAATCTAAAGGGGAAAGTCCTCTTAATAGCTTTTATGATCCTGCGAAAGCTGTTTTTTCATTATCTCATGAAAATATTCCTATAAATCAACTGTCATCAGCTCAATCTAAGTTGCTTATATTAAGTTTTTTTCTTGATATGGCGACATTTCTGAAATTAATGCAAAATAAAATTACTATTTTTTTAATAGATGAAATTTTTGATAATTTTGATATAGTGAATCTTCAAAAAGTTATTAAATATTGTGCAAAAAACAACTTCCAGTCTTTTTTTTCATCAACAGATAACTTTACTATCAAAGAAGAAATAAGGGATTTAGAAATAATAGATATTAAATGACAGATAATTATTCAGCATCATCAATTAAAGTTTTAAAAGGACTAGAGGCAGTAAGAAAAAGACCTGGTATGTATATTGGTGATACGGACGATGGCTCCGGTTTACACCACATGGTTTATGAGGTTTTAGATAACTCCATTGATGAAGCTCTTGGTGGATACTGTGATTCGATCGAATTAATCATTAATAAAGACGGCTCAGCTACTATTATAGATAATGGAAGAGGCATACCTATCGATATGCATAAAGAAGAAAAATTACCTGCTGCAGAAGTCATCATGACACAACTTCATGCAGGCGGTAAGTTTGACGACAACAGCTATAAAATCTCAGGCGGACTTCATGGTGTGGGTGTATCAGTTGTCAACGCTCTATCAGAAAAATTAATTCTTACAATTAGAAGAAATGGAAAAATTTATTCTATGGAGTTTAAAGATGGAGCAACTTCAAAAAAATTAAAAGAAATTGATTCAATGAAAAAATCTGAAAGAACCGGAACGATGGTTCAATTTTGGCCTTCAAGTGAAGTATTTACAAATACAACATTCTTATTAAAAACACTTGAACATAGAGTTAGACAGTTAGCATTTTTAAATTCAAATGTTAAGGTCATTTTGTCTGATATGCGTCAGGCAAAAGCAGAACCTATCATATTTCATTATCAAGGAGGCTTGACTTCCTATGTCCAGTATTTAAATAAAAGTAAATCGACATTAAATAAAATTATTCCTTTCATGGGAGAAAGTAATGGAGTGATAGTTGAGGCTGCTCTCCAGTGGAACGATGGGTATTCAGAATCAATGCTTTGCTTTACAAATAATATTCCACAAGGAGACGGAGGAACTCACCTTCAAGGATTTAGATCTGCGTTAACAAGATCCTTAATTGGTTATTCTAATAGTGTTGCAACTACAAAAAAAAATAATGTTGTTTTAACAGGAGATGATGCTAGAGAGGGAATGACTTGTGTTTTATCTGTAAAAGTACCAGATCCAAAATTTTCATCACAAACGAAAGATAAGTTAGTTTCATCAGAAGTAAGACCGATAGTAGAAAAAATTATTTCAGAACAGTTAAGTCAATGGTTAGAACAAACACCAGGAGAAGCTAAAAAAATTGTTGGAAAGATTGTTGAAGCAGCAAGCGCTAGAGATGCAGCGAGAAAAGCTAGAGAGCTTACAAGAAGAAAAAATGTTTTAGAAGGCTCTACTTTACCTGGAAAACTTGCCGACTGTTCAGAAAAAGATCCAGCTCTTTCAGAGTTATTTATCGTTGAGGGAGATTCTGCTGGAGGTTCTGCAAAACAAGGAAGAGACAGGAATACACAAGCTATTCTTCCATTAAGAGGAAAAATCTTAAATGTCATTAAAGCCAGAGAAAATAAAGTTTTAGAAAACAATGAAGTGTCTAATCTTATAACAGCAATTGGAGCTAGCCATGGCTCTAACTTCACTTTAGATAAAATGCGCTATCACAAAATTATTATTATGACAGATGCTGATGTTGACGGAAGTCATATCCGAACTCTGCTACTAACTTTTTTTTATCAGTTTATGAGAGAGGTTATTACATCGGGAAGACTTTATATAGCCCAACCCCCTCTCTATAGGGTGAAAAAAGGAAATAAGGAAAACTATCTGTTAGATGATAAAGAGTTGACAAAATACTTATTAAATAACAATCGTGATGAATTAGAATTTAACTTATACAACAAAGATAAAAAAATTAATTTGAAGGAAGAAGAGCTTAATCAGTTTATTGATTTGGCAGCAAGAGCCAATTCCGCTTATCAAAATCTTGATCTTTCTTACTTAGATTTACAATTCTTTGATCAAGTTATTAATACATCTTTATTTATGGAGGATTTTAATCCAAAAGATATAAACAAAAATTCTTTTAAGGGAATTTTATCTAATTTAAATTCCATTAAAAAAGAAGAAGGTTTAAAATTTACATTCCAGGATCTTATTAGTAATAACTTAATATTTTTACAGGAAAAAGATGGTTATAAAAAAATCATTAAATTACCATTAGATAAATTAGTAAACATAAGAAATTTTATTTTATTCGAAAATATGAAATTAATGAATGAAAAAGGATTTGATAAATCCACAGATATACGTTTTGGTATCACTAAAACTAATTCAAAAGAAATAATCCCTTGTTATGGTTTAGTTGAATTTTTCAATGTTTTATTTGAAATGAGTAAAAAAGGTCAGGCAATTAATCGATACAAAGGTTTAGGAGAGATGAATCCTGAGCAATTATGGGAAACAACTTTAGATAAAAATAATAGAAAGTTAGTCCAAGTAAAATTAGACGATGTCAGCAATACGGAAAGTGTTTTGCTTAAACTTATGGGTGATGACGTTACTGACAGAAGAAACTTTATTGAAGAAAATTCAATTAAAGTGGCTAATTTAGACATTTAATTTGCTTCAGAAAAATACTTTTTTATTTGTAAATTCCTCAGATTTTACACTCATTAGGTTTATAGCCTTTATAGGGCAGGCTTTAACTTTAATTATTACTTATAATTTAGTTGAAGTTAGTAGCTCTATTATTATTGCCTCTAGCTTCATCGCAGGATCGCTCCTCATTAGTAATACATTCATATATTATTTGTTAAAAAGAGGAGATAGGGTCTTATCTGAAAATCAGATTTTTTATTTTTTATTTTTTGATATTTTGCAAATTTCATGCCTGATTGCTATTAACGGTGGTTATACCAATCCATTTATTTTTATAATTTTGGCACCGCTTGCAATTTCAGCAACATATCTTTCAATACAGAAGATTTTAATGATTGTGAGTTTATCGTTAGTTTGTTTTGCAATTATTTTTAATATTTATATAGAGTTACCCGAAAATATTAGACCGGTACTAAATGATAATTATAGCCTGGGCATAATGATATCACTTTTTACAAGTAGTATTTTTATGGTCTTTTACCTTTATTATTTTTCATTAAATTATAAAAAAACACAATCGGCCTACCAATTAGCAAGTACACAACTTCAAAATGAAAAAGAATTACTCAAAGTTGGAGGTTTAGCTGCAGCTGCTGTTCATGAGTTGGGGACACCACTAAATACGATTAATTTAATTGTTAATGATTTCGAAAAAGACATTAACTTAAATAATAAGTACGCAATTGATATTAATACATTAAAAGAACAATTAGATAGATGTAAAAAAATTCTAAAAGATTTATCGACTAATCCTCAATCTAAAGAACTTTCAAGCGAATTGAGAGACATGTCTTTAGACGCCTATGTCCAATCTTTAGCTGAAAAATATCATCAAAATTTTAATCGTATCAATATGGAGTATAGATCAGATGACCTATCAAGAAATATTGTGATATCCATTACCCCTGAATTAAATATTGCGATGACTAATATCATTAATAATGCCATTAGTTTTGCTGATAAAAATATTATTGTGATTTCAGAGGTATTTGATGATTATTATATTATTAAAATTAAAGATGATGGACCAGGTTTTGATAAAAAGTTTATAGCTAATTTTGGAAAACCATTCTATTCTACCAGATCTAATAACGCCTTAAATATGGGATTAGGTCTTTTTATTACGAAACAAATGATTGAAAATCTTGAAGGAAACGTTGAAGTTATTAACAATAATGGAGCAGAAGTTGTATTGAAATGGAAGAAATAAATGAAAAAAAGTCTATTTATCATAGAAGATGATAACTCTTTCCGTGAGAGGTTAACAATCTCATTTCAGAGAAAAGATTTTATTGTGACTGCTGCAGCTTCTAAGAAAGAGGCTCTAGAAATATTAGCTAAATTTTCATTTAGTTATGCAATTGTTGATCTTCGGTTAGGTGATGGTTCTGGTCTAGATGTCATTAAAGTAATTAAAGAACAAAATCCAACGTGTAGAACTGTGATGCTGACAAGTTATGGCAATATTGCGACAGCAGTTTCTTCCGTAAAACTAGGCGCTGATGACTATTTACCTAAGCCGGCTAATATTGATGATATCGAAAAATCATTAATGTCTCACACTGGCACTTTACCTCCTCCACCTGAAAATCCAATGTCAGCCGATAGAATAAGATGGGAACATATTCAGAGAGTATTTAATCAATGTAATAGAAATGTTTCTGAGACGGCTAGACGTTTAAAAATGCACAGAAGAACCTTGCAAAGAATTTTAAATAAACACGCACCAAAAGAATAGTTCTTTTAGGTTTTTTTATCTACTCGATAGGCTATTCTATAAAAATGATTCCAAATCCTAGGTTAATTTTAGTTGATGGATCTGCTTATATTTTTAGAGCTTATTACGCATTACCTCCTATGACGAATAGTTCGGGTATTCCAACTAATGCTGTTTATGGTTTTTGTAATATGATGCTCAAACTAATCGATCAATATCATGATGATAAAATTATTATAGTTTTAGATGCTGGAAGAAATACATTTCGCAATAAATTATATTCTGAATATAAGGCTAATCGTTCAGAGGCACCTGAAGACCTCATACCGCAATTTAAAATCATTAGAGAAGCAATCGATGCTTTTGGTTTAGACGTCATTGAGAAAAAAGATTTTGAAGCAGATGACATCATTGCATCGTATGCAAAATATGGAGAAAAGAATAATATTAACACTATCGTTTACAGTTCTGATAAGGATCTTTTTCAACTGTTAACGGGAACAACAAAAATTATTGATCCTATGAAAAACATTGAGATAGACGAAGAAAAGGTTTTTGAGAAATTTGGAGTAACACCTGATAAAATTACAGATGTTCAGGCTTTAATTGGAGATACCGCTGATAATATACCGGGTGTTCCAGGAATAGGACCTAAAACAGCTTCAAAATTAATTAATGAATTTGGAAGCTTTGAAAATCTCCTCACTAAAAAAGAAGAAATCACTAATGTTAGAATTAAAAACCTCATCCAAGAACACGAGGAACTGGCAAAAATAAGTCATCAATTAGTTATTTTAAAAAACGATCTAGAGTTACCCATAGAGATTAAAGATATAAAAGCCTTCGATGATTCTCCTAAATTAAACGACTTTTTTAAAAAGTATGAATTTAAGTCACTTATTAGATCAGAACTTCACGAAACTAACCCTCACTCACCACCAATTAAGAAAGAATTTAAAGCCATTACAGATATAAAAGAAATTAAAGAATTCTTAGTCTTAATGCGCAATGAGGAAGTTATCGCCTGTGATTTAGAAACAGATAGTTTGAATGTGGAGGTGGCAAATATTATTGGAATTTCAATAGCCTATAGTCAAGACGCTGTCTATATACCTTTTATATCTCCTGAAAATGTCATGAATAAAAAAGATCAAAAGGAAATTCTTATCCTTTTAAATAATTTATGTGAAGATGAATCTATTATTAAAGTTTTTCATAATGCTAAATATGATTGTGTTATTCTTAAGAGATACGGAGTTAAGATCATATCTTTTCAAGATACTTTATTGATGTCATATTCTATTAATAATGGCTTAACCAAACATAATTTAGAGGATCTATATTTTTATTATTTCGGAGAAGCTAAAGAAAAATTTAAAGACGTGATGAAAAATGAATCAAAAAAAAATTATAAAGATTTTTCTGAAGTGCCACTTGAATTTGCTACCAATTATGCCGCCTACGATTCTTATGCAACCCTACAATTATTTAATAGATTAAATCCACTTGTGGCACAAGATAAGAATAATTGGATCTATTATGAGGTGGATAAAAAATTAAGTTTGGTACTTCAAGATATGGAAAGTGTAGGTTTTAAAATTGATAGACCACTACTTTCAAAGTTGGAATTAGAAATCGGAAAAGAAATTCATAAAATAGAAAAAAAAATATTTTCTATCTCTGGTGAGGAGTTTAATATTGCATCACCTAAACAACTCACAGTAATTTTTAAAAAATTAGAAATTAATGTTTCCAAAAAAACCAAAGCAGGAGATTTTCAAACAAATGTATCTGTTTTAGAGCAGTTAGAAAGTGAAGGGATTGAGATTGCTACACATATTTTGCAATGGAGACAGTATTCAAAACTGCATTCCACCTATACTTCTTCTTTAGCAGATCGTGCCGATAAAGGAGATAGAATACATAGTACATTTAATATTGCCTCTACGATTACTGGGAGACTTAGTTCTTCAGAACCTAATCTTCAAAATATACCTATTAGATCTGAGGTCGGAAAAAAGATAAGAACCGCATTTATTGCAGATAATCATTTTAAATTATATAGCCTAGATTATTCACAAATAGAATTAAGAATTTTATGTGAAGCCTGCCAAGATCCTATTTTACTGGAATCTTTTAAAAATAATATTGATATTCATGAAAGTACAGCCCAACTAGTATTTAATAAAAAAGATATTAATCCAGATGATAGGCGAATGGCTAAGATTATTAATTTTGGAATTATATATGGTATCAGCGCATTTGGACTCGCTAAACAGCTGAGTGTCTCTAATCAAGAAGCAAAACTATTTATAGAAAATTACTTTAAGAAATTTCCAAATATTGAAAATTTTATGAAAAGTTCAGTGGAGAATAGTAAGAAAAATGGTTATATAAAAAATTTGTTTGGTAGAAAATCTTTTATTAAAAATATTAACTCTAAAAATTTTATGCTGAGATCTTATGCAGAACGACTAGCTATCAATGCACCTATTCAAGGATCTGCATCCGATTTAATTAAAATAGCCATGATTAAAATTGATCATGAAATTAAAAAACAAAAATTAAAAACTAGAATGATTTCACAAGTTCATGATGAATTATTATTTGAAGTGCACAACAAAGAAGAAGAATTTATTGAAGAGATTATAAATATTATGGAAAAAGGTCATGAGGAGTTTATCAAATTTGATACTCCTATTAAGGTTGATAGTGGTAGTGGTCAGAACTGGTCAGAGGCTCACTAAATCACCAAGAAGAATTAGGTTCTTTTAGAAAAGTAATTTCCTCTAATGTTGATTGTCTTTGTAATATTTCGTTGCGATGGGGGTACCGGCCAAACCTTTTAATTACTTTGGTATGACCATCCCATGACTTTTTGATTCCTAAATAATTTGGATGATCCTTTAAGAATACTTCCCCTAGTTGTTTTACAAATAAATGATCTTGCATTTCTTCACTATGAACAAGTGGCAAAAGATAAAACAACCTCTCAGGTAAATCCAGATCATCTAAATATTCCCTATCTACACCTTCTGTTACTAATAATCTAGATTTGGTATCTTGGGCGTATGATCTAGAGTCATTTCGAAAAAGATTTCTAGAGAATTGATCCAGCAATATTATGAGAGCTAGGCTACTTTTGGAGTTATCCTGCCAATTATCATACTCGTTTCGAATGGCTTTCTCTAAATCATCTTTAAAATGATCATTTATTTTTTTGTCGTATTCATCGGTTTTTGACCAGTGATCTTTTGAGGTAGAGTCTTTAAACCAAAAATCTAATATCTCTTGATATTTTTCTTTTGGCACTAAAAATCTTCATCCGGCTTATTAAAAGCTAGCCATTTTTCAACTTCAATATGACCGCCAATGTGCTTATCGTCTATAACGATTTGAGGAAAAGACCTTACATCTGGAAATTTTTCAAAAAAAATCTCTCTCGTAAAATCTTGATCTAACATAAGAATTTTAGGGCCGAATTTATTTAAAATGATTTTTGCTTTATTGCAATTCACACAGTTTTCTTTTGAGTAAATTTCTACTTTCATTTAGAAAGTATCGTCAAAAGTCAGTGCTCTGTCAGTTGGTTTTTGATATTCTGATACTCTTTTTTCAAAGAAGTTTGTTACTCCCTGTACATCTAAGGCTCTCATAAAGTCAAAAGGATTTTCAGTATTAAAAACTCTGTCAAATTCAAAAAGATCTGCAATACGATCTGCTACTGCTTCAATATACTGGCACATCATTTCTTTATTCATTCCAATAAGATCTACTGGTAATGCATCTTTCACAAACTCTTTTTCAAATTCTACCGCTTCTCTGACAATCTCTTCAAACTCTGATTGAGCTACATTGCCTGAAATTAAACTTAATTCTCTAACGTCTGAATCTGTCAGCATTCCACTATTATATTTATCTCTAAGGGTTTTATACATGAGGGCGGAGAAACTAAAGTGCATACCTTCATCTCTAGCGATCCAATCATTAGATAAAGCTAAACCTGGAAGTAATCCTCTTTTCCTAAAATAATAAATTGCACAAAATGATCCGGCAAAAAATAATCCTTCTACTAAACCGAAAGCAATTAATCTCGTTAATAGATTTTGTTTTCCATTAAGCCATTTGGCGACCCATTGTCCTTTGTGATTAATACAAGGCACATTTTCAATTGCAGTAAATAATTTTTGTTTTTCTTGGGCGTCTGTTACATATGCTTCAATTTGTAGACCATACATTTCAGCATGAGTTGTTTCATTTGCCATTTGTACTGTAATAAAACATCTTGCTTCAGGAATAAGAATTTCATTATAAAATCTACTAGCAAGGTTCTCATTGATCATTGCCTCTGAGTTTGCAAAATAAGCCAAAACCTGTTTTATAAAATGTTTTTCACCCTCTTTTAATGTTTTCAGATCTCTTAAATCATCTTGAAGAGAGACTTCTTCTGTCGTCCAAAATGTTTGAATATGTTGTTTATATCTATCCCAAATATCTTGATGCTTGATTGGAAAAATTGATTTAACGCCTTTGGATATCATTTATTTAAAATCTATTTATTACCTTTAAGCGCTGCATGTCAAACAATCCTCTGGTTCATTATTTTGGGAAGCTTTTAAGAATTGATCTTTAGCTTGCTTTTCTGAAGAAACAGTGACTTTCACTGCATCAACGGCTGACCTACTTCTCAAATAATACATTCCTGTTTTTAATCCTTTTTTCCAAGCATACATATGCATAGAATTAACTTTTCCAAAAGTAGGGCTGGAGAGCCACAAGTTCATGGACTGAGTTTGATCAATAAATGGTGCTCTATCTGCAGCCATATCAATTACTGTTTTTTGAGATGTTTCCCATACAGTTTTATAAGTCTTTTTAAGATCCTCAGGAAAGTCTGGAATATTTTGCACAGAACCGTTTTCTAAAACAATATTATCTCTCATTTCTTTACCCCACAAACCTCTCTTAGAAAGTTCTTTCACTAAATGTCTATTAACTAACAAGAATTCCCCTGAAAGGGTTTGTCTTTTATATATATTAGATGTTTGGACTTGGAATGTTTCTGTATTTCCTAAAATAATACCAGTAGAAGCTGTAGGCATGCATGCGGTTGTAAGGGAATTACGAACCCCATGTTCCATAACTTGTTTTCTTAGCGTTTCCCAATCCCACATATCTGAAGGAGTTGTATTCCATAAGTCAAATTGGAATTTTCCTTCTGATATTGGTGAACCTTTAAATGTCGAGTAGGGTTCTTTTTCTTTTGAGAGTTCCATCGAAGATTCAACAGATCCAAAATAAATTGTTTCAAATATTTTGATGTTAATTGCCTTTGCTTTCTCTCCGTCATAAGGAATGCCCATTAAGAAAAAGACATCCGCTAAACCTTGAATTCCTAATCCGATTGGTCTATGAAGACTATTTGATCTTCCTGTTTTTTCTGTAGGATAATAATTTATATCAATCACTCTATCTAAATTTTTTGTAGCAAGTTTTGCTGTTTTGTAAAGATTTTGGTAATCAAAAGATTTATCTTCTTTGACGAACTTCGGAAGAGCAATAGATGCAAGATTACAAACCGCAGTTTCACCTTTTTCTGAATACTCAACAATTTCAGCACAAAGATTAGAAGATTTAATTACTCCGATATTTTTTTGATTTGATTTTTCATTGACGGCATCTTTGTAAAGCATATATGGCTGTCCAGTTTCGATTTGAGCCTCAATGATTTTAGACATTAGTGTTCTAGCTTTCATTTTAGTAAGATGAGGTAGTTCATTTTCATACTTTGTGTAAAGCTTGTTAAAGTCATCACCGTAATTATCGGATAAGCCGGGACATTCGTGTTCGCTCATTAAAGTCCAATCCGCATCATCTTCAACTCTTTGCATAAATAAATCGGGGATCCATAAAGCGTAAAAAAGATCTCTAGCTCTAAACTCTTCAGACCCTGTATTTTTTCTCAGTTCAAGAAATGCCTCAATATCAGCGTGCCAAGGCTCTAAGTAAATAGCAAAAGAACCTTTTCTTTTTCCACCACCTTGATCAACAGATTTCGCTGTTTCATTAAATATTTTAAGAAATGGTATAAGCCCATTAGATTTACCATTTGTAGACTTAATTCTACTTCCACCAGCTCGGACATTATGAGCGTGTAAGCCTATACCGCCTGCAGTTTTAGATATTAAAGCGCAGTCTTTAATTGTATTAAAAATACCTTCAATAGAATCATCTTCCATTGCAATTAAGAAACAAGATGAGAGTTGCTGCATCTTTAAACCACTATTAAATAAAGTAGGGGTTGCATGAGTATAAAATCCATTAGAAAGCATGTCGTATGTTTTTTTTACTGCATCAAAATTAAATTCATCACTTGAAACTGATAAAGCTACTCTCATCCAAAGATCTTGAGGTCTTTCAATTGTTCTATTTTCAAACTGTAGTAAGTAGGCTCTAATCAATGTAGTTAAAGCAAAATAATCAAAAAGGTAATCGCGGTCGTAGTCAATCATAGATTCAATGGCTTCAGCATTCTCTTGGATTTTTTTATAATAAGTCTCATTTAAAAGACCATCGTTGAAAAGATTTTTGCTTGCAATGACAAATCCTGGAGTTTCTTTGTGAAGAGAATTAGCTTTTATTCTTCCCGCTAAGTAAGAATAGTCAGGATGTTCAACTGTTAAGGCCGCAGATGTCTCCGCTAAATAATTATCAATTTCTGTTGTTGTAATGTCATTGTATAATCCCTGAATAGCTTTTTGTGCAATAATGATAGGATCTATTTCTAAACCAGTCGATAAAACTGAAATTCTATTTGTTATTTTATCTAATGAAACAGCTTCCTGCAGCCCATCTCTTTTCAATACCATCATGGAAGAAACTCTGATACCGGCTTTTTCTTTTAATTGATCAGTTTTATATCTCTGTGAAGACCTTTGTTCACGGTAGAGAACGTAAGCTCTTGCAATCTTATGATGTTCTTCTCTCATAAGCGCTAATTCAACTTGATCTTGTATATCTTCAATGTGAATCATGTCGCCATCAGCAATCCTTCTTGTGAGAGCCGAGGTGACGGTTTCTGATAACTTAACTACATTTTTATCAATTTCTTTATTACTTCTTATGTCTGTTTGAGCTAGAAATGCTTTTCTTATAGCATTGCCAATTTTATCAGATTTAAAAGGTGTGATTGAGCCATCTCTTCTTACAACGCTAAGGTTAAATAGGTTGATACTATTAGAATTTTCATTATCTTTATTCGTAATATTAGTGCCAGAGATTTCTTCTCTAGTTTTTAAATTGTTGTTTTTTTCCATGGCGCAACCTCAAAATTAATCAAAATAAGCAATATACACTAGATATAGTGTGCTTTGCTTAATGAATATACTACAAGTAGTTTTTGTTAGTCAATAGTTAAACCAATTTAATTCTTAAAGTTAAGTTAATTCAAGCAATTAATTAGAATTATACCCACATGCTCTAGATATTTACTCACAGATTATCGATACCATATTCAACATTTAATTGGGAATTCATAAAAAGAAAGCAATTTATGAAGTACTGAATTTGTAGATTCGTAAAATCTTAACATTAAAATGTGACCATATAGATTAATGTAATCTAATAGTGATCTTGATAAGGTTTTCCTATGAAAAAGATATTAGGTGTTGGTACTGCTTTGGTTGACATCATTGCGCAAGTAGATGACGAAGTCATCACAAAGTTAGGACTCAATAAGGGATCTATGTCGCTTATTGAGGAAAGTCAAATTTCTCAAATTAGAGAATATTTTAATAATCCAACAATTACTTCCGGAGGGTCGGTTTGTAATACCATTCATGAATTAAATCACTCTTCTCATGAGGCTTCGTTTTTTGGAAAAGTTAATGACGATGATTACGGTCATGCTTTTCTTAAAGACATGGAAGAAGCCAAAATACCTTTCTTGGGGATGAAAGAAAAAAATTCTTTACCTACAGGGTGTTGTAACATTTTAGTAACTCATGATGGAGAAAGAACTATGGCAACTCACACTGGCATAGGTTCACAACTAAGCATTGGAGACATAACCAAAGAAAAGTTTCAAGGAATAGATCATGTTTATATGGAAGCTTATTTATGGGACCATGACTTAACTAAAGCGGCATTAAAAAAAGTTGGAGAATTATCCAAAGAATTAAAATTTGAATTATCCTTTTCTTTATCAGATCCGTTTTGTGTAATGAGAAATAGATTAGAATTAGAAGAGTTTATTTTCAGCAATGTTGACTTAGTCTTTTGTAATTTAGAAGAAGCTAAAGAATTTTCTCAATCTGAACATATGTCTGATATTGCTCAGTATTTCCAACATATAAATAAAAAATTTGTGATGACCTCAGGAAAAGAGGGCGGTTATTTTTTTCATGAAGGTAATGTCGTTCACGAAACTGCTAAATTAGTCACAAATGTCATTGATACAACCGGAGCTGGTGATAATTTTGCAGCGGGTTTTTTAGAGAAATATTTACTCGATAGTTCAATCAAAGAATCATTAGAAAATGGTCATCAGAAGGCTTCATTGATTATTCAGCAAATAGGACCAAGAATTAAACGTAATCAATAGGATAAAAACTACTTGCAGTATAATTTCTTACTATATATCTTTCGTCCATGAGTGATTTTAAAGTAAAAGATATTTCCCAACATGCATATGGTAGACAAGAAATTGAAATAGCAGAAACTGAAATGCCAGGATTAATGGCTATTCGAAAACAATTTGGCAAAGCTCAACCTCTTAAAGGGGCTAATATTATGGGTTGCCTACATATGACAATTCAAACAGCAGTTCTCATTGAAACACTAGTAGTTCTCGGAGCAAAATGCAGATGGAGTTCTTGTAACATTTATTCTACTCAAGACCACGCTGCTGCAGCAATAGCTGAAAGCGGAACTCCGGTTTTTGCCTGGAAAGGTCTTAGTGAAGAGGAATTTTGGTGGTGTATTGATCAGACGATTGAAGCTGACGGCTGGGTCCCTAATATGATTTTAGACGATGGAGGAGATTTAACTTTAAGAATTCACGAAAAATATCCTGACCTATTAAAAAATATTAAAGGTTTATCTGAAGAAACTACAACCGGAGTTCATCGTTTAGAGAAGATGGCAGAAAAAGGTGAATTAAAAGTTCCCGCTATTAATGTCAATGACTCAGTGACTAAAAGTAAATTTGATAATTTATATGGATGTAAAGAAAGTTTAGTAGACGGTATCAGGCGAGGTACGGATGTGATGATGGCTGGTAAGGTTGCTGTTGTTTGTGGATTTGGTGATGTAGGTAAAGGAAGTGCTGCTAGTCTTCGTGGTGCGGGTGCCAGAGTCCAGGTTACAGAAATAGATCCTATATGTGCTTTGCAAGCAGCCATGGAAGGTTATGAAGTTGTGACTATGGATGATGCAGCAAAGTATGCTGACATCTTTGTTACAGCCACTGGTAATACAGATATTATTACTCAAGATCACATGAGAGACATGAAAGATAGAGCGATCGTTTGTAATATTGGTCACTTTGATAATGAAATTCAAATTGAGTCTTTGCAAAATTATAAATGGGAAGAAGTTAAACCTCAAGTTGATCAGGTGACTTTTCCTGATGGAAAAAAATTAATTGTTTTATCTAAAGGAAGATTAGTTAATTTAGGAAATGCTACAGGACATCCTAGTTTTGTGATGAGTGCTTCTTTTTCAAATCAAGTATTAGCTCAAATAGAGCTATGGGAAAACCATAGTAAATATGAAAACAAAGTTTATGTTTTACCGAAAAAATTAGATGAAATGGTGGCTATGTTTCATTTAGAGAAGGTTGGTGCAAAACTTACCGAATTAACAAAAGACCAAAGCGATTATCTTGGTTTAGATAAAACGGGTCCTTTTAAAAAAGATACTTATAGGTATTAAAAATGAAAAGAGATTATATTTTTACTTCAGAATCAGTTTCCGAGGGACATCCAGATAAAGTATCGGATAGAATCTCAGATATGGTTGTGGACCACTTTATTAGAAAAGATCCTTTTGCGCGTGTAGCTTGTGAAACTCTTACAACTACTAATAAAGTAGTTTTGGCGGGGGAAGTAAGAGGTCCTGTCGAAGAAGATAAGGAAGAGGTTATCGAAAAAGTCAGAGAATGCATTAAAGACATTGGTTATGAGCAAGAAGGTTTTCATTGGAAAAATGCTGAAATTTCCTCTTTTCTTCATGAGCAATCTAGAGATATTGCTATAGGCGTAGATTCAGGATCAAATAAAGACGAAGGTGCTGGTGATCAAGGAATTATGTTTGGTTATGCTTGTAAGGAAACAGATGATCTTATGCCGGCGCCTATTTACTATTCTCACAAAATTTTAGAACTCATGGCACAAGGAAGAAAAGACGGATCCTTAAAAGGTTTAGAGCCAGATTCTAAAAGCCAAGTCTCATTAAAATATGTAAAAGGAAAACCTCAGTCAGTTACCTCAGTTGTTATTTCAACTCAGCATCAAGAAGGACTGAGCCCACAAGACATTAAAGAGCTAGTTACACCTATTTTAAAAAAATCTATACCCGCTCACCTTCTAGAAGGTTTAGTGGATGATGAATTTTATGTTAATCCAACTGGTAATTTTGTTATTGGAGGTCCGGATGGGGACACGGGTTTAACTGGAAGAAAAATTATAGTGGATACTTATGGCGGAGCTGCACCACATGGCGGAGGGGCATTTTCAGGAAAAGATCCTACAAAAGTTGATCGATCAGCAGCTTATGCTGCAAGGTATCTTGCAAAAAATATTGTAGCTGCAGATTTATGTGCTGAATGCACAATTCAATTGTCATATGCAATTGGTGTTTCTAAGCCATTATCAATTTACGTCAATACAAACGGTACAAATAATATTGATGAAGAAAAAATCGAAAAAATAATTCCTGAATTAATGAATTTAACACCCAAAGGAATAAGAGAGAAATTACAACTGAATAAACCGATTTACGAAATAACATCAGCCTATGGGCACTTTGGAAGAAAGTATGATTCTCAAAAAGGTTTCTTTTCTTGGGAAGCTTTAGATTTAGTGGAAGTCCTCAAATTACTAGCTTAATTGAGTTTTTCAAAATTAATTCACTCAGAAAAAGAACTTCATAGCCTTGTAGGGCCTTTATCGAAAGATCTATCAAATGGAGATCTTGTCTTTTTGGAAGGGGATATGGCGTCAGGTAAAACAACTTTGATTAGAGAAATCATATCTTCAGTATCCAAAGCAAAAAAAAAATTATTTCATTTTCAAGGAAGTCCCACTTACCAAAGAGCTAATACCTATAATTTTAAGAACTTAAATATATTACATTTTGATCTGTATAATATTAAAGAAGAAGATCAAAGTGATCTTGAAGATTATATACAAGATCATTGTATTTTAATGGAGTGGCCTCGTAAAAAAATGAAAGAAAAGTATCTCCCTGAAGCTTTATTTATATCAATATCAATTAAAAATAATGCTAGAATTTTTAAGTTTCATACTTATAGTCAAAAATGGTTAAAAATAATAAAATTAATTTAGATAAAATAAAAAATTATTTTCTGGAAAAAAATATAAAAATACAATCTTTCAAAAAATTTAATTCAGATGCTTCAAATAAAGAATTTAGGTTATATGAATCTTTAACTGATAAATATTTAGTACTATCATTTGTCAATCAACCAAAGGATTTCAAAAAATATATCAATGCTACAAAAGCTTTAGAGGTAATCGGGATACCGGTACCTGAGATACTTTACTCCAATAATTCAACAGTAAGTGTTGTTATGAATTACCTGCCAAGTAATAATGCTACGCAATATATTAAATCAAGATATCTCAAGACAATTCTTCTTGAGGCTTCAAGTCATTTAGTCAAAATAAAAAATAATCGATCAAAATTTAAAAATACTTCTCTTAGACCTAAAAATGCTTTAAGTAAAAGTGCTGTTTGGGGAATAAACTTTTATGTTAATCATTATAAAAGAAAAATTGATAGTTATGATTTTATTTTAAATCTTTTATTAAAAAATTTAAAAAAAACTTTTAAAAAAATCAGTATTTACCAACCAATTTTAACCCATGGAGATTATTTTATTGATAATTTAATTTTTTATAAAAAAAAAGTCTGGGTGATCGATCATCAAGATTTAAGTTATGACCATCCTTTACTAGATATTGCCTCTTTAGTATTTGATGCAAGACGAATTTATTCAAAAAAAATGATAAATGATATCCTTGATTTCTATCTTAAAAATATTAAGCCTAGTAAAAAGAAAGCTATGATTGATGATATCCATCTTGTTAGTTTAGCGAGAAATTTGAGAATTTTAGGCGCCTGGATTTATTTAAATAAAAAAGGAAAAACAATTTATTTAAAAAACTTTAAACAAAATACATGGCATCAAATTAATCTACATATCGATCATTTAAAACTATATGAGCTGAGAGATTTATTGGGAATTATCCATCAGGAAACACTCTAGTTATGAATATTTTAATATTAGCTGCAGGTTATGGTAAAAGAATGCAAGAACTCACAGAGAATACCCCCAAACCCTTACTGCCATTTAGAAAAAAAAATCTTCTTAGTTATGCACTTGATATGGCTCAAGCCATTCAAGAGGAAAACATTTATATTAATGTTCATTATCAATCTGATGAAATTATTCGTTTTGTTCATGAAAATTATCCAAATGTAAAAATTTCAGACGAAACTTCACGAATTCTTGATACTGGAGGCGGAGTAAAGAAAATTTTATCAAAAGGTAAGGATCTCTTAATTTTTAATTCAGATAATTATTGGCAGTTAGACTTTCTTAGTGATTTAAAATCGGGAATAGATTTTTTTAATAAAAAGGCGGAGATCACTAATCTTCTTTTTACAAACTCCAGTAAAGAAATTTTTGATCTGCACCAGAATAATCAAAATCAATTAATTCTTTCTTCCGATAATTATAATACGCAGTTTCAAGGATGCCATCTGATAAGAAAAAATTCTCTTAAGAATTATTCAAATGTCTTTCCTTTGCAAGATCAGTGGAGGCAGGCCTCAAAAAATCAAACAATATATGGTTTTTCTTGTAGTGCTCATGTTACTCATGTTGGAACAAAGGAATTATATTTGAAACACTCTGGTTAATACCTATATTACCCTTATGTCTATTAAACAAATAAGTGACTCTGAATTTAAAGCAGAAGTCATCGATAGTTCAAAACCTGTTCTTGTAGATTTTTGGGCTGAATGGTGTGGACCTTGTAAAACTCTAGGCCCTATCCTTGAAAAATTATCTAGTGAACTTGAAGGTCAGGTAGAAATTAAAAAAATTAATATTGATGAAAATCCTGAATCACCTACAAACTTTGGAATAAGAAGTATTCCAACAATGATCCTTTTTAAGGATGGAAAAATTCTTGACTCTAAAATAGGTGTTAGTGGTGAAGAAGATATTAAAAATTGGATTTCCAGTAAAGTTTAAGTAATTATGTCTGAATTATCAATTGACCTAATCTGGGAGTTGGATAAAGGTGAGATGAACCCAGGTAAGTACTCTAACGTTCATCAAGTGATCTTTACACCTGAACATAAAATTATTTCTGATTCTGCTCCAGATTGGGGAGGGAGTGTTTCGAGCACTAACCCTGAACAAACATTAGCAGCATTTCTTAGCAGTTGTCATATGATGACTTTTTTGGCTTTAGCAGCAAAAATGAAATGGCCAAAAAGATTTAACTTTTTATGGTTCTACATTTAATAATGTCAGTATTTTCAATGATTTGATTGAGTATATTGAGCAAAATAAAATTCAGCCTTTAGTTGCAAAGACTTTTCCTTTAAAAGATATAAAGCAGGCACAAATAGAATTCATGGAAAAAAAATTTATTGGTAAGCTCGTCCTTATCCCTTAGGAATTAAATAATGGTAGATATACAAGAACCCGGTCAAAAACATTCAACAGATGTTGTTATTATTGGAGCTGGTCCTTGTGGAATTTTTACAGTTTTTGAATTAGGACTTTTAGATGTTAAGGCTCACTTAATTGATAATCTAGATAAGATAGGAGGTCAATGTGCTGAGTTGTATCCAGATAAAAACTTATATGACATTCCTAGTAGACCAGCCTTAACAGGACAAGAGTTAATTGATGATCTTGTCAAACAAGCAGAACCTTTCAAACCAACTTTTCATTTAAACCAAATGACATCAGAAATAATTTTAAATGAAGATTCCATATTGGTAAAAACAAATGCTAATACCACTATAGAATGTAAATCTATAGTTATTGCTGCTGGAGCAGGATCTTTTGTTACAAGAAAATTACCAGCTGCAGACATTCAATCTTTTGAAGGAAAAAATATTTTTTACTCTGTCAAAAACAGAAAAGAATTTATGGATAAAAAAATCATTATTGCAGGGGGAGGAGACTCTGCTTTGGATTATGTTTTAGGTTTTAAAGATATCGCAAATTCCATTACTTTAGTTCACAGACGTAAAGAATTTAAAGCCGTTCAAGATTCAATTAATAAGGTTATGACTATGGTTGATAACCAAGAAGCTAATTTTCATATGAGTACTGTTAAAAAATTAATAGATAACAATAAAGGACAAGTTAATGTTGAATTAGAAGATGGAACTCAAATTGAAAATGTTGACGCAATTTTTCCATTTTTTGGATTAAAGATAGAACTCGGACCTATTGCTAATTGGGGTTTAAATTTAGAAAGTAATTTAATTTCAGTTAATACTGAAAACTTTGAAACTTCAGTTCCTCGTATTTTTGCCGTAGGAGATATTTGTCATTATCCTGGAAAATTAAAACTAATATTAAGCGGATTTCATGAGGCTACTTTAGCTGCAAAAAAAATATTTCATTATTGTTATAGTGATAAAAAGTATGTATTTCGTTACACTACATCATCTAGCGAACTTAAGAAAAAACTGGGTGTGAGCTAACAATAAGAGCTTTGTTAGATCGGGAGTTAGAAGACATTCCAACTTATGAAATTTCTTAAAATAAAAAATATTCCTACTACTCAATGGAGTTCAGACCGTCCTTTAAATTTTAAACCAAAAATCAAAACTCTTTTTTACTTAGTGTTTGGACTAACTATCTTTGGATTCGGTGAATCTCTATTAATTCATTCAATGATAGGACTTAGTCCATGGCTAGTTTTTGCAGAAGGCATAGCTATTAATCTTAACTGGTCAATTGGCTTTGCTACTTTTGCTTGCAGTGTTGGAGTTCTATTGATTTGGCTACCACTCAGGCAACAACCTGGAGTAGGCACAATTTTAAATATCATCATCATTGCTGGCACTATTGACTTATCTATGTATTTATTTGATTTTTCAACAAGTAGTTATTTTATAAACCTAATAGTAGGTTCTTTGGGAGTAATATTAGTTGGACTGGGAAGTGGTATTTATTTAACAGCAAATCTAGGTCCTGGTCCACGAGATGGATTGATGACTGGTCTGCAGCGAGTTACCCAATATCCAATTGCTTGGGTAAGAGTATCTATAGAAGTGTCTGTAGTTGGCGTAGGCTGGATACTTGGTGGCACAGTAGGATTAGGTACATTGCTTTTTGCTTTTGGTATTGGACCGGCAGTGGCTTTTGGACTTCATTTTGTTGCAAAAGTTAATAAAAAAAATTAATTATAATTTAACCTTTTGCATACCAACCGTTATCAACATAAAAAGCATTCCCATTCACAAAACTAGATTCATCTGAAGCTAGATAAAGCACTGCAGATGCAACTTCTTCCGGATTACAAAGCCTACCTTGAACTATTTTTAAATCGGCTTCATTCCATTTTTGACCTAAGGCATCAAGTTCATCAATTTCTCTGAGTCCATGATTTGTTTTTACAAATGCAGGGCACACCGCATTACATCTGATGTTATTGTCTCTATATTCTACAGCAATAGATCTTGCTAATTGCAAAACAGCACCTTTTGTCATGCAATATAAAGACTCATATGCAAAACCCTTTTCTCCTCCAATGGAAGAGGTAATAACAATCGAACCACCTCCATTTTTCATCATGTGAGGAATTATTTTATTACAAATTAAAAATGCAGAACGAACATTAATGTTCATTAAACGATCATAATCTTCTTCAGTTGATTTATGTAAGGGTTTAACAATAATTGTTCCGGCATGGTTAAAAAGAATATCTATTTTATTAAATTTTTTTATTGTGGCATCAACAGACCTTGACACTTCTTCTGATTTTGAAACATCAGTTTTAAAAAATATGGCTTTGCCTCCATTTGCATTAATTTCTGAAACTGTTTCATGTCCAGCTTTTTCATTAATATCTAAGATTGCCACTTTAGCGCCTTCTTTACAAAAAAGTTTTGAAGTTACTCCTCCTATTCCGGAAGCACCACCTGTAATAATTGCACACTTATTTTCTAATCTCATCTCTTGATAACTATATAAAACTATTGATTCTAATTATTAATATTTTGTATGTATTTCGACTATAATTATGTAGAGTTTGAGCAGTAATAACAAGGAGGAATATTAAATGAAATTTAATAATAAAATAATAACACTTATGTCAGTAGTTTTTTTGTTTGCTGCTCATACTGTTAGAGCGGAAGATTCAAAAGATCCTATAAAAATGACACTTCATGATTGGACTGGTCAATTGATCACTACAAATATCATGGCAGAAGTTCTTAAAAAAGCTGGAAGCAATATTGAATTAGTTCAAGCTGATTATTTAGCTCAATTTGCTGGCCTTCAAACTGGCGACCTTCATTTAGCTATGGAGATGTGGGAAACTACTGGTCGTGATGCAATGGATGAATACACAGCCGATGGTCGTGTAGTAAATATTGGATCAACAGGAATGGAAGGAATTGAAGAGTGGTGGTATCCATCTTACATGAAAGATGTGTGTCCTGGTCTTCCAAACTGGGAAGCTTTAAATGATTGTGCTGAGGCTTTTTCTACAGCAGAAACTTCACCAATGGGAAGATATCTAGGAGCTCCTGTTACTTGGGGTGGCTTTGATGATGAAAGAGTTGAGGCTCTTGGATTGGATTGGGAAGTAATACATGCAGGAACAGATGCTGCATTGTTTGCTGAACTAGAATCAGCTTACCAAAGAAAAGCACCTATTATGTTATGGGTTTATGCTCCTCACTGGGCACCTGCAAAATTTGATGGCGAGTGGGTTGAATTTCCAGAATACACAACTGAATGTTACACAGATCCATCATGGGGTACGAATAAAAATTCTGCTCATGACTGTGGTAAGCCTAGAGGTCCAATATGGAAAGTTGCTTCAAGTCAATTAGAGGAAAAGTGGCCAAATGCATATAAAGCAGTTGAATCATTTACTCTTAGTAATGATGAGATGGGCAGTATGATTGTAGCAGTTGATTTAGAAGGCGGCACTGTCGAAGGAGTTGTGGCAGAATGGATGGCTAACAACAAAAGTAAATGGGAAAGCTGGATTAAGTAACTCTTACTTAATTTATTTTTTAGCTAAGGGCTTAACAGGCCCTTAGCTTATTTTAAATGTTTTATAAGAAAAATCATTCTCAGGTAAATTTTTTTTTTTTACTAACTTTAACTTTTATATTTTACTTATACGGAAAAGAATGGTGCTCTTATTTAGGAATAGAATGGGCTATTAAATATCCTAAGCAGTTCATCTTCCCTTTAAAAATTTATATCTCTAGTTTTGTAAAGTGGCTTATGAATGAAGCTCATTTTGTAATTTTTAGCTTCAAGGATTTAACAAGATCTATTTCATGGATAATAGAACAACCTTATCAATTTATACTTTCTTTATTTGCTAAAGGTTTTTATAAAGGTCAAGGTCAAGAGGCACAGCTAATCTTACCTCCTCTTAGTTGGATTGCCGTAACAACAATTATTACAAGTCTAGCTATTTACACTAAGGATAAAGTATTGGTGGCTTTAGTTAGTTTATCGTTTTTTTATCTTGCAGTATTTGGTCAATGGAATAGTGCTATGATTACTCTTTCCTCAATTATTATTGCAGTGCCCATAGGAGTTTTATTAGGATTAAGTTTAGGCATTGCATCATATAAATCAAAAATAATTGAAAAAATTATAAGGCCAGTTTTAAGTTTAATGCAGACTATTCCTGTTTTTGCATACCTTGTTCCTATTTTGGTAATGTTTGGGTTTGGTCCTGTTTCAGCATTAATTGCGACTGTTATCTATGCCATGCCACCAATGGTTCACACAACAATATTAGCTCTAAAAGGTGTAGATCCTCAAATTAAAGATTTTGGATTAATATCAGGCTGTACTAATAGACAATTAATGTGGAAAGTTTTAATACCTTCCTCTAAATCAACAATTATGGTGGGGGTTAATCAAGTCATAATGCTTTCTTTCAATATGGTTATTATTGCATCTATGATTGGAGCTGGAGGTTTAGGCTATGATGTTTTGACATCTTTGAGAAAACTAGACATTGGAGGAGGTGTTGAATCGGGTTTAGCTATAGTAATTTTAGCCGTAGCACTCGACCGCTTAAGTCAAGCTTATGTAAGATTAAGACCCGAAAGTAAATCTAAAAACCAAAGTATCTTTAAAAAATATGGACTATTACTCATATGCTTAGCAGTAATGGCTGCCACTTATCTTATGGGATTTGTTAGCGAATTCATCAAAAGCTATCCCGAAGAATTATCAGTAAGCACCTCAGTTTTCTGGGAAAATTCTATGCGTTTTATAAATGTTAATTACTACGATTTATTAGAATCAATAAAAGTATTTTTACTAATCTTTTTTCTCATGCCTATTAAAAAATTTTTTATAGCTATTCCCTGGCCTTGGATGGTGATAATAATTACTATCACTGCTTGGCACTATGGAAAATTCAAATTATCAATTTTAACTTTTTTACTTTTAATGTTTATCGTTATTTCTGGATTATGGGAAAAGGCTATGATTACAATCTATCTCTGCGGTTCCAGTGTTATCATCGCATGTCTAATAGGAATTCCTTTAGGTATCTTTGCGGGGTTAAATAAAAAAGCAGATAGAATTTTAACTGCATTTGTAGATACACTTCAAACACTTCCTAGTTTTGTTTACCTAATACCTGTTGTAATGCTTTTTAGAGTGGGTGACTTTACGGCAATGATTGCCGTTATTCTATATGCTCTAGCACCGGCTATCCGTTACACCGCTCATGGAATTAAAAATATTAACAAAGAATTAATAGAGGCAAGTCTAATAAGCGGTTGTACTCCAAGGCAGTTACTATTTAAAGTTCGTCTGCCACTAGCTCTTCCTGAAATTTTACTGGGCATTAATCAAACAATCATGTTAGCTCTTTCCATGCTAGTAATTACAGCCTTAGTAGGCACTAGAGATCTTGGTCAAGAAGTGTATATCGCTTTAACAAAGGCAGATATTGGAAGAGGGCTCGTTGCTGGATTATGTGTTGCTTTTATTGCTATTATCGCTGATAAAATTATTGTAGCATCTAGCAATCGACTAAAAATTAAATACGGAATAATGTAAAATGGACACGGATCACTCTAAGTTAATAAATTCTCTTAATATCTGGTCTGGCCCAATTGAAGTCAAGGTGCTGGGGGGAGGTATTACCAATCATAATTTTATCGTCACAGATCAAGAGAAAAAAACAGTGGTTCGTATAGGTCAGGATATTCCTGAACATTTAGTGGTTCGCTCAAATGAATTAATGGCTAGTCAGGCCGCGCATAAAGTAGGGGTTAGCCCTAAAATACTTCATCATGAAAAAGGAGTTTTGGTTTTAGATTTTATTGAAAGCATAACTTTTGACCCAGGGCTTGTAAGAAATAATATTAATAGAATTATCCCTTTAATTAAAAAAGTTCATCAAGAGATTCCCCATCATTTAATTGGAGCTCCAATGATTTTTTGGGTATTTCATGTTATCAGGAATTATGCAAATTTTTTACAAGATAAAAAAAGTAAATATATTTCTTTAATTCCAGAACTTTTAAAAAACTGTAGAAATTTAGAAAAGCTTTCTTCTCCACACGAGATTGTCTATGGACACAATGATTTATTGGCAGCAAATTTTTTAGATGATGGTTCTAAATTATGGTTAGTAGACTGGGAGTATGCGGGCTTCAATAGTCCTCTATTTGATTTAGGGGGCTTGGCTTCAAATAATGATTTAACTTCAAAAGATGAAACAAACTTATTAGAAGAATATTTTGAAAAAAAAATAACAGATAAATTATTAGAGCAGTACTATGCAATGAAGTGCTCATCTTTATTAAGAGAAACTATGTGGAGTATGGTTTCTGAAATTACCTCAAGTCTAGATTTTGATTACCAGCAGTACACGAAAGATTATCATTTAAAATTCCAAGCATCTTATGATAGTTTGAGTAAATAAAATGAAATCTAAATTACCAAATTCTTCTAAAATAGTAGTTATTGGGGGTGGAATTATTGGCTGCTCTACCGCATACCACTTAGCCCATATGGGTCTGGAAGTTGTGTTACTGGAAAGAAAGAAACTCACCTCTGGAACAACTTTTCATGCAGCTGGTTTAGTTGGACAGCTTCGTACGAATGCAAATATTACACAATTATTAGGCTATTCTGTTGATTTATATAATAAGCTGGAAAAGGAAACTGGTCTTGGTACTGGATGGAAAATGAATGGTGGCCTTAGACTTGCCTGTAATCAAGAAAGATGGACCGAAGTTCAAAGGCAAACAACAACAGCGCATTCTTTTGGTTTAGAAATGGATTTATTATCACCCAAAGAGGCTCAAGATTTATGGCCTATTATGGACATTGGTGATGTTGTGGGAGCTGCTTTTCTTCCGACCGATGGTCAAGCAAATCCATCAGATATTACTCAGGCTTTAGCTAAAGGCGCTCGCTCCCAAGGAGCAATTGTTATTGAAGAAGTGGAAGTTCTAGATCTAATTAAAGACAACGATCAAATCAAAGGATTAAAAACCTCTCAAGGAGATATTTCTTGTGAAAAAGTGATATGCTGTGCAGGTCAATGGACTAGAACTTTTGCTGAAAAATTCGGCATCAATGTTCCGCTTGTTCCTTTTCAACATCAATACTTAGTAACTGAGAAAATTGAAGGTGTTCAATCCAATTTACCAACATTGCGTGATCCTGACCGTTTAATTTATTTTAAAGAAGAAGTTGGAGGACTAGTTATGGGTGGCTACGAGCCTAACCCAAAAAGTTGGGCAGAAGAAGGCATACCTAAAGATTTTCATTATACTCTTCTTGATTCAGATTTTGACCACTTCGAGGAATTAATGACTAATGCTCTTGGAAGAGTGCCTTTATTAGAAACTGCCGGAGTAAAAGAGTTAATTAATGGTCCAGAAAGCTTTACACCAGATGGAAATTTTATTTTAGGCGAGTCACCAGAGCAAAATAATTTTTATGTCGGAGCAGGTTTTAATGCATATGGGATTGCTGCAGGCGGCGGTGCGGGTATGGCTCTTGCTGAGTGGGTCGCTAATGGAGAACCGCCTTATGACTTATGGCCAGTTGATATTAGAAGGTTTGGACAACCTCATCAGGAAACAGATTGGGTGAGAAAAAGGACTTATGAGGCTTATGCTAAGCATTACACAATTGCTTGGCCTTTTGAAGAGCATGATAGTGGCCGTCCTTATAAAAAATCTCCTATTTATGAAAAATTAAAAGCAAATGGCGCGTGTTTTGGTGAAAAATTAGGATGGGAGAGGCCCAATTGGTTTGCTCCAAAAGGTATGGAAGCGAAAGACCAATATACATATGGTCGTCAAAATTGGTTTCCAATTGTAGCTGAAGAGCATAAAGCCGCTAGAGAGCAAGCAGTTATTATTGATCAAACTTCTTTTGCAAAATTCCTCATAACAGGCAGTGATGCTGAAAAGGCCTTAAGTTATATTTGTGCTAATGATATTTCTAAACCTGTCGGCTCTTTAATTTATACTCAAATGTTAAACGAGCGTGGAGGAATAGAAACAGATTTAACTGTTGTGAGATTAGACAATAACTCTTTTTACTTAGTTACTGGTACGGGATTTATGACTCATGATTTTGATTGGATCAAATCAAATATACCGACTGGCTATAATGTGCAATTAGAAAATATAACTTTTGCTCATTCTGTTTTTTCTTTAATGGGCCCAAAGTCAAGAGAGATACTCCAGGCTTCTTCAGAGAATAATTTTGATAATAAAAATTTTCCTTTCGCGACATTTCAAAATATTTTAATTAATAATTGTCCAGTGAAAGCATTACGTATTACTTATATGGGTGAACTTGGGTGGGAGTTGCATTTTCCAATTGAACATGCAGAAAACATTTATGACTCTCTTATGAAAAATGGGGAACCTTTAGGTTTAAAAAATGCTGGGTATAGAACAATTGAAAGTTGTAGACTAGAGAAAGGATACAGAGCGTGGGGTTCTGACATCGGTCCTGATCACACACCTTTAGAAGCTGGTCTTGGCTGGGCTGTTAAACTTAAAAAGGATATAGATTTTATTGGTAGACAATCTCTTTTGGATCAAAAAAAAAATGGTATTAAGAAAATTTTCGCAGCTTTTACTTCCGATGATCCTGAAGTAATTTTATTAGGTAGAGAAACTATTTATCGTAACGGACAAAGAGTAGGTTGGTTAAGTAGTGGTGGTTTTGGATATACAATCAATAAACCAATAGGATATGGTTATGTTAGATCTGAGAATCCGATTGATCAAAATTATGTCTTAGAAGGATCTTATGAGCTAGAAGTAGCTACTAAAAAAGTCAAATGTAACGTTCATCTTCAATCTTTATATGATCCACAAATGAAAAAAATTAGGGCTTAACATTCTTCTAATACCAAGTTAGTTTATTCAACTTAATAATTATGAAACTTCTAGTAGCAGTTAAAAGAGTCATTGACTATAACGTCCAGATTAGAGTCAAGTCAGACCAAACAGGTGTTGATATGGATAATGTAAAAATGTCAATGAATCCCCCTGATGAAAATGCTGTTGAAGAAGCTATAAAATTAAAGGATTCTGGAGTGGCAACTGAAGTGGTTGTTGTTTCTATAGGGCATGAGAAATGCCAAGATACAATTAGATCAGCAATGGCTATGGGAGCTGATAGAGGAATTTTAATTAAAACAGAAGATTTAATTGAGCCTCTTGCGGTTGCTAAAATACTCAAAGCAATTGTTGAAAAAGAACAACCAGATATGGTTCTTTTAGGAAAACAAGCTATTGATGATGATTCTAATCAAACAGGACAAATGCTTTCTGCCTTGCTGAACTGGCCCCAAGGTTGTTTCATTTCTAAACTAGGAGTAAACGATAAAACGATCACTATCACTCGTGAAATTGATGAAGGTCTTGAACATTTAGAAATTCAATTACCAGCTGTCGTAACTTGTGACTTAAGATTAAATGAACCGAGATTTGCGTCCCTTCCTAATATTATGAAAGCTAAGAAAAAACCTTTGGATGTGATTGCTATTGAAAATTTAGAAATTGATATATCTCCTAGAGTAAAGTTTTTAAAAGTTGAAGAAGCTCCAGTCCGTAAGGGTGGAACGATGGTAGCTGATGTGAAAGAATTAATTCAAAAATTAAAGTATGAGGCAAAAGTAATTTAATGAGCGTTTTAGTAATTGCTGAGCATAATAATAAATCTCTCAAGTCCTCAACGCTAAATACGGTCAGGGCTGCCTTAGAGATAGATACGGAAGTCCATATATTAGTTTGTGGTTTTAATAATGATGAAGTGGTGAAGCAAACCTCAGTGATCGAAGGAATTATTAAGGTAATACAAATTAATGATCATTCAATTGAACATCAATTAGCCGAGCATCTATCCCAAGTCTTAGTGCAAATTTCAAAAAATTATACTCACATTCTTGCACCCTCCACAACATTTGGAAAAAATTTCATGCCACGTGCAGCAGCTATATTAGACGTTTCACAAATATCAGATATTTCAGCTGTTGTGTCAGCAGATACTTTCGTTAGGCCTATTTATGCGGGAAACGCTATTGCGACAGTTCAGTCATCAGATTTAATTAAGTTTATTACAGTGAGACCTACTTCATTTGAGGCCGTAGAATCATCTGGGGGGAATGCAATGATTGAAAAAATTACTTTTAATCTTGAGGAAATAAAAACAAAATTCGTTAATAGAGAAGAAGCACAGTCTGAAAGACCAGAATTAGGTAATGCCAGAATTGTTATCTCTGGTGGAAGAGGGCTTGAAAGTGCTGATAATTTTAAACTTTTAAATGAAATAGCCGATAAATTAAATGCTGCAGTAGGAGCATCTCGGGCGGCTGTCGATGCCGGATATATTGGTAATGAGTGTCAGGTAGGACAAACAGGTAAAATGGTAGCCCCTGAACTTTATATTGCTGTTGGTATATCGGGCGCAATTCAACATTTAGCAGGAATGAAAGAAAGTAAAATTATCGTAGCTATTAATAAAGACGAAGACGCCCCTATTTTTGCTATAGCAGACTATGGTCTAAAAGCAGATTTATTTGTGGCACTGCCTGAATTTTCTAAAGAATTAGATCTTCTAAATAATATCGCAAAATAGGAATTAATATTTTAAGATAAAATCTTGTCTGAAAATCAAAAAATTCAAAGAGAAGAAATGCAATACGATGTTGTTATTGTTGGCGCGGGTCCAGCTGGTCTATCAACAGCCATTAAATTAAAACAGCTTAATTATGAAACTTCAGTGTGTGTAATTGAAAAGGCAGCAGAAGTAGGGGGACATATATTAAGTGGTAATGTTTTTGAAACAAAAGCACTGGATGAGCTAATTCCTTTATGGAAAGAAAAAGGAGCTCCACTAAAAACTAAAGTCAATTCCGAAGAGTTTTTATTTTTAAAAAAAAAAAACAGTTGGAATATTCCAACTTGGTTACTTCCAAAATCACTTAAAAATCATGGTAATTATATAATAAGTCTTGCAAATTTATGTCGATGGTTAGGAGGACAGGCAGAAACTTTAGGGGTAGAAATTTTTCCAGGATTTGCAGCTAGTAAAGTAGTTTACAATGAGGATCACACAGTTGCAGGAATCCAAACAGGAGATATGGGTGTTAATAAAGAAGGAAACCCAAAAGATACATTTGAACCAGGAATAATTTTAAAAGGTAAGGTAACGGTATTTGCGGAAGGGTGCAGAGGTCACCTAGGAAAAGAGTTAATAGAAAAATTTCATTTAGATAAAAATACTTCACCTCAACAATATGGGATTGGCTTTAAGGAAATCTGGGAAATTGATCCTTCATTTCATCAAGAAGGAAAAGTTATACATAGTGTGGGTTGGCCGCTCGACCCAAAAACATATGGAGGTAGCTTTTGCTATCATGCTGAAAATAATCAAATATTTATTGGTTATGTCATAGGCTTAGACTATCAAAACCCTTATTTATCCCCTTATGATGAATTTCAAAAATTTAAAACTCACCCAAAAATGAGCTCATTATTAAAGGGTGGAAAAAGAATTTCTTATGGAGCGAGAGCTTTAATTGAAGGAGGGCTACAAAGTTTACCGCAAATGTATATGCCAGGTGCCTTACTTGTTGGCTGTGATGCAGGTACTTTAAATATGCCAAAGATTAAAGGTTCTCATACTGCTATGAAGAGCGGCATGATTGCAGCAGAAACCATTCAACAACATCTCTATGAAAAAAAAGATTTATCAAACTACGAAAAACTTTTTAAAGATTCATGGATTTATAAGGAGTTGTATGAAGCAAGAAATGTAAAGCCAAGTTTTAGATGGGGTTTAATCCCAGCATTAATTTTTACTGGTATAGATCAGTTAATTTTTCAAGGAAAGCTTCCCTTTACCTTAAAGCACAAGTATGCAGATCATGAAACTTTACATTTAGCTAAAGATTCAAAAAAAATTGATTATCCAAAGTATGATGGAGTGATAACTTTTGATAAACCATCCTCAGTTTATTTAACCGGGACTAGTCA
Source organism: Pseudomonadota bacterium (assembly GCA_027623775.1). Classification (GTDB taxonomy): domain Bacteria; phylum Pseudomonadota; class Alphaproteobacteria; order HIMB59; family HIMB59; genus HIMB59. The sequence goes on from JAQBUY010000001.1 coordinate 62,833, forward strand.
TGCTGAAAACCAAGTTGTTCATCTACAACTCCAAGATCCTGATTTACCTATAAATTATACATTAGAAAAATATGATGAGCCCGCTTTAAGATATTGTCCAGCTGGTGTTTATGATATTCAATATAATAAAGAAACTAAAAAATCAGAATTTATAATCAACTCTCAAAATTGTATTCACTGTAAAACTTGCGATATCAAAGAGCCTTCCCAAAATATTAATTGGATTACGCCAGAAGGCGGTGGCGGTCCAAATTACGCAAACACATAATAAGAATAAAAAAAATTCTAATTTATTTATTTTGTATAATAGTAATTATTATCGGGATTATTCAATTTATTAATTTTAACAATGAAAAAACCAATCTCGAGGAAACAATTTCCCTAGAACAGCCTAATATCATGATTTCTAAGGGCGAGACTTTGTATATGTCAAACTGCGCAAGTTGCCATGGTTCTCAATTAGAAGGAAAAAAAAACTGGACATCGGGTAAGGATGAAGATGGTCAAAGTCTACCACCTCCTTTAAATGGAGAGGGTCATAGTTGGCATCACTCCCCTGATCAGTTATTTCAAATAATTAGGTATGGCTTTAAAATCTATAATCCTAATTATCAGGGTAAAATGCAAGGTAACGAGACATTAAGCGATGAAGATATTTGGTCAATTCTTGAATATATGAAATCTGTTTGGCCTAAAAAAATAAGAGATCAATATAAATCTTTAGTGAAACATTAATTGCTCAGCCACTCAGGCTTCATTGCTAAAACAGACTCGTCTCCTTGAATAATTGTTTCTGCCAAAGAATTAATTTTTGGTAATAAGTGAGTGATATAAATATCAGCACTTACGAGTTTGGCTTTCATAAAATTACTAGGATTTTTTGAATTACTTATTTCTTCTGAAGCTTTACTTCCTGATATCACCATCATCCATCCACCACATACATAACCGAGCATCATTAAGTAGTTAACACCTGAAACGGCAGAACGTTTCTGATCATTAGAGGTTGATAAGAAATGATTAATAACATTTTCAGTGGTTGATAGTGCGTTGATCATAGTTTTGGCAGATTTACTAACTATAGAATTTTCCTCAGTAGACAATGTATCCATTTCGACTTGAATTTCATTTAATAAAAGTCTGACTGACTTCCCTTGATCACGAATTGTTTTCCTAAAAACCAAATCATTGGCCTGAATAGCAGTTGTTCCTTCATAAATCGGAAGAATTCTAGCATCACGGAAATGCTGAGCAATACCCGTTTCTTCAATAAAGCCCATCCCTCCATGAATCTGAATAGCTTGAGAAGTAATTTCTAGAGAGCGCTCTGTTAACCACCCTTTAATAATAGGAACTAATAAAGATGATCTTTCTTGCCAATAAATATCTGAATTATCTAAATGATTAGCCATGTCCATTGTAAATCCGCCGTATATTGAAAATGCTCGCATAGCTTCAATTTCAGATTTCATGACAGACAGCATTCTTAAAACATCCGGATGATGAATAATAGGATCCCCCTTTTGACTGTCAATAGGTATGCCTTGAACACGGTCATTGGCATAATGAACAGCTTGCTGAAAAGCTCTCTCAGAAATGGATAGACCTTGAATACCCACAGCAAATCTTGCATGGTTCATCATTTCAAACATAATTTGTAAGCCATTATTTTCTTCGCCTACAAGATAACCGATTGCTCCATCTTTTTCACCAAATTGTAAAACAGCTGTCGGAGAACCTTTGACTCCTAATTTTTTTTCTATAGATAGACAGGTCACATCATTGCGATCACTTAAATTACCATCGGGCTTTACATTAAATTTAGGTACTAAAAAAACAGAGATACCTTTTACTCCCTCCGGTGCGTCAGAAGTCCTAGCTAAAACAAGATGAATAATATTTTCAGCCATTTACAAACAATCTCTAAATTTTTAGAATATTTTTAATAAATTTTTATTTAGGAGAAAAAAAATATGGAAAAAAAAATGTTAGCAATTGGAAAATTTAAAGAAGGAGACGGTAATCTTGAAAAATTTATGAAATTTTTTCAATCTGATGAGGGTATGGAGATGAGAAAATCTGTCGCTTATGTAGAAAAAACTATTGCTGGAATACTTCCCGATAAAAGTGGCATAATGTTTAAAGTTCATGTTTATAATGAACAAGGAATGAAAGATTTGGTTTCTGGAAGAAATCCGGTTATGAAGCCAGTTTATGATGAAGTTATAGATCATATTAAACTTTATGAGCTCACTGAAGTAGATATATAAGTAATAAATAAGGAGTAAAAAATGTCAATATTAGCAAAATACAATAAGGCGATGGAAGATAAAGATGAAGTGGCAATGAATGAAATACTTCATGATGATTATAAGTTCACAATGCATTCATCTGGAAAGATTTTAACAAAATCTGATGTGATTGCATGGGCGATGAGTGACGATATTAATAGAGAAAAAGTAAGAGTTATTTATGAAAATGACGATATTGGTATCGAGCATTCATTTGTAACATTTAATGATGGTAACAAACAGGCTGTTATGGCTGTCATTAAGTATAAAGATGGACAAGTTATTGAGTTTGAAACAGGCGCTACAGTTATTCCCGCTTAGTAAAAAATTTTGAAGCCCGGTAACAATATTGCCGGGTTTATTAGAAGTTTATTAAATTAAGAGCTGATTAAGCTGTAATTTTTTCAGATTTATTGTAATAAACTTCTAAACAAATTGAACAAATGAGACTTTGTTCTTTTTTAAATACTTCTTTCTTTTGAGAATTAAGTATGTTTATTTTCCACAAAACTTCAGTAGTATCACTTTTAGTGATGTGAATTTTACAGTAATTACAATATTCGCTCATTATTAATTTATTTCTAGAAAGTTATTATCAGAAATAAAATGAAAAGATTAATTACAATTTTGCATATATAGTAATCACTCTATGAAATTTTTATTAAACACTTTAACAAAAATAATTTTTTTAATTTTTATTTATCATTCACTCTATTCTGCTGATGTAAATTTTCATGCTTGGGGAGGCTCTGTGATTATTAATGATTTTATTAAACAGGTCTCTAAAGACCTAAAGAAGAAAAATATTAATCTTAATCACACAAAAATTACCGATATTGCTGAAAGTATTAAGATTTTAGAAACTGATAAAAAAATAAATAAGTTACAAAAAGGCAGTATTGATTTGATGTGGGTTAATGGAGAGAATTTCCATCGCTTAAAAAAAAATCAATTGCTTTTTGGTCCTATTGATACAATAGATAATTATAAATTCATCAATACAGAAGATCAGTCATTGCACAATGATTTCGGTGAACCTGTGGAAGGACTTGAAGTTCCTTGGGGAAGAGCGCAATTTGTCTTGATTTATGATAGTAAAATGATTCAAAAACCACCTCAAACAATCGAACAATTAAGAGAATTTATTAAAAATAATCCTGGAAGATTTACTTATCCTCAGATTCCCGATTTTCACGGCACTACTTTTTTAAAACAGCTATTATATGAAATCGTAGATGATCAATCGATATTACAGAAACCCTTCTCAAACTGTTTAAATCCTTGCGAGCCACTAAAAAATCTTATGATTTATTTAAAAGACATTCATCCATTTCTTTGGAATCAAGGAAAAAGATTTCCTAAATCAGCAGCTGAAACTGTACCTTTACTGTCTAATAGAGAATTATGGCTTACTATTTCTTTTAATCCTAATATGGCTGCAGTCAATGTAAGTAGTGGAAACTTAAGAGATGTGACTCGCACTACTTCTTTTATAGGGGGTGCCATTGGTAATACTCATTATCTGGCCATACCTTTTAATTCACCAAATAAAAATGCATCATTAGAAGTTATTAATTATTTGATTAGCCCTCAATCGCAAGCAGACAAATCAAATATTGATATATGGGGTGATCCTACAGTTTTAGATTTTACCAAAATAGATGAAAAACAAAAAAAAATGTTTTTAGATAAACAAAGTATTCATATTTTGCAAAATTATCAGATACCTTATTTAGTAGAACCTCATTATAGTTGGACAGAGGCTATCGAAAATGAATGGTTTAAAACTTTTAATTAATCAAAATATTTCTTTTTTAATTATTTTTTTATTATTTGGAATAGTTTTTTTAGTTATCGGTAACATTCTTTATGAAACAATAAGTCAATTAACGATTAAATCATTCTCGAATGATTTAATGAATTTCTTACCTTCAATTAGTGTCACTTTTTTTAATAACATATTATCTACTATATGCGCAATATTTATTGCTTTTTTTATAACGGAATATTTATATAAAAAATCGTATTTCAGTTCTTCTTTTTTAATTGTTTTGATTAGTTTTCCTCATATTTCATACTGTATAGGCATAACTTATCTATTTGCTACAAGTGGCTTATTTGCTCGTTTATTTTCTATTTTTTATGGAAATGAAGTTCCTTTTATTAGTTATAGAGGGGATGGTCTCGCTAACTTAATTTATATTTTCAGTTTAGCATTAAGGGAAGTTCCTTTTTTAGTACTTATTGGATTAAGCACATGGAAAAAAATTAATCCTAATCAAATTCAACAACAAGTTTCAGTACTAGGTCATTCCGATTTATCGACTTTAATGAATTGCATTTTTCCACTATGGATAAAGTCCATGGGATTGCCCGTACTTATTATTATTGCTTTTAGTTTTAGTAATTTTGAATTTAGCTCAATTTTAGGACCTCAGTTTCCAAATATGATTAATGTGAAAATCATTGAATCGTGGTATTCGACAAATACAGAATTAATGCAGCATCTAAATTCTTTAATTATAATTACAATTTTAGGGGCAGGGGTTGCAATATTATTATTATTTTTCTTACGAAATGCAATAGTTTCTTATTTTACAAACACAAGATTATTCATCCCTATTAATTACAATACATTATTAATAGGAAAATTTTTCTTTTTAATAGTAGTTCTATTATTTACAGCAATCATTTCTATTACATTTTTTCTCTCTATAAGCAAAAGCTGGTTTTTTCCCTCTATTTTACCAACTACGTTCACATTAAAAGGTTGGTCTTATATGATTGAGAATTACTATGTACTATTTTTTCACAGCATTTTCATAAGCTCTACAATTTCAATATTTAGTTTAATAATAATGACTTATATGATCGAAATATCTCAAAATATTAAAAATATATTTAAAATGCTTTTTTTATTAAGTTTAATGATTTTAGTTATACCTCAAAATATTATGCTGATGGGAATTAATAACTTAATGAGTTCATCACCATTCTTTTCCATTAAAGCCTGGTTTTATTTCTCATTGTTTATTTATATTCTTCCCTATACCTATTTTATGACGAAACAATCCTATGATGATTTTAACCCTCAATACATTGAAAATGCTGATGTTTTAGGTATTAAAAGACTTAAAAGTTTTTTTTCTATCAAGCTGCCTATAATGACAAATGATTTTTTAATTATCTTTGGTGTGAGTTTTTCGGTTTGTTTTTATCAATTTCTTCAAGGTATTATTGTAACAAAAGGAGAAGAATTATTATTTAACAATGAAGTGCTTATTCTTTTTTCTGGAGAAAGCATCAGTACTGCAAGTAGCGGATCCTTACTTAATTTTTTTCCGGCAGGATTACTATTAACAATTATTTATATAAGGTATCGCTATGCTAGAATGTAAGAATATTAATATACAAAATGAAAAAAAAATATTTTTAGTTAAAAATTTCAATTTTATAATTGAACAATCTCAAATCTTCACGTTAACAGGACCAAGCGGAGTAGGTAAATCAACATTACTTAAATATATATGTGGTATTAAACAAAATTCTTTTACTTATTCAGGAGATATTCTTGTTAATAAAAGTCTAGTAAATCATCTACCCACAAATCAAAGAGAAGTAAGAATGATATTTCAAAATGATTTATTATTTCCTCATATGAATGTGATGGAAAATTTATTATTTGCTGTACCTATTACTAAGAAAAAAAATAAAGATGAGGCCTTATCTTTATTAGATAAATTAAATTTAAGCCATCTTTCTTATAAAAATACTAATACTCTTTCAGGAGGAGAATATTCCAGAATTTGTCTTGCTCGAATTATAATTAATAAGCCAAGTATTCTTCTTGTTGATGAGCCTTTTAGTAATTTGGATATAAAAACTAAAAATATGACGAGAAAATTTTTTTTTAAAAATATAAGTGAAATGAAATGCACGACATTGATTGTCTCTCATGACCTAGACGATATTTATAATCATGATAAAGTCATAAAATTATGAAAGTTTATTATAATGGCTCATGTACGGTCTGTAATACAGAAATTAATCATTATAAAAAAATATCTAACGGAATTAATTATATTGATGTGTCTTGTACTTTTGATGAACATATTAGTCATCTAAGTAAGAAAGAGCTTTATCGAAGAATGCATGTTTATTCTAATGGAACTCTTTACAAAGGATCAGAATCCTTTCTGGTATTATGGTCAAGATTGCCTAAGTGGATATGGTTATCAAGGCTTTTAGGAAAGCCTGTTCTGAAACAACTTTGGTTTATGGGTTATGAGTGCTTAGCTTTTATGTTATTTTTAAAAAATTTTTATTTGAAGAAAATTTAATAGATATTACTTAGTTTTTTGAAGAATATAATTTCCCGATATGACTATTAGACTCCCTATTATAATATAATCAGTCAAATATTCATCAAGAATTATTATAGTTAATAAAATTCCAAATATTGGAAATAAACTATAAAGAGGTAAAACTTTTTGTACATCGTAATGTTTATATAGCCAAAACATTCCTATTTGTGCCACACAAGATAATGCTAAACCTGAATATATTGCCATAATAAGTGTTGTTTGATCCATGGTTATAATTTGATTAATCGCATCAGGTTCTAAAATTAATGTTAATGTAGCGATAAAAGGAAAGGTGATAATTGCCATCCAGGCATTGACATCGAGAGCATTTTCTTTTTCTAAATATTTTGAAAACAATGAGGCAAATGCATAACCAAGTCCGCCAATGATTGCAAATATCATCCCTATAGGCTCTTGAATAATAAGAGGATCAAAGCCTACTATAACAACTCCCAATATCACAAAACCAATCATAAGCCATCTTTGAAAAGATACTTTTTCTTTTAAAAAAAAGGCACTCATTAATACCCCAGTAGGAATAGAACATTGCATTAGTATGATTATTCCAGATGTTGAAACTGAATATTTTAATGAAAGATAAATCATCGGATAGACTATAAATCCCATAGCAATAGTAAAAAATATAACATATTTAAAATTTATACTTTTGAGAGTCTCAATTCTTAAAAAGGGCAAAAGAACAATTGCCATAATACCAACTCTTAAAGTAACAAATGCTAATGCTGAAATATTATTAACTCCTATTTTTCCAATAGGATAGGAACTACCAAAAAGAAACATGACCACAAGAGCCATAAGAATATGCTGTATTTTCATTGTTTACTTTTTTTGGTTAAATTCCAAAACCTCTCCGATAAAGTATAAAGAACCACCAAAATAAATAGTGGAATTAAGACCAGATTGATTACTTATTTCATTAATTGCTTCTGATAATCCTTTAGACATAATGATTTTATTGGTATTTTTAATATGCTTTGATTGAATAGAGTTCTCTTCTTGCATAGGGACAACAATAATTTTTTTAAAATGGGGTTCTAAAATTTTTAAAATAGCCTGATACTTTTTATGAATAAGAAAAGAACAAACAAGAAGGTTATTTTTTCCTTGAAGGTTTTTAATAAATACTTTAGCTCCATCTAAGTTATGAAATCCATCAAGGAAAATAGAATGAAATTGATTAATAGCTTTAATAAGTTTTCCTTTTTTAATTTGTTGTAATCGTCCCGCCCATTGAACATTAGAGAGTGCTTTTTGAGTAACCTGAATATCAAAATTACTCTTTAAAATATTCTTAACCAAAGCTATAGCTAATCCTGCATTTTCATATTGATGTATGCCATTAAGAGATAAATTTTCTAAACTAATTTTATAATCCTTATCAATATAGAAATGATTACTAATTCTCCAGTCAGATCCAGCAAATTGTGCTTGTATGGCATTTTCTTTTAAGAAATTCATAGCAAATTTTTTAACAACTGGTTTTTGGTAATTGATAAAATTAATGCTTTTATGATTAAAAATACTAAGTTTTTCATAAGCAATTTTTGTTAATGTATTGCCTAGGTAGTCTTGGTGATCTATGGAAATAGGAGTAATAGCTGCATATTTTTTATTTTTTATAATATTCGTTGCATCAAATCTTCCTCCTAAACCTACTTCTAATATGAGAAAGTCTGCAGGGTGATTTTGATAGGCTATTAAGGCAGCTGCTGTAGTAATTTCAAAATATGTAATAAGATTTTTTTGATTAATTTTTTCACAATGATAGAGATATTTTAATAAGAGCTGATCAGAGATATCTTTAGAGTGAAGTTGAATTCTTTCATTAAATTTTACTAGGTGAGGGGTCGTATATAAATGGGTTGTGTAATTATGTTCATTGAGTAAGGACTTAATAATAGAAGCTGTCGATCCTTTTCCATTTGTTCCAGCAATATGTATAATTTTTGGTAATTTTTTTTCATTAAACTTTAATTTTTTTAATAATTTAGTAATCCTTGTTAATGATAGATCTGAAAATTTAGGGTGAAGTTCTAATAGTCTTTTAAAGATAGGGTCTTTCAAGGGATTACTTTTTTAAGTGTGAGAGAACTCTCACAAGAGTTTCTTGCAATTCTTTTCTATGAACAACAATATCAATCATACCGTGATCTAATAGATATTCTGCTGTTTGAAAATTTTCAGGCATTTTTTCTTTGATAGTCTCTTCGATAACTCTTTTACCTGCAAAGCCAATCATAGAGCCCTTTTCTGCTATAATAATATCTCCTAGCATAGCAAAAGAAGCACTCACACCTCCGGTTGTTGGATTGGTAAGAAGACTGATATAAGGAATTTTATTATCATTAAGTAGATTGATGGCTGCCACTGTTTTAGGAAGTTGCATCAGGCTAACCAGCCCCTCTTGCATTCTAGCACCGCCAGAGGAAGAGATAGCAATAAAGGGGCAATTTAATTCAATAGCTTTAAGACACCCAATCTTAAATGACTCTCCAACATATTGACCCATGGAGCCACCCATAAAACTAAAATCAAGAATAAATACGCAACTTAAAGTTCCTCCTATATTACCAGTGGCGACAAATGCTGCATCTTTTTGATTAGTTTTTTTTTGTGATTCTTTTAGTCGATCTGTATATTTTTTCAAATCCTTAAACTTTAAAGGGTCATTATTTTCTATATCAATTTTAATTATTTTAAATTTTTGATCATCAAATATAAATTTAAATCTAGCTTCAAAATTCATATGGAGATGTCGATCGCAATAGCTACAAACGTATAAATTTTCTTTTAGGTCTTTATTGTAAAGTAATTGTCCGCATAGACATTTACTCCATAAATCTGAAGGAGTTTCTTTACGTATAATGAGAGCGTTAATTTTAGGTTTAACAAAATCTTTTAACCAATTCATATTTAATTGATCTTAAGGTTTTTAATAAATTTATCTAACGATTTTAAATAATTACTAAAGTTCATTTTTAAGTCAAAATACATCTGAATTAAAGCTGAACCAATAATGACACCATCTGTTAATGTCTTTTTACTTAAGGAATCCACATCGTTTTTAGATTTAATTCCAAATCCTACTAGTACTGGAATTGAACTGTGCTTTTTAATTATTTTAATATTTTGATTGATTTCTTTATGATTAAGTTTGTTGGAGCCTGTAATGCCTGTGGAAGATATATAATAAATAAAACCTTTTGATTTATGTAAAAGTCTTTTCGCTCTATTAGAATCGGTCATAGGTGATATTAGTTTAATGAGATAAATACCATTATTTTCAAGCTGTTCCCTAATGTCTTTTTCCTCTTCGAAAGGAAGGTCTACAATGATCATACCATCAACAGTTCCCTTAATTGATTTAATAAATTGAGACACCCCATACTTTATAACTGTATTGATGTAACACATTATTACATAGGAAGTATCACCCTTATTTTTCGAAATAGATTTTATTAAATTAATTGATTGATTAGTCGATAAACCTTTTTTAAGCGCAAGTTTATTTGCTTCCTGAATAACAAGCCCATCTGCCATAGGATCCGAAAATGGAAGACCAAATTCAATAATATGAGGCTGATTATTTTGAATAGTTTGAAATACCTTCCGACTTTGACTTAAAGATGGAAAACCACAAGTCATAAAAAGAGATAAAATATTCTTTGAAGGCAACTTATCTAAGTTATTCATCAGTATCAAAACCTAATTCTTTGGCTGCAGTAAATAAGTCCTTATCTCCTCTGCCACATAAGTTGAGAATAACTACTTTATTTTTATGTTTATTTTTAAATGCTTTAAATAAATATGCTAAGGCATGAGAAGGTTCTAAAGCTGGAATAATTCCTTCTAATTTTGAGCAAAGTTGAAAAGCCTTTAACGCTTCTTTATCTGTAATTCCAAAATACTTTGCCCTTTGTGATTTTTTTAAATGAGAATGTTCAGGTCCCACGCCCGGGTAGTCAAGTCCAGCAGAGATGGAATGAGCTTCTTTGATTTGACCGTCGGAATCTTGTAATACATAACTATAGCTTCCATGAAGTATTCCTGGAGTTCCTGATGTCATAGTTGCGGCGGTTTCGTTAGTTTTAGCTCCTTTACCAGCAGCTTCAACTCCAATAATCGAAACCTTTTTATCATTTAAGAAGGGGTAAAATAGTCCCATTGCATTGGAACCACCCCCAACACAAGCAATTAAAAAGTCAGGTAGTTTTTTTTCTTGAACTAAAATTTGAGCACGTGCTTCTATACCTATGATAGATTGAAAATCACGCACCATTTTCGGATAAGGGTGAGGACCAGCGGTAGAACCAATAATATAAAAAGTATCTCTAACATTTTTAATCCAATCTCGAAGAGCTTCATTCATTGCATCTTTGAGTGATTTACTGCCCGATTCTACTGGAATGATATTAGCTCCCAAAAGTTTCATTCTAAAAACATTTGGCTTTTGTCTTATTATGTCTTTAGAGCCCATATAAATATGACACTCTAAGCCAAATAGAGCACAAACAGTAGCTGTTGCAACGCCATGCTGACCCGCGCCTGTTTCAGCTATAATTCTTGTCTTCCCCATTTTTTTTGCGAGTAAAATTTGACCTAGACAGTTATTAATTTTATGTGCACCTGTATGATTTAATTCATCACGTTTAAAGTAAACTTTTGGGCCATTGAGGTATTTGGAAATATTGGCAGCATGAAAAAGAGGAGAGGGTCTTCCTACATAATTATTAAATAAATCTTTTAATTCTTTTTGAAAATTTTTGTCTTTTTTTATTTTACTATAAGCCTGATCTAGCTCGATCAGAAGAGGCATAAGTGTTTCAGAAACATACATGCCACCGAATTGCCCAAATCGTCCAGTTTTATTAGGTTCATTATAATTACTCATAAATTTACTGACGGATCAAAGAAATAATTTCCTCTATTAAACTTATTGTCTTTTCTCCAGCTTCCACCTCTACCCCTGAATTTATATCAATAAAGTCAGCTCCTGTTAAGACTATTGCCTCTTTAATATTGCTACTATTTAGGCCTCCAGATAAAATAAAAGGCAAATTATTGGCATTATTAAAGTTAGACCAATTCCAAGTTGAATTATTTCCACCAGGCATTTGACTATCGGATGGCTTTGAATCAACCAGGTGATAATCTATATTTTGTAATAAAGAACTAGATAATTCATCAGGATAAATCGACTTAAATATAGGTTTTTTAAACTTATCTATACATTGATTAATAAAATCTTGAGTTTCATTTCCATGAAGTTGAATAGATCCAAAATTAAAAATTCTTAACTTAGAATCAATTTCCTCTAGAGTGGGATTAACAAAGACACCTACAAATTTGTCTAGATGTTGATTAAAGGCATTTCCAATATTAGTTAAAACTTCATCGTCAACAAATCTAGAACTTTTTGAATAAAAGATTAAACCTTGATAGTCTATGTCAAGTTGAATGGCATGATCAATGACAGCTAGATTACTTTGTCCACAAATTTTTATTTTTCTTTTCTTCATAATATAATTCTAGAGCATTAATAGGATTTTTGTGATTAATTATTTCTCGTCCAATAACGATAAAGCTCGCACCATTTTTAAAAGCCTCAATAGCCGAAATAGTTCTTTTTTGATCATCTTTTTCTCTTTCATAAAGACTAACGCCAGGAGTAATTTTTAATAATTTTTTATAAGAATTTAAAAATTTTAAATCTTGTCCTGAACAAATTAAGCCATCTATTTTTGCTTTTTTTGCTAAATTTGCAAAATTTTTAATTAATTGTTGAGTTGTGATTTTACCATACATGGATCGAATATCTGTATTATCAAGGCTTGTTAAGAGGGTAACACCAAGTATTTTAGTTTTAATTTTTTCTTTTTTAATAAACTTTCTCGCTTCTTCTAACATTTTTTGTCCACCACTGATATGCAGCGTCACATAATCGGGATTAATGTTTATTAAAGAGGAAAGACCTTGAACAACAGTATTTGGGATATCATGCATTTTAAGATCTAAAAATAATTTAGAAGATTTTATAATTTCCTTAATTAAAACTTCATTATCTTTTTTATAGAATGATCTATATCCAACCTTAAATCCATAAACATGATTTTTTAGTTTTTTAACTATTGCTAAATTGTTTTTATTTGAAGCAGAATCCAACGCTACGAATGCCTTTAATTTATTCATTAATTTTTTTTAACATATTCTTACTTAATTTAAATGATAGTTTAAATTTTTCAGGAATATATATTTTTTCTTGATTAAGTGGATTACTGCCAATTTTACTAGGCATTTTTTTAATTTTAAATGAACCGAAATTTCGTAATTCAATATCTTGTTTTTGTTTTATATACTCTGTGATAATAGAAAAAAATCTATTAAAAATTTCTTTATTTAATTGAGGATTTAAGTCCCTCTCGTCTTGTAGGAATAGTTTTTCTAATTGAGATTTATTCGTCTTTTGGATCTTGTTTGACATCCAAAGCCTTGCCTAAAATATCTCCAAGTACAGAACCTGAAGATTTAGATCCATATTTTTCCATCAAATTTTTCTCTTCATCGATTTCTAACTGTCTAACTGATAGGCCAAATTTTCTATTTGTCATATCAACAGAAGTAATTTTTGCATCTATCTTTTGTCCTTCTGAATATCTTGCAATATTTTGATCTTCTTTATTTTTTGAAAGATCTTTTTTTCTAATGGTTGTTCCAATAAAATTTGATACTTCAACATCAATACCGGTATTTGATATTTTAGTTATTGTCGCAGAAACTATATCTCCCTTCTTTTTATCAACAAAAAATAAAGGGAATGGATCATCAACTAATTGCTTTATACCAAAGCTTATTTTTTCTTTAGGTGCATCTATTTCTAAAATTTTTACTTGTATAGATTGACCTTTTTGAAATTTCTTAAGAGCCCTATCTCCATTAGAGTCAGTCCAGGATAAGTCATTTTTATGAACTAATCCGTCAATATTATCATCTAATCTTGCAAATATTCCAAATTCAGTAATATTTTTAATCTCTGTATCTATAACTTGACCTGTCTTATATTCTTTTTCAATATTTTCCCAAGGGTTAGGTTCCGTTTGTTTCATACCTAAACTAATTCTCTTTTTCTCAGTATCAATTTCTAATATTTTAACACGGATATTAAATCCTACTTCTAAAATTTTGCTTGGATGTACATTTTTTTTTGTCCAACTGATATCGTTTGAGTGAACTAGTCCCTCTAAGTCTTTTTCAATTAATTGAACAAAAGCACCGTAATCTGTTATATGTGAAATTTTACCATCATAGATTTCTCCGACTTTAACCTTATCTGCAATTTGACCCCAAGGATCAACTTTCAATTGTTTGTAACCTAAACTTATTTTATCTGAATCTTCTGAAACTTTTAATATTTTAAAATTATAAGTTTTACCAATTTCGAGAATATCTGATGGGTGATTAATTCTGCTCCAAGAAAGATCACTTAAATGTGCCAAACCGTCAATTCCACCTAAATCTATAAAAGCACCATAGTCTGTGAAAGTCTTAACTCTACCTTCAATTATTGAGTCACCTTTACTTTTTTCCACTAATTCATTTTTGATATTTTTTTGTTTTTCTTCCATTATAGCTTTTCTAGAAACTACAATATTTCCTTTAGCGTAATCCATTTTTAGAATTAAAAATAATTCTTCTTTTTTAATTAAATGACTAACATCTCTAACTGGCTTAGTGTCAATCTGACTTAGTGGAAGAAAAGCGTTTGCGCCCATGATTTTCACATATAATCCAGCTTTTGCTTTACCTACAATAAATCCTTTTACCTTTTCTTGATTATCATAAATTGTTTGAAGTTTTTCCCATGACTTCATCTTAATTGCTTTTTCATGAGATAATCGAATATTACCATCTCTATCTTCAAGTTTTTCAATAAATACTTCTATTGAACCACCTACTTTCAGGTCATCTAGAGATCCTGAACTGATAAATTCATCTTTTGGGATCTGGCCTTCACTTTTATGGCCAATGTCGACTGTAATTGATTGATCGGATATATTTAAAATTGTTCCAGATATTATTTTATTTACGGCAAGGGATGACTGAATAGACGAATGTTCTTCAAGTAACTGGCCGTACTCATCGTTAGAAATCATTGTTCATAAATTACCTTTCAAAATAATTGTTTTCTTTTAAAGGTTTATAAGGTCTTTTCAAGAACTAATTTACTTAATTAGTGTATTAAAATCCTTGAAAAACTGAGGATAGCTTGTTTTAACGCAAGATTTATCAATAATTATGTTGTTTTTAGAGCAAATCATATTGGCTATATAAAAAGACATAACTATTCTGTGGTCAAAATTATGAATAATTTTTGCACCACCTGCCTTTAAATTATTATTTCCTATAATATGAAGGTCATAATTTTTAATAAAGCAGTCCACGCCCATTTTCTTTAAGTTTTGATATATTAAATCAAGTCTATTACTTTCTTTGACAGTTAATTCCTTTAAGTCTTTGAAAATAGTTTCACCTTTGGCGAATGACGCAGCTATAGATAGAATGGGTATTTCATCTATTTGTTGGGGGACTTCATTAGCTTCGACTATTACAGATTTTAGTTGTTTTTTTTGATGTACAAAAATATCTGCAATAACTTCATTATGAACTATTCTTTTATTTTTTATTTCAATATTAGCGCCCATTTTCTTTAAGGTTAATAAAAAACCAATTCTAGTCGGATTGTAAAGCATATTTTTTACTTTAATTTTTGATCCAATTTTTAAACTAGCGGCAGTTATCATAAAAGCCGCGGATGAAGGATCCCCAGCTACTTTATAGTTCAGTGAATTTAATTCCTTATCATTGTTCATAGTAATGTATCGAAATTCTTTCTTTTCTTTAAAAAGAATGTTGTAGTTCATAGTTTTTAGCATTCTCTCCGTATGGTCTCTAGTGCTCGAAAATTCTTTGATTGTGACTTTACCTAAAGTGTTTAAAGCGGAAAGCATGACAGCACTTTTAATTTGAGCGGATGGAATAGATATTTCATAATTAAGAGGTATGGGATTAGCAGATCCTTTTATGGTCATCGGTAAAAAATTATTTTTTTTTAAAATAAATACAGCTCCTATTCTTTTCAAATGTTCAGTCACTCTTTTCATTGGCCTTGAAGAAAGAGACTTATCTCCAACTAGTTTAGTTTTAATATTATTTGTTGATAAGAGTCCTGTAATTAGTCTTATGCTAGTACCAGAATTTCCAAAATTCAATTCCTTCTTAGGCTCAAACAAAGTTCCTGGAGGTAATCCAAAAATAATATATTTTCCATCAATTTTTTTTATATTAGATCCTAACTGCTTCATCACTTTAACGGTATTTAAAACGTCTTCGGATTCTGACAGGTTGGTCACACTACTTTTACCAACTGCTTGAGACCCAAGAATAATAACTCTGTGACTTATAGATTTGTCACCTGGGGGCATGTAAACACCTTTTAATTTTTTATTATTTAAAACGGACATTAATTTAAAATTTTATATAGCATGTTTTTATACTAAATGATGAATAATAAAATTAGTTTTGATAATCTTTTCCTAAATAAATTTTTTTTACAAGCTCATCTTTGATAATATCATTCGGTTCACCTTCTCTAATAAGAGAGCCATTATAAATTATATGAGCATAGTCAACAATTTTTAGAGCTTCCCGAACATTATGATCTGTTATAATAACCCCTATATCGTTTTTTTTTAATTTAATAATGGTTTGCTTAACTTCTTCAATGGCAATTGGATCAATTCCCGCAAAAGGCTCATCCATCATAATAAAGCTTGGTTCACAGGCTAAAGCTCTGGCAATTTCTGTTCTTCTTCTCTCACCTCCGGATAAAAATTTACCTTTTCTATTTTGAAATTCCTCTAATGAAAAATCTTGAATTAATTGTACAACTTTTTCATCTATTTTATTTTTTGTTAAAAATAGTTCAGCTACACATTTAATATTTTCATATACCGTAAGATCTCTGAATATGGAGGCTTCCTGCGGAAGGTAAGTTAATCCAAGTTCAGATCTCCTGCTAAGACTGTACGAAGAGACATCCTCACTATCTAAAAAAATAGAACCTTCGTCAGCTTCTAGAAATCCAGTTATTATATTAAATAATGTAGTTTTTCCACTACCGTTTGGCCCTAGTAGACCAGTTATAGAATTTTTATTAAATTCAATCGATATACCTTTGAGAGCTTCTGTAGTTTTAAATTTTTTTTTTATATTCTTAACTATAATCTTATTCATCTTTAATAAAAGCCTCAGCTAAGCTATCTTCCTCAATTGTTTTAAGTGTTCTTGTATTATTTTGTAAATCAACAATTAACTCATCCCCACTTAAGTATCTTTTAGGTGAGACAATAGACACATCCCCATAAAGTGTTATGAGTGAACTTAGTTTATTATAAGTAGCGCTATTTGAGCTAAAGATTTCATCATTGTAGTAAATTTTTACATCTGTATCTAAGTTAACAATTTCAAATACTTCTTTTTCATTTTCAATATTATAAAATGCTTTAATTTTATTAGCATAAGCCTTAATTTCATCATTTTGAAATTCAACGTCCCCTTCTGCAGAATAAGTCATATTATTTTTATCCCATGTAATGCCATTAGAGGCTTTAATGTAACTTTCCGCAAAACTTACAGAATAATTTAATAATAAAAAAAATATTAACGAAATTTTAATTCTCATTTGAATAGAATTCGCTTTCCCCTTTAAATTTTATTATATCCTTATTTTGATCATATTCAAAACCTTCAGACTTAAGAGTGCCTTGATCATTAATAGTTTGGGTCTTATGCGAACTTGATGTTATTTTATTTTGACTATCGACCGTAACATTTTTGCTAGAAATCTCATATTCATTATTTTTTAAAC
This sequence comes from Pseudomonadota bacterium, assembly GCA_027623775.1. Classification (GTDB taxonomy): domain Bacteria; phylum Pseudomonadota; class Alphaproteobacteria; order HIMB59; family HIMB59; genus HIMB59. The sequence continues at coordinate 80,433 of JAQBUY010000001.1, forward strand.
TGGTATTTCCAATTAAAAGGGTTTTATCATCTTTTATTTTTATCATTTTATCTGCGGTTATTACATCCACCCCTTTTTCACCTAAAATCATTGTAGTAAATTTTTCCAATGAATCAGATCTATAATTAAATGTTGCTCTTTCAGTTGAAGAGTTGAAAAAAAAAATTATAAATTGAGATAGCAGTAATAATAATATGATTAAATTTAAGTTAATTTTTTTTAAAAAATTACTCATTGTCCAGGCATTCTTTAAGGTTAACTATGCCAAGTACTTTTTTCTTTTCAGCTATAATCAGACTAGTTATGGAGTTTTTATTCATAATGTTAATTGCTGAAGAGACCAAAGTATTCTTATTAACTAAAATTGGGTTGATCCTCATAATTTTTGTAACATTGGCTTCCAAAAGGTCTGATTTGAGAGATCTCCTAAGGTCTCCGTCAGTTACGATGCCTTTAATATTCTTTTTAATATCTACAATTATTGCGCATCCATATTTTTTTTCAGTCATGACAATGACAGCCTCTAATACTTTAGAATTAATTGATACAAAAGGAGCATCAATATTCATTATTTCATTGATTGTTCTTAGGTTTTTACCAATCTTGCCACCAGGGTGAAAATTCTTAAAAGATTGCCTGTCAAATTTTTTATAAGCTAAAATTGTTGAACATAAGGCATCGCCAGCAATGAGAGCTAAGGTAGTAGAAGTTGTAGGAGCAATTCCCAAAGGGTCTGATTCCTTATGTTTAGGAATTATAATTTTTACATCTGAATTCTTTGATAGAGAGCTATTTTTATTGGAAGTAATACAAATTATTTTTACTCCATTTTTTTTACAGTAATTTATAATGTCATTAATTTCACTAGCCTCACCTGAATTAGAAATAAGTATTACGATATCTTTTTTTTCAATTATTCCTAAGTCACCATGGCTGGCTTCTACTGGATGGAGAAAAAGTGAGACAATCCCAGTTGAAGTAAAAGTGGAGGCAATTTTATTTGCAATATGACCACTCTTCCCAATGCCAGATAATATTAATTTACCTTTTAAAGATAATAATAATTCAACAGCTTTGAAGAAGTCCTCATTTAAAGATTTTTGAAGTTTTTTTACTCCTTCAAGTTGAATTTTTATGGCTTCTTTTCCTTTAAAAATTATTTCTTTTTTTGAGTTCATAATTTAGTTGTGGGCAAATATGTCAACAGTCTCCCAACCAGCTATATCCAACTCAACTCTTGTTTCGAGAAATTCAATAGTTTTTGAAAATAATTTTTGTCTTGATGTTTCTTTTAATTTTTTTTCTAGATTATTTTTAATTTCTTGGAGGTATCGAACATCATTTAGAGCATACTCAATTTGATCCAGAGATAAATTTTCCTGACTCCAATCAGAACTTTGTTCTTTTTTACTAATTTCAATTTTTAAAATTTCTTGAACTAAATCTTTAAGACCGTGATTACCGGTATATGTTCTTGTAAGTTTTGAAGCTATCTTAGTACAAAAAAAATTTTTTGTTGATATGTTTAAATTTTTTTTAAGCATAGTAATATCAAATCTTGCGTAATGAAAAATTTTCATAATATTTTTATCTTGAAGTAGTTTTTTTAAATTTTTTGATTCATTTACTTTAAACCCTTTAGGAAATTGAACTATATAAAATTTTCCATCATCATTATTCATGATTTGAACCAAACATAATCGATCACGATTAATGTTTAGACCTAATGTTTCAGTGTCTATTGATGCAGATGTCTTAAAAGTATTAAGGATTTCTTCAGGTAGGTCATTTTGGAACAGTTGATAATTTGACATGATAAGTGTTATATTTATATAAGATAGAAAGTATAATGAAAAATAAAAATATATTAATACTTGGCTCAACTGGATTTATTGGCAGAAGTTTAACAAAAAAGCTACTTTCAAAGGACCATTACATTACAAGTCCTGTCAGAAACCCAGATAAGGTCAAAAGAAACATACTTTCTGGCGATATTGGACAAATTAATATTACCCCTTTTAATCTATCTAATATTCATTCAATTGAATCAGATATTAAAGAGGCTGATATCATTGTAAATCTTTTAGGCATACTCTTTGAAAAACCAAATAATTCTTTTGAAAATACTCATTATCATTTGCCTAAAGTTCTTACTGACTTAACCGTTAAACATCATAAAAGGCTAGTACACATATCAAGTCTTGGCAGTACCTTGAATACAAAATCTTCTTATTTGTATTCTAAAGCTCTGGGCGAACAGTATATTGAGTCCAATCATGATAATTTTACAATTATTAAGCCGAGTATTGTTTTTGGTGAAGAAGATAATTTTTTAAATCAGTTTGGGTATCTAACAAAATTTTTACCCTTTCTCCCTTTATACAAAAAAGGAAAAACAAAATTTCAGCCAATTTATATAGATGACTTAACTTCTTTTATGACTCAAGTGATCGCTTCAAACAGAGATAATTTTTTAAATAAATCGATAGATGCCGTAGGTCCTAAGATTTATTCATTTAAAGAAATTTTAGAGCTGATTTTTGAAATTGTTAAAAAAAAGAAGCGTTTTATTAATATTCCAGATTTTTTAGCCTCTATTCAAGGCAGGTTAATGGGAAATTTACCAAACCCTCTATTTACCTATGACCAATTTATAAGCTTATCTCATGATAGCATATCCCCAAATGGAGACACACTTATTAAAGCAATTTTAGGCAGAGAGCTATCTTCAATGAATTTAGTGGCTTCAAATTATCTAAATAAGTTCATCGATAAAGTTTAACCTAAATAATATAAAATAATAAAACCTAAGATAATTCTATAAATTACATATGGTGTAAAGCCTATCCGATTAATATATTTAATAAAAAAATATAAAGTTAAATAAGCAGATATAAAAGTAATGATAAAAATAAAAAGTAAACTTTTATCTATAGATATCGATTCTAAATCATGAGCATTGCTTAAAAAAGATAATAAGATAATCGGAAAGCTCATTAATAAACTATTTGTAATAGCTTGCTTTTTATTTTGACCTAAGATTAAGAAGGCAGTTATGCAGCTTCCAGATCTACTAAAACCAGGTAAAAAAGCTAGACATTGAAATATACCTGCTATTAAGAAATCCATTGATAGAGATTTAGTTTTTATTTGAATAATTTTGAATTTATCTGCTGCAAATAACATTATTGCGCCAATGATGAAAGTGTATGCAATCATTTCCAAAGATAGAAAATTAAAATTTAAAATTTTCATGATTAGTCCAATAATTACTGCAGGAATAAATGAAATCGCTATTAGTTTAAAGTTCTCAGAAATAAGATTTTTTAAACCAAAGGTGGAGTGTTTCAATAAATAAACAGTTAATGCAAGCAGTGATGAAAAATGAGCAGTTGTTTCAAAAAGAAGATTTCTATTTTCTGATCCATTTAGAAGACTTTCGATAATATTCAGGTGGCCACTAGAGCTAATAGGGATAAATTCTGTTATTCCCTGAACTAAAGAATACAGTAAAATAAAGTAAAATGGATATTCCGTCATAAAATATTACTTATTTTTTTTTACAATCAAATATTAATGTAATATAAAGGTATTCATTTAATATAATATAGATATTTAGTAATAAATTATTACAATGTTAGAATTTTTTAAAAAAAAACAATCAGGTCCGATCAAAACAGAATCTGAAAAGAGGATAAAAGATTTTCAGGAGATTTATAATGATTACACCACTCAAGAATCTATTGACCAATCATCTAGATGTTCTCAATGTGGAATTCCTTATTGTCAAATTCATTGCCCTTTAAACAATAATATTCCTGATTGGCTAAAATATATTGCTGAAGATAGGCTTGAAGAGGCTTATGAAATTTCATCAGCAACTAATGCTTTTCCTGAAGTGTGCGGCAGAGTTTGCCCTCAAGACAGATTGTGTGAAGGTAATTGTGTAATAGAAAAAGCTGGCTTTGGCTCTATTACTATTGGAAGTTTAGAAAAACATATTACAGAGACTGCTTGGAATAATGGATGGATTAAACCCATAACTTCAGATAAAAACCAAAATCAAAAAGTAGCCATTATTGGATCAGGACCTGCGGGTTTAGCTGCTGCTACCTATCTTATAGAATACGGATATGAAGTTGAAGTATTTGAAAAAAATGACCGGATTGGTGGATTAATGATTTACGGCATTCCAAATTTTAAATTAGATAAATTAGTTGTGATCAGAAGATCAGATTGGCTTAAAGAGAGTGGTGTTATTTTTCATACAAATTGTGAAGTGGGTAAAGATCTCAGCTTTGAAGATTTAGAAAAAAAATTTGATGCAATTTTAATTTCTACTGGCGTATATAAAGCCAGATCTTTAAATCTTAATACTGAGACAGTTAGTAACTCGATACCAGCCTTAGAGTATCTAATTGAAAGCAATAAAGTTGGTCTAGGAGATAAACCTTCACGAAATAGTCATTTATCAGCAAAAAATAAAAAAGTTATAGTGATTGGTGGTGGAGATACTGCAATGGATTGCGTAAGAACCGCTGTTCGACAAGAAGCTTCAGAAGTAATTTGTCTTTACAGGAGAAATAAAGAAAATATGCCTGGATCAGCTCGAGAGGTAACAAATGCAGAGCAAGAGGGAGTTAAGTTTAAATGGTTATCCGTTCCATCAAAAATAGTTCAACAAAAAGGAATTGCTTCTAGCCTAGTTTATAAAGTGGCTGAACTGGGAGAAGTTGATGAAAGTGGTAGAAGGTCGCCTGTGGATACAGGTATTGAAGAAACACTGAAATCAGATTTAATAATTGAAGCCCTCGGCTTCCAACCTGAAAATATTAACGAAAAATTTAATACTAATTTAAATCTTACCGGTTGGGGTACTATTAAGGTTGATTTTAATAAATTCCAAACAAGTAACCCTAAGGTATTTGCAGCAGGAGATATTGTTCGAGGAGCGTCATTAGTAGTTTGGGCTATACATGATGGAAGAGAAGTTGCTAAAACAATCAAGCAGTTTTTAGAAAACAAGAAGGTTAAAAAAGCATCATGAAAAAAAATACTTCATTAGATACATATTTAAAAAACAAAAAGATTTTAGAAGATGTGGGTGTCTATTCAAATAGCCAAGAGCACGACAATTGTGGTGTTGGTCTGGTTGCCTCTATAAAAGCTGAATCGAGAAGAGATATAGTAGAAAAAGGAATAGAAGCCTTAAAAGCAGTTTACCATCGAGGAGCTGTTGATGCTGATGGAAAGACAGGTGACGGTGCTGGTATCATGCTGGAAGTATCGAATTCTTTTTTTAAGAAACAAATTTCTAAAACAGGACATAAGGCCTATGAAAATACTGTCATAGGTGTAGCGATGGTATTCCTACCTAAAGAAGATTTTAATGCACAAGAAAAATGTAGAGCGATCATGGAATACGAAGTTATTAAATCTGGAATGAATCTTTTTGGTTGGAGACAGGTTCCGGTTAATTCTTCTATAATTGGAGAAAAAGCAAATTATACAAGACCTGAAATTGAGCAATTAATTTTTTCACCTAAAGAAAAAAATTCAGATATTGAAAAAACATTATATTTAACAAGAAGAAGAATAGAGAACAAAATTAAGAGCTTGAATATCAACAACTTTTATATTTGTTCACTTTCATCAGAAGTTATTGTCTATAAAGGAATGTTTTTAGCTGAACAGCTTTCTTCTTTTTATCCTGACCTATTAGATACTGACTTTAAATCTAAATTTGCAATTTATCATCAGAGATATTCCACCAATACATTTCCAACATGGTCATTAGCTCAGCCCTTTAGAGTGCTAGCTCATAATGGAGAAATTAATACGCTTAAAGGAAATGTTAATTGGATGAAGGCTCATGAAACAAGAATAACTGATGATTTTTTTGGTGATAGAGTGGAAGACCTTAAACCAATTTTAGATTCTGATTCCTCGGACTCGGCTTCATTAGATGCAGCCTTTGAAATATTATTACAAACTAACAGAAGTCTGCCTATGACTAAGTCTATGATTATCCCGGAAGCTTGGTCAAACAACAATGACATGCCAGACGAATTAAAAAAAATGTATGCATACTGTAATGCAGTTATAGAACCTTGGGATGGTCCGGCAGCAGTTTGTGCAAATTTCGGCGATTGGATAGTATCTGGAATGGATAGAAATGGACTAAGGCCTCTTAGATATATTATTACTAATGATGATTTGCTTATCTTAGGTTCTGAAGTAGGGATGGTTATAATTGATGATAGAAATATTTTAAAGAAGGGCCGAGTTGGACCAGGAGAGTTAATAGCAATTAATTATAGAGAAAAAAAATTTTATCAAAGTGATGAATTAAAAAATCAACTCGCGCTTCAACACCCCTTTTCAGATTGGAGTAAAAATACAATATTACTCAATGAAATTTTAAATAAAGAAAATATTGTAGAACCAATAAATCAAAATATTGAAAATTCAAAAATAATTTCAAAATACTTTAATTATACAATTGAGGTTCTAGATCTAATTTTAGACCCAATGGCAATCAGCGGTCAAGAGGCTTTGGGATCTATGGGGGATGATACCCCTCTTAGTGTATTAACTGATAATTACAGAGGTCTTCATACATTCTTTAAACAAAATTTTGCTCAAGTAACTAACCCCCCAATAGATAGTTTAAGAGAGCAAATTGTCATGAGCTTAAAAACCAGACTTGGAAATTTGGGAAATATTGCAGATGCTGATGCGGAGCAATTAAACCTTGTTCTTTTAGAGAGTCCTGTTTTATTAGATCACGAGCTTAATTCTTTAAAATTACACTTGGAAAAAAATACAACTCAAATTGATTGTACTTTTGATAAAAATTTAGATAAAAATTTTCTTCAAGAAATCCAAAGAATTTGTTTAGAAGCTGAGACAGCCGTTAGATCAGGCTCTCAACATATTATACTGACAGATCAGAATATTGATAAAAACAGATTATCACTTCCTATGATACTTGTTACAAGTGCGGTCCATAATTATTTAATTAAAAATAAATTAAGAACATTTACATCATTAAATGTTTCTTCTAAAGAGTGTTTGGATGTTCATTATTTTGCAGTTTTGATTGGAGTAGGGGCCACTACCGTAAATGCATCTTTAATAGAAAGTTTAATCTTTGAGAGATTGAGCAAAGGAATTTATGGAAAAATAACTTTTGATATCCTGATACTAAATTTTAAAAAAGCTATTGAAAAAGGACTAAGAAAAATAATTAGTAAAATGGGCATATCGATAATTAGTTCATATCGAGGTGGAAGGAATTTTGATATAATAGGACTAAGTAGAAGTATGGTAGAAAGTTTTTTCCCTGGCATGTCTTCAAGAATATCAGGTATAGGTCTTGAAGGACTTGAAAGTCGTATGAGAAAACAACATAAAGATTCTTTCTCTGCTTCTAAAACTATTTTAGACATAGGTGGAGAGTACAGATTTAGAACTAAAGGAGAATTGCATGCCTATGAAGGTCAATCTATCCACATACTTCAGGAAGCTGTAACACGAGATTCTTATAATCTTTATAAAAAATATGTAGAAAGAATTTATAATGTTAAGCCTATTAATATAAGAGATCTTCTTAAAATGGATAGCTCAAAAAATCCTATAATAGTTGATAATGTTGAAAGTATTTCAGAGATAAGAAAGAGTTTTGTTTCGCCAGGTATTTCACTTGGAGCCTTAAGTCCAGAAGCGCATGAAACCCTAGCTATTGCAATGAATAGAATTGGATCAAAATCTGATTCAGGTGAAGGTGGAGAAGATCCAAAAAGATTTAATCAGAATGTAAATGGAGATAATGCTAATTCAGCAATTAAACAAGTAGCTAGTGGGAGATTTGGGGTAACTGCAGAATATTTAAATAGTTGTTCTGAGATTGAAATTAAAATTGCTCAAGGTGCTAAACCGGGAGAGGGTGGACAGCTACCAGGACTCAAAGTTAGTGAATTGATTGCTAAGTTAAGAAACAGTACACCGGGAGTTACTTTGATTAGTCCTCCACCACACCACGATATCTACTCAATAGAAGATCTAGCCCAATTAATTTATGATTTAAAGCAAATTAATCCTATTGCGAAAGTTTGCGTAAAGCTTGTTGCGCAATCAGGTATAGGGACTGTAGCTGCAGGAGTAGCTAAAGCAAAAGCAGATACAATTTTAATCTCAGGACATTCCGGAGGTACGGGAGCTAGTCCACAATCTAGCATTAAATATGCAGGTTTACCTTGGGAACTAGGTTTAAGTGAAGTTCATCAAATCCTTACCCTTAATAGTTTGAGAGATAAAGTTACTCTTAGAACTGATGGAGGAATTAAAACGGGAAGAGATATTGTAATTGCAGCTATATTAGGAGCTGAAGAATACGGCATAGGTACAGCTTCACTAGTTGCTATGGGGTGTATAATGGTAAGACAATGTCATTCAAATACATGTCCAGTTGGAGTATGTACTCAGGACGATGAATTAAGAAAAAAATTTGGAGGTACACCTGAGAAAGTTATTAACTTATTCTCTTTTATCGCTGAAGAGGTGAGGGAAATTCTTGCAGATTTAGGATACAAATCTCTTAAAGACATTATCGGTAAAACAGAACTATTATACCAAGCTCATCACGGATCTAGTGATTTAGATAATTTAGATTTAAATCCTATTATTACTAAAATTGAAAACGACTCCCCTTTAAATTTTCATATAGAAAAAAAACGAAACGAAGTGCCTCCAACTTTAGATGATCAGTTTGAGAAAGACGGAAAAGAGTTTTTTGAAAAAGGTCAAAAAATTGAACTAACCTACAATGTAAGAAACACACATAGAACTGTCGGGGCTAAAATATCATCTTTTATTACAAGAAAATATGGCATGCATAAGTTATCTGAAGGACATGTTTCTATAAAATTACGAGGTTCAGCCGGTAATTCGCTTGGTGCGTTTGCTGTCCAAGGGCTTAAAATTAATGTATTTGGAGACTCTAATGATTACGTCGGTAAGGGCCTATCAGGCGGAACAATTATTATACAACCAAGAAATTCATTTAATAAACCTAGTCATGAGAATGTAATTATTGGCAATGTTACTTTATATGGAGCAACATCAGGAAAACTTTATGCTTCAGGTCAAGCTGGAGATAGGTTTTGTGTAAGAAATTCTGGTGCAGAAGCTATTGTTGAAGGTTGTGGCTATAATGCTTGTGAATATATGACAGGAGGAAGTGCTATTATTCTTGGAAATATCGGAGATAATTTTGGAGCTGGTATGACGGGAGGGTATGCGTTTATTTATTCAAATCAAAAAAACCTATTTAATTTAATAAATAAGGAATCAGTAAGTCTGTATCAAGTTTTAGAAAGTAGCTGGCAAAAACATTTATTAGAAAAACTTAAAATATTTCATCAAGAGACAGGCTCTGTAAGAGCGCTAAATATTATTGAAAACTTTCAAAGCGAAGTTGCTAAGTTTATTCAGGTAGTTCCTAACGAAGTTAAATCGAAACTTATATTTGCTGTAGAGTCAAAAGATAAAATAGCTTAAATTTCTTTTTCTATAATTTTTAATGACCTTATATCTGAAAGGCTATGGTCAGCACCTTTTATTATGCTGATTGTAAGGTTCTTAAATTGGTCACCATTTAAGAATCTATTATTATAGTTAAAGGGAACACTTAAATCTTTTGAACCTTGAAAAAATATAACATCTCCAGCAAATTTTCTTTTAATTTTTTTTGTTAACACTAATCTACTTTGTTTAATTAAAATTTCTGAATATTCATAAACAAAATCTTTAGATATTCTTTTTTTGTAAATCCCTTTTATTAGAATTTTATCTTTAATACTATTACTAAAATTTTTCCATAAGATTAGCTCAGTAAAATCAGGAGCAGCTGCTAGACCTATAAGTTTAATTACTTTGGACTGATTTAATAAAGAAAAATTAATTGCAAGCCAACCACCCATACTGCTTCCTACAAGAATTATAAAATTAATTTTCAAAAAATTAATAATTTTTTCTAGATCTTGATACCAGTCTTTAACACTAAGTTCCCTAAATGTTCCACTGGAAAGCCCATGACCCCTTAAATCCATAACTAAATAAGAATAATTTTTCTTTTTAGCTACATTGCTAAAAAAAGTAGCTTTTGTGCCATTCATGCTAGATTGAAGGCCATGAATAAAAACCAAGGTTTTTTTACTTCTTTTACTAAATCTATAAGCTATTTTGTTGTTATTATAATTAAAAAATTGAATCCGTGGCACATTTAAAATCTATTAAAAAATTAGTATGTTTACAAATCATTCCTTCTATGGGTGCAGGAGGTATTGAAACTGGTGTAAGAGATATGTCAACCTATTTAACTAGTTTAAACATAGATAACTATGTATTAACAGAAAATTCTTCTAATAACCTAGATACAAATACTTCTAATATTTATTTTATTAAAAAATTAAGATTTAAAAGTATTTTTGATCAAGCTAATATTAAAGAAATAATTCTTAAGATAATTAAAGAGAAAAAAATTAACTTAATTCATATCTCTTCAAGAGCACCAGCTTTTTTTTTAATTAATTGGATAAAAAATCAAGGAATTAAAACGGTAACAAGTTTACATAATACTTATAGTGATCAGAATTTTCTTAAAAAATATTACAATAGTTTTTTATTAAAAG
>JAQBUY010000105.1 GCA_027623775.1 Pseudomonadota bacterium
TCTTTCCTGCCACATAAAAATTTTTTGAATAGACACATTAATGCTGTCTTTAAAAGACTTAGTTCTATAGTTGTAATTTTTAATAATGATTTTTATAGATTTATTAAAATGAGAATGTTTTCTTTCCAGATTTTTATAAATTTCTTTTTGATCTGGTGTTGACATTTCTGCTGCTGCACTTGGTGTGGGTGCCCTCAAATCAGCAACATAATCCAATAAAGTAAAATCTGTTTCATGACCAATTGCAGAAATACTTGGGATCTTAAATTTAAAAACGTTTTCGATTAATTCAGGCTCATTAAATGGCATCATTTCCTCTAAGCTACCACCACCCCTTGCAAATATTACCAATGAAGGTTTTTGGATTAATTTTTGATCAGATAATAAATTTAGATATTCAATAATTTCAATATGTGAACTTTTTCCTTGAACCGTAATAGGACATATAAGTAATTTTGTTAGTGGATATCTAGAAGTTACTCTTTGTATAATATCTCTAATAACAGATCCTGTTGGGGAAGTTAGAACAGCAATACATTCCGGATATTTTGGTATTGGCATTTTTATCTTCGGATCAAAATATCCAAGTTTATCAAAATACTTTCTCCTATCTTCAATTAACTTTAAAATTGACCCCTCTCCATTAAATTCTATTTGATCAATAATAAGTTGGTATCCAGATCTACCAAACTTTGCAAAAGAAGTAATTCTTCCAAAGAAATTATACTCAATACCTTCTTCGATTTTAATATCTAATCTTTCAAGATTTCTTTTCCAGCAAATACAAGAAAGTACTTCGTCATTCTCCTTTATAGAAAAATAAGCGTGACCAGATTTAGGAATTGTTATAGGACCACACTCTCCTATTACACTGACGTATTCAAATGATTTTTCTAAGACATTTTTAATATCTAGATTTAGTTGCGTGACAGTATATTCAGGAATATTTTTCATTTTTAATGTATATTTATTATTAATGATTGTATTCGTAATTGGCTCGGGAGCAAGAGAACATGCAATATGTAGGCTAATTAATAAATCTGAACTATGTGATAGTTTAATTTGCATTCCTGGCAACTATGGAATTAGTAAAATTGCTAATTGCATTAGTCTCAATACTTCTGAAGAAATATTAATTTATTGTAAAAAAAATAAACCTGATTTGGTTATCATTGGCCCTGAAAAGTATCTGGCCGAAGGTCTAGCGGACGATCTGAGGAAGAAAAATATACCAGTTTTTGGTCCAGGTAAACTTGGAGCTCAGTTAGAAACCTCAAAAGATTTTATGAAAACATTCTGTAAAAAATACGATATAGCTACAGCTTACTCTGAAACATTTGATAATATTGATGACTCAATAACTTTTATTAATTCAAGACCTGGAAAAATAGTTGTGAAATACGATGGATTAGCAGAGGGCAAAGGTGTTTTTGTTTGTAAAAATAGTGAAGAAGCAAAAGATGCCTGTAAAAAAATATTTATAAATCAAATATTTTCAAATAATAATAAGATAATTATTGAAGAATACATAGAAGGAAAAGAATTAAGTTATTTTGTTTTATTAGATGATAAAAGTTACCAAACTTTCAGTTCTGCTCAAGATTACAAAAGAATAGGAGCAGGAGATACTGGACCTAATACTGGAGGTATGGGAACTATCAGTCCTGCCCCTATATTAAATGAATCATTAGAAAAAAAAATAATAGACAATATTGTAAATAAAAGCATACACGGTATTCAAGAAGAATTGCTTGAATTTAAAGGTGTATTATTTTTAGGTATCATGGTGGATGAATTAACAGGGGAACCGAAACTTATGGAGTATAATACAAGATTTGGAGATCCTGAGATTCAAAGTATTTCAATGAGACTGAAGTCAGATTTTTTATCAGCAGCTCATTCAGTAGCTACAAATAATCTTGCATATTCAGAAATTAAATTTAGCGATATTAAAAAATCTATTTGCTTAATTTTAGCAACCAAAGGCTATCCTGATGACTACCCCAAAGATACAATAATAAATAATTTAGAAGAATTCGATCAGGAAGAAGATTTATTTATATTTCATGCAGCCACATATTATGAAGAAGGATTGGTTAAAACAAATGGTGGAAGAGTTTTATCGATAGTGGCATCAGGAGATAATTATATAAATTGCAGAAATAAGGTTTACGAGATAGCAGAAAAAATTAACTGGAAAGAAAAATATTATAGGCCTGATATAGGATTATTACTTTAATCTTTTTTCTTTAAAGAATTTTTTTAGTAAATTTTCACCTTCCCACTCATGTTTAATCATTATAGTTTTGCTGATATTTTTTCTTTCTGGATTATCATTAGAATAAAAATAATGAATTTCTTTTATTCTAGCTGATTTAATAGCCTCCAAACATAGGAAACAGGGAGCAACACTCACTATCATACAATAACCATCTAGTCGCTTTTGTTTTAAAACATTACATGACTTTCTAATAGCTAATATTTCAGCATGAGCAGTTGGGTCATAAGAGGAGAGCTCTCTATTATGATCATATGCTATGATTTTAAACTCTATTGGATCATAAACTAATGCCGCAATAGGTATTTCATTTTCTTTAATAGCTAATTCGCATTGTTGCGATACAATTTTAAAAAATTCTGTTAATCTAATATCCAATGAATAAATATAATAAACCAATTATTGGAATAACAACAGATTATGAAAATAAAAATCAAAGTTATTCAAAATACCCTTGGTTTGCAATAAGAGAAAATTATATAAAATCATTTGAAAAATATGGAGCTAACTGTATTATTTTGCCTATTAGTAAGAATAATATTGATCTAAATCTCATAGATGGGTTAGTTATCACAGGTGGTAATTTTGACATCAACCCCAAGTATTTTGGCCAAAAAATCAAGACAACTAAAATTAAACTAAAATCAGAAAGAACTCATTACGAAATCAATTTACTTAAAAAATTTTATAAATTAAATAAACCTATAATAGGAATATGTGGTGGGGCACAGCTTATAAATGTTTTTGACGGAGGCACACTTATTCAAGATATAAAAAGTAAAATTAAACATGAACAACCTAATCCTAGAAATGAAACAGGGCATGAAATAGAAATAATAAAAGGAACATATTTAAATAGCATTTATAAAAAAAGATTAAATAGAGTTAATAGCGCCCATCATCAAGCAGTTGATTGTATTGGAAAAAATTTAGAAATTAATGCTATATCGCCAGATGGGATAATTGAAGCATTTAGCCACAAATTACACCCCTACTGTATAGGTATTCAATGGCATCCAGAATTTTTAATTACCAAATTAGATGAAACTATAATAAAAGACTTTATAAAACATGCCTCACATAACATTAAGTAAAAAAGTATCTGAAGAATTTAAAATCTCTCGTAAAAGAGCGGAAGAAATTATTAAAGAAGGGCAAATATTTATAAATGACATTGAAGAAAAAAGACCTTTTATAAAAGTACTTGAAACACAATTTATATCAGTCAAAAAAGATATTAGTAAATCTAAAATAAAATTATTAATTTTCAATAAACCTAAAGGTTGTATTACAACTCAAAATGACGAGAAAGAAAGAAAAACAATATATTATTATTTACCCAAAAAATTTCATGAATTTCATTATATTGGAAGACTAGATTATAATACAGAAGGCTTACTGATACTGACTAATAATAAAAAATATAAAAGAGAATTAGAAAATCCACAAAATAACATAACAAGAAGATATGTAGTTAAAGTTGTAGGTAATATTGATGCTAAAAAAATTAACTCTATGAATCAAAAGATTT
>JAQBUY010000106.1 GCA_027623775.1 Pseudomonadota bacterium
ATATTAATGATTATCAAAATAACAAAATCAAGCCCCATGAAAAAATTCTTGTTCATAAGGGCAAAGAGAGGGCAGATCAATTAAAGAAGGTAAGATATCAGATTTGTCCTATTTATCTTTTTTTTGATGATAGTAAATTAAAGATAGATTTTCATAAAAAAATTAATAGTAATCCTATTATCTATTTTAAGTCAGGGAACTACTCTCATTCTATTTTTGAATCTAAAACTAATTTTTCTGATAAAATTAATTTTGATGAACTTTATATAGCTGATGGACATCATAGGGTCGAGGGTTTCTCTCAACTTAATAATTCAAAAACTAAAACTTTATTTCTTGCTGTAATTTTTCCTAAATCCCAATGCAATAATTTAACTTATAATCGGTCTGTAAAATTTCCAGAAACTTACAAATCTATTAATTTTATAAATGACCTAAGTCATTTTTTTAAGATTAAGGAAGCAAAAAAACTCAATAAAAATAAATTCCAAATATATTTCCAAGGTAAATTATTAAGCTTAAGTTTAAAATTAAATTATAAATCTTTAGGTGCCGATTGTTTAGATTTTGGAGAGTTTATTCTTAAGCAAATTCTTAATATTAGAGACGAAACTAATGATGAGAGAGTTGAATTTGTCCCACCTTCTCTCGGAGATGGATATTTGAAGAATCAAGTTGATAATGATATTAATAATATATCTACTTTTATGAGACCCGTAAAAATAGATTTAGTAATGGAATACGCTAAAAAAGGAAAATTTATGCCCCCAAAGGCAACTTGGTTTGACCCCAAACCTCTTGATGGTATTTTTTATCATCATATTGAATAGTTTTTAACAGTTAGGAAAAAAATGAATAAACCAAATATTAAACCCAATCATCCATACTTTTCATCAGGACCATGCTCTAAGAGGCCAGGCTGGTCTTTAGACGCTTTATCTAATGCTTTTTTAGGAAGATCTCATCGGGCCAAAACTGGTAAAGCAAAATTAAATGAAGTAATTACTAAATCTAAAGAAGTTCTTGAATTACCTGATGATTATTTTGTTGGAATTGTTCCTGGTTCGGATACTGGAGCTATAGAATTAGCAATGTGGAGTCTGCTTGGCCAAAGGCCAGTAGACGTTTGTGGTTGGGAAACATTTGGACTTACTTGGGTTAAGGACATTACTAAACAGCTAAAATTAAATAATGTTAACACTCATCAAACAAATAATTATGGTGAAATTCCAGATTTATCAAAAGTTA
The DNA here is from genome assembly GCA_027623775.1 of Pseudomonadota bacterium. Classification (GTDB taxonomy): domain Bacteria; phylum Pseudomonadota; class Alphaproteobacteria; order HIMB59; family HIMB59; genus HIMB59. The sequence continues at coordinate 1,249 of JAQBUY010000106.1, forward strand.
ATTTTGATAATGATGTAGTCTTTACTTGGAATGGAACAACTTCAGGAGCATGTGTTCCTAATGCTGATTGGATACCTGATGATCGTAAAGGTTTATCTATATGTGATGCAACTTCTGCTGTATTTGCAATGGAAATGGATTTTAAAAAACTTGATGTTATTACATGGTCTTGGCAAAAAGTATTAGGCGGAGAAGGTGCTCACGGAATGATAGCTCTTTCTCCAAGAGCTGTTGAAAGGCTTGAAAGTTATGAACCTGATTGGCCAATGCCTAAAATATTCCAAATCGCTAAAAATAAAAAATTTACAAAAGAAATTTTCGAAGGCGCAACCATTAATACCCCTTCATTACTAGCTACAGAGGACGCTATTGATGCTTTAAATTGGTGTATTTCTATTGGAGGCCAAAAAGAACTTATTAAAAGATCACAAAGCAATCTTAATGTAATCAAAAAATGGGTAGAGTCTAATGATTGGGTTGAATTTTTAGCTAGCGATCCAGCAACTTATTCTTCGACTAGTATTTGTTTTAAATTTACTCACCCTGATTTTATTAAACTAGATAATGAAAATCAAAAAAAATTAGTTAAAGAAGTCTGCTCTAGAATTGAAAAAGAAGATGCAGGTTATGATATTAACGCCTATAAAGATGCCCCAGCTGGAATTAGGATTTGGGGTGGAGCTACCGTTGAATCTTCTGATATAGAAAAAGTATTACCGTGGATTGAATGGGCATTTTTCGAAACACTAAAGGAGTATAAATAATTATGAAAATATTAATTTCCGATAAAATGAGTAATAAAGTTGAAGACGTATTAAAAACTAACAATATCCCTTTTGATATTAAAACTGATCTTTCACCTGAACAATTAACAGAAATTATTGATAATTATGATGGTATTTTAATTAGATCAGCAACGAAATTAAAAGCTGAAATTATTAGTCACTGTAAAAATTTAAAAGTTATTGGTAGAGCTGGTGTTGGGGTAGATAATGTTGATATCGAAGCTGCTACTAAAAATAAAATTCTAGTCATGAATACTCCTTTAGGTAATTTAGAAGCTACAGCAGAATTAACTGTAGGATTAATGTTTTCTCTTATGCGTCATATTCATTTAGCGAGTCCTAGTACGCATGAAGGTAAATGGGAAAAAACAAAATTTTTAGGAACTGAATTAAAGGGTAAAACTCTTGGCGTTATTGGATTTGGAAATATAGGTCAAAGAGTTGCTGAAATTTGTTCTGTTATAGGTATGAAAATTATTACAAATAGTTCTTCTGCTACATATGAAATTTTATCTAAATTTAATGCAACTAAGGTTTCAACGGAAGAGCTGATATCTACTTCTGACGTAATTTCTCTTCATACTAAGCTTAATGATCAAACTAAAAATATGTTTAATCTATCTTCGCTTAAAACGATGAAATCTACCTCTGTATTAATTAATTGTGCTAGAGGTGGCTTAATCAATGAAGCTGACTTAAAAGAAGCCCTTGATAATAGTATAATTGCTGCTGCGGCAGTAGATGTTTATGAAACAGAGCCAGCAGTCGATAGCGCTATGTTTAATGCTAAAAACTTATTATTAACACCACATTTAGGAGCTTCTAGCAAGGAAGCCCAATCAAATGTTGCAATTGATGTTGCAAAACAAGTTGCTGATTACTTGTTAAATGGAAATATATTCAATAACATAAACATTATTGAATAAAGAAAAAATATCTCTTGGACCATCTTTTACTGAAAATGTAAATATGATGGTTGGAAGAGCTGTTCAATCGTCAAAGTTTAATAAGAATTTTTTAAAAATTTTATCCGCAAATCATTCTACAATAAAATTAAATTTCCCTGTTTTAATAAAAAATAAAACTGAAATTTTTACAGGCTGGAGGTCTGTTCATACTCTTCATAAAATCCCTTCTAAAGGGGGGATAAGATATTCAACTCAAGTAGATCCTAATAAGATAGAAGCTCTTGCTTCATTAATGACATATAAATGCGCAATCGTTGAAGTTCCTTTTGGAGGATCAAAAGGTGGTTTAAAAATCGATAAAACAAAATATTCTAACAATGATTTAGAAAGAATTACTAGAAGATTTGCGATTGAATTATCTAAAACTGGATTTCTTTCACCTTCCACTAATGTTCCTGCCCCAGATGTAGGTACTTCTTCAAAAGAAATGTCATGGATAGTTGAGGGTTATAAATCAATTCATCCTAATGATATTAATCATATTGGCTGTGTAACCGGTAAGCCCATTGAGCTAGGTGGTATAAATGGTAGAAATGAAGCTACAGGAAGAGGAGTTGCTGAAGCCTTGTTAGAATTTTTTAGACACCCAGACGAAGTAAAAAAATCAAAATTAAATAAATCTTTATCTGAAAACTCCATAGTAGTACAGGGAATGGGTAATGTTGGTTTTAATTTTATTAAATCTATTTATCAAATGTATCCTTTAGTTAAAGTTACTGGAATAATTGAAAAAAATGGATCTATTTATGATCCATCAGGAATCGATTTATAGCC
>JAQBUY010000107.1 GCA_027623775.1 Pseudomonadota bacterium
TTTGATTACTATCATCCAAAAATTGTTAAATTTATAGATTCAAGAATTTAGATATGAAAAAAAATAATTCTAGGAGCAAGAGGGTAACCGGTGCCTGAAAGTCTCTACGTTATTGTCTATGCACATGAGACTGTGAGAACGTAATATATTATTATTAGTCTCGTAGTTTCATGATTATAGGGTGAGACTGTTTGAGACTCTTCCTCACATAATTTCTTGAGCGTAACTCACTAGCTTTTTACTAGTTCCCCAATTGATCATTCTATTATTATGTTAGGAACTAATGACCTCAAAAGTAGATTTAATAAAAGTGCAAAAGAAATAGCAAAATCTTTAATTGGTTTAGCTGATATTATTTTATCTAGTAAGGGTGGTAAGGGAGGATGGCATGATGAAAATTCACCATCAGTTTCTATTATTTGCCCGCCAATTCTAGGCGAGCAAACAAATAATCCTGAATGGAATGATGAAGGTTGGCGGAATTATGGGGAGTGGGCTGGAGGTTATGAAAAATCAAGAATTCTTGCTGATGAAATTCAATTATTATATAATGAAAAAAATATCCATTTTATTAATTCTAATGACTTTATTAGATGTTCTAAAATAGATCCTATTCATTGGGATGAAGAGGCTCATCTTGTATTTGGAAACTCTGTTGCTGATATCTTATCGACAGAAATTTTTTAAAGATATTTCTTCTATTTAAGCTATTATAAAATAGTGAGTGTAATCTATTCATATTTTTTTTTAATCATAGCCGTAGCTTTTGGAACTGCATCTAATAGTTTTGCAAAAAGTTCAGATGGTTTTACAAAATTAGCACCATCCTTATTAAGTGCCATAACAATTATTTTATGCATGTATGCACTTTCTAATGTCATGAAAAATATTCCAATGGGCATTACTTATGCTTCTTTTGCAGGATTATGTATTTTAGCTACTTCTGTAGTTGGTGTAATTAGATATGGTCAAATTCCAAATCTATCTTCAATGTTAGGTATGTTTTTAATTATTGCAGGAGTATTAATCGTCAATTTATTAGGAAAAACTTCTTAAATTAGTTCTCAATTACCTTTGTTTCTAAAAACATAAATCCCAGATAGTGCGATAATAGTACCACCTATTACTGTAAATAAATCAGGAACATCGTTATAGAAAATATAGCCCAGTATTATCGCCCAAAAAATAAGAGTATAATGGAAAGGTTGAATAATACTTGCACTGGACTTACTTAGAGCGATTATTTGCAAATATAAACCCATTGAATAAAAAAATCCCACTCCTACGAAGAACGGAATAAATTCCAAGGTGACAGGTTGCCAAAAAAAGACACATAAGGAAGCCATAACAATTATTCCTGTAATACCTGAATATAATAATGATGTTTCGTTTTCATCTTGTTCTGAAACTTTTCGAGTTACTACTTGATAGAGTCCCAAGAAAAAAGCTGCAGATAGAGGAATAAGTGCCTTGAATTCAAAAATTGATAAACCTGGACGCATGATTATTAAAACCCCTAAAAATCCAATAAATATAGCTATCCAAATTTTTGCAGTTACTTTTTCTTTTAAAAATATAATTGAAAAAACCACAACTATAATTGGAGTTGATGCTCCTATACTATGGGCATCGGCAAGACTTAGATATTTGAAAGCAAGAACAAATAAGCATGATTCTACAATAGATAATATACTTCTTAGTATCTGCATTTTCCAATTGTAAGTTATATAAAATTTTAAATTATTTTTTCTTCGAGATTCTATAAAAGATAAAAACAAAGTAAAAGAGTATTTAAAAAAAAGAATTTGAAATACTGAATAGTAAATTACTAATGTTTTTTGTATTGCGTCTAGAAAAGAAAAAGAAAGATAAGCCGCAATAGCAAATAATATACCTAGATTTTCTTTTGATTTAAATAAAGCAAACATAATGTAGAATTTTGGTTTAAATCTATCAAAATGCAAATGTATATTATTGGGACTACTATAAAAAGTATCTAAATGAACATACTTTTATTTTGTTTTACTTATAATTTCTTCTATGAATTTATCTAGGTCATCCTGATTGGGAAATTTGTCAAGTAAAGGTTTAAGAATTTCATTTACAATAGGTTGACCATTTTCATGATGCATAAGCTGATGAATAGTTCCAAATAGGTAATCGGCGGTAAGTTTTTCTGACATTTTAAAAAGTTCCTTTCAAATATTAATTATCATCGTCATCATCTTCGTCGTATTTAAGTTCATCTTCACCGTCTCCATCCTCAAATTCTTCATCTATTGCCTTAATATCTTCATCTAATTCTTCTACAGTTTCATATTTGTCCATTATAGGGAGTAGTAATTTATCTAATACCCAAGTTTGCTCATCTTCTACTAGAGTTTTAATTGTTTCTTGCAACGATTCCATCGTCAGAGGTGTATCGGCCATAATTTTTACCTTTCAAATTATAATATTAATTAATAATTAGAGATTTTTATCGCAAAATTACCTTAATTACAAAAACAAAAGCATTGATTATAATTGTTTGCATTGACGCATATAAAAATATTAATAATCACTCTTTTATTGCTTGGATCTAGCACTATGAGTGCGAAAGCAGATAATGCTGATAATTTGCACGATTATTGTTCTGGATATTTAAGCGAGATTTATGGAGCCTTAGACGCCATTGATGATCCTTTGATCAGGTCAAATATTGAAATTTTTTTTAATGAAAATTTTGAAAACGCAAAATACCTTAACTATGATTTATATTATGATATTAATTTAGGACAGTTTGTAATAGATCCAGATAAACAAGATTTAAAAAAACTTAAAAAAACTAATTATCCAAATTTTGAAATTATGATCCTCAATTCATATATTAATGACTTTCTTCTCGATTCTCCTAAAGGAAATTTTTGTCCATCATTTGGTGATAATTGTAGTGAGTCTTCTTTTGAGATCTATTTTAAAGCTGCTGAAGATTTTGCTAAAAGCTGGGGTTTTCATGATAATCCTTATGATTTTCTTCATAATGAATTTAGAAGTAATCAGTGTTACAGTTATCTCAATACTGAAATTGAAAAGAGCTCATTTACAAAAAATCTTAATGTTCTAATTACACTTTTGCTAAAGTAATAATTATAATACTAAATGGATTTAATTATAAATTTTAGATCAATACCCTTATTTATTAAGGTGAATTATTGATATTAAAAAAGTAATATTCTTTTTAATTTGTTATTAATTTTCTCTTATATAAATCTTATAATAATTAGTTTTCTGGCAGCTACAATTTTACCTTTTTCATCGGAAATTCTTCTATCAGCTATGGTTGCTACAGATAATTATAATTTGATTCTACTTTTAATATTTGCAAGCTTGGGAAATATATCAGGTTCAATTATTAATTTTATCTTAGGAAAAAAAATTTTAATATTAAAAGACAAAAAATGGTTTCCTGTTTCACCAACTCAGTTAAGTCGAAGTCAATTTATTTTTAATAAGTACGGTGTATGGTCAATATTACTAGCATGGGTGCCAATAATTGGTGATCCTATAACTATTCTTTCCGGAACATTAAATGTAAATTTTTTTAAATTTTTATTATTAGTTTCCATCTCAAAAATATCGCGATATATCTTTTTGATCTATATTTTACAATATTTATATTCTTAATTTAGATGATTAATAATTTTTTTAAATTTATATTTCTAGATATTTATTCCAAGATAGCTTAAAATTAAATAATGAAATGTTTCTTTTTAATTTTAATTTTTTTT
>JAQBUY010000108.1 GCA_027623775.1 Pseudomonadota bacterium
TTTTATACACTATATTTATTTCCATCATTTTTACTTGGCTCCATAATAAATGCTTTAATTCATTAAGAATAAAATGATTTACGCATACAAGCCACATTAAGATCAAAATTTTAGCAAAAAATGAATTTAAAATAAGGTTAAAGGAATTAAAAAAATTTTCATGTAAGTAAAAACTACTAATCCATAGAGCTATAAGTACTAAAGAAGCAAAAAAAATTATAGCAGATATTCTATGAGTAATAGAGAAAACCATCGTAAGAAGAGGTTTATGAATTTGTAGATGGGGCGACAAAGGCCTAATTTTATTACTCATTTTTTTAAACAATATACCTCTCTATTCTTTTATAGTAAAAACCTATCTATTAATGAATATATGCAAGATTGTTATGAATGCCTATACTGTGAATAACTTGTTTATATCTGTGCTTATTATTCCCTTTATTTAGTTAAAATTAGTTATTTTAATTGATAAATTAATCTCTTAGGTCGCAAACCTGAGTACTACGGTGTTAAAACTTTAATAATAAGCGCAACCTTAATATTAAGTACTTAGGGGTGCCTATCTCACCCCGCATGAGGCACTGCTTTACGCAAGTAAAGTAGGCACCACGACCTAAATTTTATGTATTGATGATGCTCTATCTCCATATAATATAAAATGCTTTTCATGAAAATTTTAAAGTCCATATCCTCTTTTTTTGATCTGCTTAATACAATTACTGGAAGTATTTGTGCTTTTTTTGCAGCCTCTATGGTTGTTGTTGTCTTGACAGTAGTAATACTTAGATATGGATTTTCTATTAGCTTCATATGGATGCAAGAAACTTATGTTTGGCTTCATGCCTATATTTTTATGATGGGGAGTGGTTATACTTATCTTAGCAATGAGCATGTACGAATAGATGTCATTTATCGTGGTGCCTCTATCAAATATAAATCGATTGTTGATATACTAGGAAATATTTTTCTTCTTTTACCTTTTATTTATATTATATGGAAATTTAGTTTTCCTTTTGTTGCAAGATCTTGGTCAATGAATGAAATATCCCGTGAAGTAGGGGGACTGCCAGCTTTATATATTTTAAAAAGCGCTATCTTAGTTTTTTGTATCATGCTCTTTCTTCAGGCAATTTCAAATATAATTAAAAGTATTATTAATCTCACATCTATAGATAAATCATGACTCCTGAAATTCTTTCAATTATTATGTTTTTTACCACACTAACATTATTGTTATTTGGTTTTCCTGTTGCTTTCACACTAGCGGGATCTGCTTTATTTTTTGGATTCTTAGGCGACTACTTAGATATTTTTAATTTTAGAATGTTGGGATTTTTTCCTCAAAGGGTTTTTGGAATTATGATCAATGAACCTCTTGTAGCTGTACCATTATTTATTTTTATGGGTATAATGCTTGAAAAAACAAAAATTGCAGCAGGGTTACTTCAGTCTATTGGAGAGTTATTCGGAACTACTAAAGGTGGCTTAGGAATTGGTGTTGTTATAGTTGGAATGCTTCTCGCTGCATCTACTGGAATAGTGGGTGCCACAGTTGTGACTATGGGAATGTTATCTTTACCCACAATGTTAAAGGCGGGATATGACCAAAAAATTGCTACAGGTACTATCTGTGCTGCAGGAACTTTAGGTCAAATTATTCCCCCATCTATTGTTTTGGTTTTGCTGGCCGATATCCTTCAAGGAGCAAATGAAGAAGCAGCTTTAATTGTTGGCAATTTAGCGCCCGATCCTATTACTGCTATTGATCTTTTTGCAGGGGCAATGTTACCAGGATTAATGCTCGTAGTGATGTTTATAATATTTATATATTTTTATGCAAAAATATATCCCGACTCTTGCCCTCCTATAAAAACAACTAGAGCTAGATCAGAAATATATTTCGAAGCTTTTAAAAATGTTCTTCCTCCCTTAATTTTAATTTTATTAGTTCTAGGTTCAATTTTATTAGGCGTTGCTACGCCAACTGAGTCTGCTTCTGTTGGAGCAGCTGGAGCTGCAATTTTAGCTTTTACTAAAGGTGAATTGACTTTTAAAAACTTAAAAGATGTTTCTTTTAATACCGTAAAATTAAGTTCATTTGTTTTTGTAATCTTAATTGGCGCCTCTATGTTTTCTCTAGTCTTTAGGGGTTTTAAAGGTGATGAATTAATAGAGCATGTTTTAACCTCTCTTCCTGGCGGGCAAGTTGGTGCATTGATAATTGTTATGCTAGCTATTTTTTTTCTTGGTTTTTTTTTGGACTATATAGAAATTATTTTCGTAATTGTGCCTTTAGTTGGACCGGTTCTTATTGCTAATGGAGCTGATCCCTTATGGCTCGGTATAATGATTTCTCTGAACTTACAAACTAGTTTTTTAACTCCCCCCTTTGGATTTTCTTTATTCTTTCTTAGGGGAGTGGCTCCTCCTGAAATTCAAACAAAAAATATTTATCGAGGAGTTTTGCCTTATATTGGCATTCAAGTTCTTGCGGTAATAATTGTTGGGTTTATTCCAGAGATAGCGACTTGGTTGCCTAGATCTATTTTTTAAAAGGCCACCATTGTATTAATGGGGGCCTTTTTGTAATTTATAAATTTAAGCTGTAGGAAATTTAAAAGGAAGGTTTCTGATTCTTAAATATTCTTTTTCAGAAACTCCTGTCCATCTAATTACCGTTGATCTAAATTTAACAAGATGTGAAAATAATGCTTGGGATTGTGAGTCTACGGCTGCGTATTCGATTAGAACTTCTGCAGCTGCTTCTCCAATCTTATTCATTACGTCATCTGGAACTTGTCTCATTTGGACTCCGTGCTCATTAATTAATTTTTGATAAGCACCATCATTAGCAGCCTGAAATCTTGAAAGAACTTCCATGTTAGTTGCTTTTGAAGCTTGAGTTATAAGACTACGGGTATCATCATCGAGAGATTCCCATTCTTTAAGATCAATAGCACAATCTAGAATTGTTGCTGGTTCATGCCAACCTGGGTTGTAGTAGTATTTTGCAGCTTGATGAAGGCCTTTGCCCAAATCTGCAGCTGGTCCAATCCATTCTGTACCATCAATTGCACCAGAAGCAAGAGCAGGAAGAACGTCACCACCAGCTAATAAAATAACTGAAGCTCCTAATTTTTCCAAAACTTTACCACCAATGCCAGGCATTCTAAATTTTAAACCTTGGAAGTCTTCGATATTATTAATTTCTTTATTGTACCAACCTCCCATTTGGTTTCCTGTATTTCCCAATGGTAGAAATTTAACTCCTAGTTCATTATAAACTACGTCAGAAACTTCGATACCGCCGCCATAATAACACCAAGCATTTTGTTCTTGAGCTGTTAAGCCAAAAGGCATAGCAGCTACTAATGAAATAGCATTACTAATGTTAGTCCAATAGTAAGGTGCGCCATAAGACATTTGAGCAGCCCCAGATCTTACGGCATCTAATGACTCTAATCCCGGAACCAATTCATCAGCAAAATAAACTTTAATTTTTACTTTACTAGATTGTGCATTAACAAAAGCTGAAAATTGAGAAAGAGCATCTCCTAAAATACCAGTTTTACCAAAAGCTGAACAAGCTATCCATTCTTTATGGCCTTCTGAAATTGCAGGAGCCGGAAAAGAAGATACAGCAACAGCAGCAGCAGTTGCTCCAGCAGCTTTTAGAAAACCTCTTCTCTTCATAGGTTTTTTATTTATCATTTATTATTCCTCCTTATAAGAAATTATAAGGTATATTATATAATAA
>JAQBUY010000109.1 GCA_027623775.1 Pseudomonadota bacterium
AAAAAGAGTTTTTTTTTTTGAAATTGAATCTAGATAAATACAAATATTATCACTATCAATTATTGTTAAATCATCAGCTAAGAGAGTTGGTATTTTTCTTAAAGGATTGTGCTTATCTAAAAACTCAGCTTCTTGAATATTAATTATTTTTTCTTCTAAGGTTATTTCTTGAACTAAAGAAGTTATTTTTGTTTTTCTTCCAAATGGTGAATTTGGGCCATTAAATAATATTATTTTATTTGTCATAAAAATTATAATTTACAAATAAGAGAAAACATATTTATAACTAAAAAAGTTAATATTTCTTGTTTTAAATCTTCATAATTTATTTTTTTAATATCAACAGACGATAAAGCAACATCAACTAAACTTTTTATATCTTCTTTGGGAATACCAATTTCTTCTGAGAGGTCTTGAATTATTTTTAAGTAAGATTTTGTATTGTTCATAATTAATATTTTTATTCAATTATTATTGCTATGGTTCCAGGATCAACTGCTTCTTGATCGTTTACAATATTAACCTCAATAACTTTTCCATCTACAGGGGAGAACTTCTGTTTTCATTACTTCCATGATAAACAGATCATCACCTTTTTTAACAACATCTCCTACTTTAACTAATACTTTCCATATATTACCTGGAACTGTTGTTTTTACTTCAGTAGCCATATCTTAATATTCCTTTCGCATTGAATTATTAATTAAAGAAACGAACTTTCATATTTTTTATACCTTTTTTTTCCATTATTTTTCTTCTTATTTTTTCATCCAATTTATCTTTTTCAAAATCTATTATTTTAATGGGATCAAGTTTTTTTATTATTTCATTTTTATCATTTTCTTTATTGTTATTTAGAGATTCAAGACTTTCTTCACTGCAAATTACCGACTGTTCGGTTCTTAGTAATTGTGCTTTTTCAACTGAAATTTCAACAAAATTGAAAGTATCACCTGGTTTAGCTTGCCCCAACTTCCAAAATGCTGCTGATGGGACTGTGTACGGGTTGATAAATCCACCCATGCTTGGTCCATCATTAACAAGTATTATTGGTGTTTGACCAGCAAGATTTATTGCTCCAGCCGGATAACCCTGGTCAATAATATTTGAAGGTTCAGAACCATGCTCAAGACTTTTGTTTGTTGCTTTTTCACTAAAAGATAATTTAGGGCCATCTAATCTATAGCCTGTTCGGTCACTTTTAGCTTGAAGTTTCCATTTTGAATTTAAAAATATTTTATGTCCTTCTTCATCAATCCAATCATCGTTTGGACCTCGGACAACTTCTATAGACCAATTTTTATCAACAGACATTATTGGTATTGATTTTTTTTTAATTTTTCTTGGATTTATAATTTTATTTTTTTTTAAAGGTAAAATTTGACCATCCTGTATTGCTTTACCATCAATTCCACCAACTCCTGCTTTGTGAAAAGTTGATCTTGAATTTAACCATGGTTTGCTGTCAATACCTCCCGAAAAAGCAATATATGATCTAGCACCTATACTTGAAAACTGCATTTCTAAAATTTGATTTGCCTTCACTTCTATGCTTTCCCATAATGGAATATTTTTTCCATCTAATTTTGGTGACATGTCTGCTCCTGTGATTGCTATTATTCTATCATTTTTAAATTTAAGAGTAGGACCTATGAATTGACATTCTAGTGCTGCCTCATCAGATTTATTTCCAACCAATATATTTGCTAGTCTAAAAGACCAGCTATCCATTGGACCTGAAGCTGGAAATCCTTGGTTTAAACTTCCAATTCTACCTGGATAATCCTGAATTGATGTTTCTAAACCTTTTTTAATTACCTCTATCATTATACTTAAAATCTTTTTGTTTTATCAATAGTTGTTAACCATTTTTTGTAGTTTTTAACTGAGAATTTTTGGTATTCAATAATGTTATAATCATATGATTTATCTTTTACTTTATTTGAAACATAATCAAATTCTTCGTAAGTGGTAGGTACAAATTTTACCCTATCTCCTGGTTTAAAAAGACATATACTTTCTTCAAATACTGGAAAACTTTTTTGAGTATCCCAAATAGGTACAGGAATGATTCCAAATATTTGATATCCTCCTGGTAATCTATCTGGATAGATTGAAGTAGAAGATCCTCCCATTCCTATAGCTCCTTTTGGCGTCCAAGTTCTTGGTGGATTATATTTTGGTGCAGTTAATTTACATCTAGGATCAAGAGGCATCATAAATGGCAGTCCAGGCCAAAAACCAAGTGCAGAAACCCAGTATTCAGTTCCCGAATGTACTCTTATAAATTGATCTGTGTTTTCTAAGTTATTTAACTCTGTAATGAATTCTGGATCAGGAGTTTTTTTAGTTATTTTAATTGAATAATCGTCAATGCATTCTTTTGTCCATTTATCAAGATAAACAGTAGGAAATGAAAAAATTCTACTATTAATTTCTATATTATCAGTTGGTCCAAGTGATTTAATAACTGATTTCATTTCATTTTTTAAATCATTAAATTTTATTTCATCGGGGTTATAATGTACTAACATGGAAGCGAAACATGGTGCAGTTTCATAAATTCCCTTTATGTTGTTATCTTTGATAGCTTTAGCTAGGTTTTGAGCGGTAAAATTAATTTCAATATCCATCACATTACCAAACTCAATAAACATATATTTATCACCACCTGGTTTAAATTTTGGTTCATCATATACTTTACCAGGAATATTTTTTATGGATGTTTGGGTTAAATTATTTGTATTATTTTTTTTTAATAAAATATTGTTAAATGTTTTAATATCATTTTCAGTATAATTTTGAGACGTTTTATCTTTAGGTGATTTTATAACAATTTTTTCTAAAGCTTTTATATCGTTGTCAGTATATTTTGAGGAAATTGTATCTGGTTTAATAACTTCACTTTTTATTTTAGAAGAATCTTCTATTTTTTTAGTAAATAAAGGTAAATTATTTTCTATAAATTTAGTATTATAACCAGCATCTTTAAAAGTTTTATTTTGTAACACAGAAATCAAAAAATTTTTATTTGTACTAACACCTTCAATTTCTAATGCATTTAAATAATGTATCATATTATTTATGCTTTCATTTCTATTTGCCCCTTTTGATATAATTTTAGCAATCATAGGATCATAGTAAAAAGATATTTCATCTCCTTCGTCTACACCAATATCTAATCTAATATTAGTTAAACCAGTATTTGGAATCCTTAATTTTGTAATTTTTCCAGGAGAAGGAAGAAAATTTTTTGTTGGATCTTCAGCATACAATCTACATTCAATAGCATGGCCGGATTTATTAATTTTATTTTGTTCTATTGAATTAATATTCATATTTAATGCAAATTTAATTTGCATTGCAACTAAATCAAAATTTGTAATAGCCTCAGTAACCGGATGTTCCACTTGGATTCTGGTATTCATTTCTAAGAAATAAAACTTTTTATTGTCTATGTCGTATATGTATTCAATTGTTCCTGCTCCTTCATACTTTTGATTGGTCACAAAATTTACAGCATTTTCTGCCATTTGATCAATAATTGATTTTTCAATTTGTGGCGCTGGACTTTCTTCTATAATTTTTTGAAAACGTCTTTGTATTGAACAATCTCTTTCATAAAAATGTAAAGCCTTTTTTTCACCTAGACCAAAAACTTGAATTTCAATATGTCTTGAATTAGATATAAATTTTTCTAAAAAAATATCACTATTATCAAAAGCTTTCATTGCTAAATTTTTAGTTT
>JAQBUY010000110.1 GCA_027623775.1 Pseudomonadota bacterium
AAAAATTTTATTTTTTATAATTATTTTATTACCGTTTGTAATATTATTTGATTTTGTTAGTATAAATTATAAATATGTAAATAGATCTTTAATTGAAATTTCAGAAAAGAATATTAATTCTACTTTTTTAAAAAAAATTTACAATTTTTTCGGTAAAAAATATGAAAATTTATTAATCACTATCCCCTCTGAAAATAAAAAATATTGGTTGCCCGAAGATATTAATTATAGGAACTCCTTACCTGAGACTAAGATAATTACTGCTGGTACTTCATTTACCAGGAATATTAACCCTTATTCAGTGAATCTAAATGATTGGGAAAGAAGCCATGGCAACGAAAACTCAAACAGATTTTCAGATTTAAATTTAATTAATACAGAAAATATTAAAAATTTAGATATTGCATGGGCATATAGATCTAAAGATCGTCACGAAAGTAAGTTTGATCTTGATGTTCAGTGTAATCCAATTGTTGTTGATGGTAAAATTTATACACCTACAGCGGGGGGGGGGCGAATTGTTTCAATAGATGGGTTTTCTGGAAAAGAGATATGGAGAACAAAAAAATTGCATGATGATGTTGCTAGGCGAGGCCTTCAGTATTGGAAAGGAAATAATATTATTGAACCAAGAATTTATGCTACCAATTTTAAAAAATTAATTGCAATAAATGCTAAAACTGGAAATTTTATTAAAGAATTTGGTAAAAATGGCATTGTTAAAATAAAACCATCAAGTATTACCCCGATTATTTATCAATCTAAAATTATAGTTGTTACTTTTGATAAAACTGTAGAAGTTTATGATTTAGTAGGTGGAAAACTTATATGGAAATTAGATTTTCAAAAAAAATATTTCAGTAGAGCAGGAGGTGTAAAGTATAATAATGAGGGATCCAACCCTTGGGGTGGTATATCTGCGGATTTGCAAAGAGGAATTCTTTATATAACCACGGGCAACCCCCATTCATATTTCGATGGAACAAGAAGGCCAGGACCAAATGAGTCCTCCGACTCTATTATAGCTGTTGATTTAAATGAAAAGAAAATATTATGGAGTTTTCAAGAAACTGAACACGATATATGGAATTTAGACATACCTGCGCCACCAATTTTAACTTCAATCATACGAAATAATAATTTAATTGATGTAGTTATTGCAGTTACAAAAAGAGCAAACACACTAATGTTAGACAGAGTGACTGGTAAGCCAATTTTTGATATGAATTATAAAAAGGCCCCAACATCTAAAATTCCTGGTGAAAAAACTGCTCCATATCAGTTAGATCTTAGGCTACCAGAACCATTTGCAAAAAATATTTTTTCTCAAAATGAAATAACTAATTTAACTGCAACAAAGAGATTTGAAATAAAAGAACGAATAAAAAATTTTAAATATGGTTTTTTTGAACCAGTAGATACTGAAAAAAAAACAATTATATACAATTTTCATGGAGGGGCGGAATGGATGGGAGCCTCTGTAGACCATCAATCTCAGACAATGTATGTTACTGCAAATAATGTAGCATTCATAACTGATATTATATGGGATTCCCAAAATAAAAAATATATTAGTCGTTTTGAAAGATTATTAGACAGTGATGGCTATTTAGGTAATGTGCCACCATGGGGAACATTGACAAGTTTAAATTTGAATACAGGAAAGATTATCTGGCAAGTTCCTTTTGGTGAATTTGAGAGATTAACTAAACAGGGAATAAGTAGAACTGGAACAGAGAATTTTGGCGGAGCGACGGCTACAAAGGGAGAATTAGTGTTTGCAACTGGGACATTAGATAAAATGATTTATGCCTTCAAAAGTACCAATGGTGAAGAAGTGTGGAAAATGCAATTGCCATTTATAGGCTCAGCCCCACCGACTACGTACGTTGCTAATGGAGAACAGTTTATTATAGTACAATCGACAGGCTCTTATACATTGAGATCTGGTTATTCTGTAGAAAGGGGAGATGCATTAGTTGCATTTAAATTAAAAAAATAGCGATTAAGAATATAGGAGCAATGGATTATGCATATATTCATAACGAGGATGTCCCTGGTAGTAATAAATTAGTTTTGAAGATAAAAAAAATTTTGGAAAAAGATAGTTTTTAA
This sequence comes from Pseudomonadota bacterium, assembly GCA_027623775.1. Lineage (GTDB taxonomy): Bacteria > Pseudomonadota > Alphaproteobacteria > HIMB59 > HIMB59 > HIMB59. Next base: position 2,116 of record JAQBUY010000110.1, read on the forward strand.
AATTAGCGAATATAAGTTAAAGAAGTATTTCAAATAATGTTTTTTGGAGAAATGGCCGAAATAAAAACGAATAGGAGAGATGGTCGAGTGGTTGAAGGCGCCCGCTTGGAAAGCGTGTATACTGTTAAAGGTATCAAGGGTTCGAATCCCTTTCTCTCCGCCAAAAGATTTTAGGAAAATTTTAATTATTATATGCAACAAATATATCTTGTTCAATGCTCCACTTTAAATAATTTTTTCTACAATAGTCAACAATTGTATTGATTTCAGGATAGTTGTGAAAATTTATATTAAATAGTCGAATATCATCAATAAGAATTTTGATATTTTTAAAGTTTTTTAAATATCTTTCTATAATGATTAGCTCCTGCATAATTGGAGTGCTTTTTTTTGGGTTCCGTAAGTTTTTATATTTTTTTTATGATCATTACATAGATGGGCATCTAGATAAATACACAGATTATTAAAATTTCTATTTTTTAATAAAATATTTTGTAAAATTTTTTCACTTTTTGAAAAAAAAATCTCCACATTTTTAAATGATTTAAATCTATCAGAGGCAAGATTGAATAATCTTTTATCAGCTTCTATAGAAATTACTTTTTTTGCAATTTTAGATAAAAAGTAAGTAGTGTCTCCATAATAAGTTCCGGTCTCAATCCACAAGCAGTTTTTCATATTATGGCTCTCAAGTATCTTTAGTTTAATGAAAGATGGTGATGGACTTCTGAAATTTCTTTTATACCAATTCTTTAAAGATTTTCTATTTTTTATAATCCAAAATTTATTGTTTATAAAATTTTGAAACATTTAGTAGAACTATTATAGTGAAAAGCGTAAAGATTGTATGTAGTAATTATTGTATATAATTTATGTATAATAATGAAAATTTTAACATTCTATCATATCTATTACAAGCATCGTTTTCTTAAATCAAATATAATTCTTAAAATTTATTTAACATTTGTTTTGCCATGGAGGTTTTTTATTTATTCAATTTTTTTAGAAAAAAAGATTAACTTAGATAATTTAGAAATAAATAAATCGAATTTATTTAATTTAAGACTAATCGAATTATTTGAATATTTTAACAGTGATAAAGGTAATTTTTTTTTTAATCAATATACAAAATCTAAAAAAAAAGAAAGAATACAGGGTCATCAATATGCAATTTTTTACGATAAATATTTTGAAGATATTAAAGATAATCAATTAAGTATATTGGAATTAGGTTCTTTTAAAGGAGGAGCCACAGCTGCTTTTTGTTTTTTTTTTAAAAATTCAAAGATTTATTCTGGTGATTTATATCCAGATATATTTAATTTTTATTCAAAAAGAATTACTAACTTTAAAATTGATACAAGTTCTGAAGATTCAATAAATAATTTTGTTAAAAATAATAATTTAGAATACGATATAATTGTAGAAGATGCTGGACATTTTCTAAAAGATCAAATTATATCACTTTTTTTATTATTCAAAAAATTAAAATCTAAAGGTACATTTATTATTGAAGAGTTAGATTTTCCAGACACCAGACAAGATATGAATATTTATAATGAAAAACCAACTCTCAGAGAAATTCTGTATTATGTTATGAGTAAACAAGATTTTTTT
>JAQBUY010000111.1 GCA_027623775.1 Pseudomonadota bacterium
AAAGTCTAGTATAATTAAACTACTAATTCACATTATACACAGCAAAACAATATTTGGAAAATCTAATTTTTTGAAAGGGAAACATTTTTGCTAAATCATCAGAATTTTTATTAATTGACGTTTTTAACTCTACTATAGCTTTATTATCTTTATAGATTTTATTGGTTAAAAAATTAATATAATTTATATCTGTATCTATCGATATCCTTACATTGTCAAATAAGAAGTACTCTCTTTTGTAAGAAACAAAAAAGTTTGGCAAACAAGTTCCATAATCTTTATCTAAATAACCAAAATTTACTATAAAGTTATTTTTTTCTTTATCAATTATTTCTCTAGTTTTGAACCTTCCCTCAACCGATGAGGTCTTGATTTCAAAATAATATTTATCATCATTTGAATTTGGATACTCTCTAATTCTTATTTTTTTTCTAGGGACTGATCCCTCAATTGAGTCTTTGTACATCTCTAATTTTAAGTTATCAAAATATAAACTTTTGATTATTCTAGGCTCATATAATTTTTTAATAAAATTTTTATTAAGAAAAGAATAGAATTGGAATAAATTTTCTGGTCGAATATAAAGTTTATCTTCAATTCTAAAACTCATTAATTTTTTTGAAGTACACTATTTTCAATAAGAGATCTTTTATCTGAACTTATTTTTTGTTTAAAATTATTACAAATTAGCTTATTCACTTTAATTATAGATCCATCAAATTCTTGTTTTTTATTATATGCAGATAAGCATGTTTCTAAATTTTGAAGGTATGCCTCTCCTAATAAAGTCAATGAACTATCTTTTGATGCAATACCCGTGATTGAGTCGCTGGCAATAATATAATCTAATTGAACGAATGAATTCTCTCCAATAGATAGAGATTTATCTCCACAATATTTCATATTAAGACTCTTTAAATTATATGATCCATTAGAAAAATCAGCACAATCATTTCCTGCATTTAAAATATTTATGTTTTTAATTTTGATATTAGAAAAATCTACATCTAAAGCATCTCGGTAAGAATTTTGAATAGATATATTAAGTAAATTACCTGAAACATTGATAAAATTAATTGTGTCTTCACAGCTTGAGCCATTAGCTTCAATACTCACTTTATCCATTATTACATTCGAAAATGTTAAGCATCCTGTTAAACCATTAATGTCTGTTGAAGAATAATTTTTTGAAACATTTGTTGTACCAGAAAAAATAATGTTTTTATTATTTATCGTTCCGTTTAAAAAAAGTATTTTTGACTCAGGAATTTTTTGGTTTATTTCAATCTTATCATTTATTTCATTGATCTTGATTTCAATTCCATTATTAAATAAAATTTTTGTTCCTTCGTAAACTATAGAATTTTCAAAATTATTGTTAGAAAATTTATTAAAGTTTAAATCATCTCCTAAAAATTGATATGATTTATTCCCTTCACTCAAATCTCCCTCTAGCAAACGAGATAATGTTTCATTTGAAATATCTAGATACTCACAATTTTCAAGATAATTTTCACATTTATTAAATTCTTTTTGATCAGAATTATATTTTATCAAAGCTATGTCGATATTTGATTTTTTTATACTTTCATAATAATTACTAGATATTTTTTCAATTGTTTTAAAATAGTTGTGTTCTATTAGCTTTTTATCCAAGTTGTTATAGTTTTTTTCTAATTGGTTTATGTTTTTAATTATTTTTTGTATTTTATCTTGAATGTCTTTTTCACTTATTTGAAGACCTGACAAAGTAAATTCATTTTTTAAAGTTTTAACATCTAAATTTATTAATTTATTTTTTAAAGAAGAAAAAGAATAAAAAAATTGCTTACTTTTTGGTAATCTAATTTGTCCTGGTTGTATGTCTAATAATATATTTGCATTAGAGTCATAATTTATCGGCTCAAAATAATTTTCTATTGAATTCCAGAAAAATTTTCTGTTGTTTATTGCTAAACCATGTTGTCCATTAACTGCTTCAATTAAAAGGTTGTATTCATCTAATCTTAATGTTTTTTGACTATCAAATAATGCAAGTAAATTATTATCTAAATCATAATCCATATGATTAAATTTGTTGTTCGTATCTCTAAATCGATTGGCAAAATATAAATAAATTAAATTTATTTTTGATGTTGAATTTAAAGACATCAATTTGTGTCCCGTGCTTTTAGCTACTATTTCGGAATTAACTTGTTTAGCTAATAAATGATTGGCACTTTCGTTCATTAAGTCAACAATACCTACTGACCAATTACTTAGCTGATTGTCTTCAATTTTTTCTACTTTTTTGAAAAAAAATCTTTCATCACCCTCAAAAATCGGCCCTTCTCGTCTGTTGTTAAATTCCAACATTTCCTTTGCTGCTTTTTCTTGAAACAACATTGTAGTTTTTACATTATTAACTCTAGCATTTATTTTTAAAGTTCGTGGTGCAAGATAATCGAGATTTCTAAGAATTTGAGTTAAAAAAATCTCATCCTCTAATACTCCGCGCACTTTTGGTCTTAATAATTTAAATTTTGTTATTCCTCTAATATTTCCATTTTTTAGATGAACATCTAAGCTCTGAGTTATAGAGTTGCCTAGTAAATCTATATGATCCTTTTCGTCACCACTTTGTCTAATTCGTGCATCAAATACGCACTTTGTACCATCTTTGTAATTAACTAATATTTTGGCGTTAAATCTTTTTTTATATTTCTCTTCAACATATCTGTATCTGCCAATTAAAATTTTAACTCCATTTATTGTCCATTTTCTATAGTCATCAGTGTCAACTTCTATAGAGTCGATTAAAATTTGATTGCTATTATGAATAAAATTTTCACTAACTTTGCCTACGCAGCCTCTAAATTGTTTATCTGGAATATTTTCTTCTGAATTTACAGATCTAAAAAATAAAAAAAAAAAAATTAAAAAGATTAAACTTTTTTTCATCAACTTAGTTATAAATGATATTTATTTTTTCTAATTCACTCTCATTAAGACTGTCTTTAAAAACTTGCAAATCTTTTTTATTTTCAAAATTTAATCTGTAAATTATTTTTTTTTCTGTATTATCATTAAAATAGCTAATCAAAAATTCACTCTTCTCAATTATATCAATTTTATTTTTTGAAATTATTTCAATTGTGTTTGTAGATATTCCTTCATTGAAAGACATGCTGTAAAATGATTTACCAAACTTTTTTGATAACATTTGAAATAATTTTACAAACAAGATAATTATAACCACAGCTAGTATGAGTTGTATTGCCCATTTAGTTCTTACGCTAGTTGCTATTCCAACTGTAATTAATGCGAAATAAATAGCAAGCTCTAAGGGACTTTTCACAGGATGTCTAAATCTTACAATAGACAAAGCTCCGATCATCCCCAATGACAAGGCTATATTATTTGAAATAGTATTTGTTATTACGTAAGTAATAATAGGCAGAACCATGAATGTAACTGTTTGTGCATGAGATTTTGCCCATAACTGACCAGTAAAGATTAAGGAGTATCTAAAAAGAATTCCTGCAGAGATTAGTAAAATAATAATTTTTATTTCGTCCATTTTAAACATTTATCTTTTTTTTTATAGCAATCAAGGTAATTTATTTGCGAATTTAATGATTACGATCTTAGAATTTTAATGGCTTATTGCTAATAGCTAAAAATGGTAGCGGGAAGTGGGATCGAACCACTGACCTCAGGCTTATGAGTCCTGCGCTCTAACCAACTG
>JAQBUY010000112.1 GCA_027623775.1 Pseudomonadota bacterium
AACTTTTTTGCTCAGGTCTGTATTTGAAAATATTTTATCTATTTTTAATGAAAGATTAAGTTTTTTTAATAAAGAATCGTTAAGTAAATTTTCTTTAAAGCTTTTATCTCCATTCCAAGTTTGTAAAGCGCATCTTTGAACAATTTGATAAGCATCTTCTCTTGAAACTTTATTATCGACTAAAAATATTAATATATTTTGAGAATAAGGTAATCCTTTTAGTTTATTTAAATTATTCAGCATATTGCTTTTATGAATGACTAAATTATCAATAATATTAACTGTTCTCTGAATTGCAAAATCTAATGTTATTGTTGCATTAGGGGCATTAATTCTCTCTACACTTGAATGACTTATATCTCTCTCATGCCAAGTAGTAATATTTTCTAACGCTGGAATAGCTAAAGATCTGACAACTCTTGTAAGGCCAGAAATATTTTCAGACAAAATTGGATTTTTTTTATGAGGCATAGCAGAGCTTCCTTTTTGCCCCTTACTAAAACCTTCCTCAACTTCTAAAACTTCCGTTCTTTGTAAATGCCTAATTTCAGTTGCTAATCTATCGAGTGAACTAGCTATAATTGAAAAAGTACAAAATAGTTCCGCATGTCTATCTCTTGGTATAATTTGAGTAGAGACATTTTCAATTTTAAATTTTAATTTTTGAGCAACATATTTTTCTATTTTAGGATCTATATTAGAATAATTCCCAACAGGTCCTGACATTTGTATTGTTTTAATTTGATCAATTGAACTTTTCAGTCTTTTTATATTTCTTTTGCTCTCTTCAAAAAAACCAAGCATCTTAAGTCCAAAAGTTGTGACTTCAGCATGTATTCCATGACTTCTGCCAATGCAAAGAGTATTTTTATGTTTTTTTGAAATTTTTAGTAATGATTTATTAAGTTCTTCTAGTCCGTCTAATACATAGCAAGAAGATTGATTTAATTGGATCGAAAATGAAGAGTCTAAAATATCACTTGAAGTTAATCCTTTATGAATAAACCTTGACTCGTCACCAACATATTTTGCTACATTAGTCAAAAATGCAATCACATCATGCTTGGTTACCTTTTCAATCTTTTCAATTTCTTTTACTTTAAACTTAGCTTTTTTTTTAATCTTAGATGTCGTTCCTTTTGGAATGTATCCAAATTTTTCCATAGCTTCACAAGCTAGAATTTCTAAATCAAGCCAAATTTGAAATTTATTATTATCTTCCCAAATATCTTTAACAATTTTTCTAGAATAGCGTGGTATCAATTATAAAAAACTCCTTTTGGAGATTCTGTGAGAATCTCAACTTTATCGTCATTTATGTATATCGTATGTTCGTATTGAGCGCTAAGTGTTTTATCTCTTGTGACAGCTGTCCATCCATCAGGAAGCACTTTTGAATTATATTTTCCAATATTTATCATTGGCTCAATAGTAAATATCATACCTGATATAAATTTTATAGAATCATAATAAGGATCGTAATAGTGAACTATACTTGGATTTTCGTGAAATTTTTTACCCAGTCCATGCCCACAAAAATCCTGAACGACACTAAAATTATTTAAGTTAGCTATTTCATCAATTTTTTTACCTATTTTTGATATTTTTTCTCCATGTTTAACAACTTTAATAGCTTCTATTAAGCATTCATGAGTAACCTTCATTAAATTTGAAGCTTTAATTGAAATATTTCCTACTTTAAACATTCGCGAAGTATCCCCGTGCCAACCATTTACTACAGAAGTCACGTCAACGTTAAGAATATCTCCTTTTTTTAGTATTTTATTTTTATTTGGAATACCATGGCAGATAACATGGTTTAAAGACGTACAAGAAGCCTTGGGAAATCCTCTATAAAATAATGGTGCCGGAGTAGCTCCTAACTCTTTGATTCTTTTAAAACAAAATCTATCAATTTCATCTGTAGAATTACCTTCTTGAACAATTTCATTAACCTCATCTAAAATAATAGACGATATTTTTGAGGCCTCTCTACATGCTTTAATTTCATCGCTTTTATATGTCTTAATCATTTTTAATTTTAATCTCTTTTATTATCTCTATTCCTTTTTCATCAACATTACATGATAAAGCAATAAATTTTACACCATTTTTTTTAGCAATAAGAGAATTTTTATAATACTCACTATCAATATCTTTAGCTATCCGGAATGTTTTAATATCTGATCTTTGAATTAAGTAAACTAGATAACAGTCTGTATTAGTATTTACGGTTTTTGATAAATCTATTAAATGTTTCGATCCTCTAGTCGTAACGGAATCAGGAAACTCTCCAACACCTTTATTTCTAGACATAGTTACAGACTTGATTTCAATGTAAGTTTTACGATGATTTTCTTCAAGTAAAATATCAATTTTTGAATTTACTCCATACTTTACTTCTCTTTTTAATTTACCATTAAATTTTTTAAAAATTTTTTTATTTAATATGGCTTGCATAATGATGGGATTAGGTAAGCTTGTGTTAACCCCAACAAAAACATTATTAGATTTAATAGCCTCAAGTCGAAACTTTAATTTTGCTTTAGTGTTATCTACTTTAGCTATTAAAACATCGTTACCTTCTGTCAAAAGCCCTCCAAGTGAACCAGTGTTAGGACAGTAAGCAGTTAAAATTTTACCATTTACTTTAACATCAGCAAAAAATCTTTTATAGCGTTTGATTAAAGTTCCCTTTAATATTATATCCTTATAAATCATTAATTATGTCTAATAAAAAAAATTTCAAAAATGCTGCATTACTAATTATTGGTAATGAAATCCTATCAGGAAGAACGCAAGATAAGAATATAAATTATTTAGCAAAGCAACTTTTTTCTCATGGTGTTAGTTTGGAAGAAATTAGAATTATACCTGACAATAAATCAGTTATAGTAAAAACTATTCGATCTTTAAAAAATAATTTTAACTATATTATCTCAACTGGAGGTATAGGAGCAACTCATGATGATATTACTGCAGAATCAATTTCTGTAGCTTTGAAAAGGGAGTACTGTCTCAATAAAAAAGCATTATCAGAACTAGAAAAATATTATAAAAATAAAATTGATCTTACTGATGCAAGAAAAAAAATGGCTTATATGCCAAAAGGATCTAAAATTATTCTTAATAAAGTGAGTGGTGCTCCGGGTTTTCAGATAGAAAATATTTATGTATTTGCAGGAATTCCAATTATAGCACAAGCTATGATGAAAGAGTTTTTAAAAAAAATAAAATCAAATACTAAAATTTATGTAAAAAGCTTAAAAACTCATTTTTATGAAAGTATTATTGCGGAAAGATTAAAAAATACCGAATTAATGTTTAAAGGAGTTAGAGTTGGAAGTTACCCTATATTCGATGGCGAATTCAAAGGAGTTGAAATTGTTATGAATTCATACTCAAAAAAAAATATAACTTCAGCATTTACTTATTTGAAAAAAGAATTAAATAAAAAGATTTAAGTTCTAATCAAACTATTATAAATATTAACCTTAATTATATGGCGAAGTAGCTCAGTTGGTTAGAGCAGGGCAATCATAATGCCAAGGTCGGGGGTTCAAATCCCTCCTTCGCTACCATTATTTAAATCATTGAAATTAATAATTATTTAACATATCTTCCCATTCTGATCGCGGGGTAGAGCAGCTTGGTAGCTCGTCAGGCTCATAACCTGAAGGTCGTAGGTTCAAA
>JAQBUY010000113.1 GCA_027623775.1 Pseudomonadota bacterium
TAATTTTTAATATGTATTTAGTTATGCAGGGGACCACCCCCTGCCTATTTTAAGCTGGGGAGCAGAACAACAGGAGGTAACGTACACGTAACATATATAATTTTTTAGTTGGTAGGGTGGGGGTATTTTTGTATATTGAATGTATAGGGGGATGAGTTAAAATGCCATCTTCCTAAAAGAAAGATATACTAACTTAAAAAATAAATTAATGAAGTTATCTCCTATATTTAAATTTTTTTTTATTAATTTTGAAACTAAAAAAATAGATCACATGCCTGCAAATGACCCACTAGAGAATTATGATAAATTAACTGAAGTGCAACAATTGGAAGCAGAACAGTTAATAATGGATAAAGCGTTTAGAAATTCATTTTTAATCGTAAGTAAAAAGAAAACTTTTAATCAAGTAATGAAGTCTAAAGATGGTATAATACTAGCACATGATCCTCATCTTGGTATTACAGAATATGAAGTAGAGAATATGATGCAATATTTTTCTGATGAAGAAGAGTATGAGAAATGTGCAATTATTAGAGATCTTTATCCAAAGAAGAAGTGGAATATTCGTTAAGTTAAATAATTATAGATCTAATACTAATAGATCGTTATCTTTAATAAAACGTCACTAATGACGTAGGTAATAAAAAAAAAAATACATAAACCTTTTTTATTTAAACTTTTTTTGTATCTTTGTAATATAATTTAATTACTAATTTTAAAATCAATTAAGATGACAAAAGAAACCAATGAAAATTTTTCTCAAGAGGATGTACAATTATCTAAAGAAGAATTAAATAAAAGAAGAGCTGAAATAACAGCTTATTATAAAGATCACATTAAAGATCTTAAAGTTCAAAAAGAATATGAAGAACTATTAAGAGATATTGAAAAAACACGTGCTGAAAGAGTACAGGCTCAAATGTATCTTGCACAAATAATGGCTGGTCCTGAAACAGGTTCACCAGAAGAAATTAATAATGCAAGAAATGAAGCAGTTAAACAAGCTGCAGAAGACTGGAATGCTGAACAAAATATTGCACCTCCAAAAAGAACTTTAAAACGTGCTGACTAATGAAATACGGAAGAGAGATATTAGAAAGAGCTCTAATATCAAAAGGATATAAGTATTTTATAAATGGAGATTATAACTTAAATATAATTGGTATCAGAAACTCTAAAACAGAGAATATGGTAACAAATAGATTTGATGATACTATTACACTATCATATAAAATAAATGGTGAATGGCAATATCATGAGTTTGACTGTACTACAGATCCTGGAACGCATTGGGTAGAAAATGTAATGAATGACAAAGGTGTTGCTATATTAAAACCTGGTCAGTATCCAAAATCTTATAGAATTGGTAAACATCAAGGTAAATATGAAGCTTTATGTCAACAGAACCCAGTAACAGTGTATAGAGATAATAACAGAGATGATATATATAATCTTAATACAGAAAAAACTGATACTGGTTTATTTGGTATTAATATTCATAGAGCTACAAAAAAAGCTGGTAATAAATCTACAAACATAGATAAATGGTCAGCTGGATGTCAAGTAATTGCTAGTAATGATGATTGGACAAAGTTTATAAAAATATGTAAAAAAGCAAAAGATACATGGAGTAATAATTTTACATATACATTAATTACTAGTAATGAAACTGATAAAACAAAAACTTGGATATAATGATAGTAAAGAAAGTAGAAAAAAAGGTAAAAATGAGTAAGGACGATATTATAAAATATCAGATCCTTACTTATTGTTTCCTTAATGAAATACAAATAAGCTTATCAGATTTATTATGTTTAGCTGAACTTGCAAAATTAGAAAATGTAGAACTTACTAGATTCTGTTATATCATAGCAGATAAAAAAATATTTAAAAGTGCACAGTCATGTAGAAATGCAATTACTAAAGCAACTAAGAAAGAGTTAATAGTAAAGAATGGTGTTAATAAAAAAAATATTAAACTTAATCCAAAAATAGAAATACAAACAAAAGGTACTATATTATTAGATTACAAACTATTAGGAATTGAAACCGAAGAAGCATAAAGATTTTTATCCTGACATTGCAAAAGAATGTAATGCTCATCCAGAATTAGTAGCTAACTTAATATCTTTTTATTATGATAAAGTAAGGAAAGCTTTATCTAATCTTGAATCAAATAAAATATACTTACCCAACTTAGGAACTTTTTTATTAAGAAAAACTAGATTAGAAAAAAGTATTAAGAGAAATAAAGATATTTTAGGTAATATCCAAAAGAATACTTATAAGGGATATGATAAACACATTCCTGTGAAAGAAAAAATTAATATGTTTGAAAAAGTATTAATTAGATTAGATGAAGAAATAATAAATAAAAAAAAGTTTAAAAATGAAAATAATTAAATTATTATCAGCAATAAAAAATATTGATCAAATATATGAAGGTGTTAAAAATAAAATCTTTAAATCTGACGATGTTGAAAAAGTTGCTAATGAAAGATGGTTAATTTGTCAACAGTGTATCTCACTTGATTTAACAGGTAAAAAATGTGCTGCACCAGGAACTCAACCTTGTTGTGCTGATTGTGGTTGTAGTTTAGGATTTAAACTTAGAGCATTATCTTCATCTTGTCCTTTAGGACAATGGAACGCTATATTTTCTAATGAACTAGAAGAACAATTTAAAAAACAAACAGGATATAAAGAATAAAAATATGACAGTAATATTTAAAGAAGAAGGTCATGTATATGAAAGTTTAAATGATAATTTAGAAAAAGATGAAACAAAGTGGATAAGTGTAACTTCTTTTATTAATAAATTTAAACCTAAATTTGATAAAGATGGTCAAGCAATAAAATCATCTAAAAATAAAAAATCCAAATGGTATAATATGACACCTTCTGAAATTAAAAAAGCTTGGGATAATGAAACAGAAAGAGCAATTGATTTAGGTAATTGGTATCATAATCAAAGAGAAGAAAACATATTAGAATTTAATACAATTGAAAGAGATGGTGTAGAGGTACCTATTATTAGACCTATAGTTGATAAAGTAGGAATTAAAATTGCACCAAATCAAAAATTAGAAAATGGTGCATATCCAGAACTTTTTGTTTATTTAAAATCATTAGGTTTATGTGGACAAGCTGATTTTGTATCTATTGTAAATGGTAAAATAAATATACTTGATTATAAAACAAATAAAGAAATAAAGGAAAAAGGATTTACAAATTGGGAAGGTATTACTTCTAAAATGTATAACCCTGTCAGTGCATTAGATGATTGTAATCTAAATCACTACAATTTACAATTAAGTTTATATGCTTATGTAATAAAAAAACATAATCCTAAACTTAAAATAGGTAAATTACAAATACAGCATGTTTCATTTGAAAAAGAAGGAGAAGATAAATTTGGTTATCCAATAACAAAGTATAATAATCAAAATGAACCCATAATAAAAAAAATTAAAATGTATGATTTACCATATCTAAAAGATGAAGTAGATAGTCTAGTAATGTGGTTAAAAGATAATAGATAGTTATTATGATTGTGGAAATATTAACTATAGTAAAAGATCAAGAACATATATTAC
>JAQBUY010000114.1 GCA_027623775.1 Pseudomonadota bacterium
GAAAGAAAGCACAAAATATAATTTAGCTGACTATAAAAATATAAATGCTGATATAGTTGTTTATTTGGTTGCCCATAAGCAGTTTAGAGCATTTACAACTAATGCAATAGAATTAGATTTTTGTGGAGTTAAAAAATGAATAAAATGAATAAATTTCTATATAGTATTGCAATTACGTTAACTTTATTTTCTTGCAATAAAGATTCTCTAACTATTCCATTAATATAAATATCTCCAATTGAATATACAGATCAACCTGAAGGATATTTAAATAATAAAATATTAATTTCCCCACAATCATTAGCTGACTAATTATTTTGACTTCTAAAATTTACAAATATTTATTTTCTAATACTATTTCCAACGGCATGAATTTTATGTCAAGGTGGTTGGTGAATTATGGGTTATCCCGTTTTATGTCATTATCTGATTTTGGGATATTTTCTTTTATTAGTTCATTAGCAAATCTATTGAAAAGTATTATGTCTTTTGGAGGGCAGTTATTTTTAATCTATAAAGTCTCCAAAGAAAAAGAGCTTAAATATTATTATTATCTAAAATCAGCTTTTCTTTCAGTAGTTATTGCATTTTCTCTAGCAGCTGTTTTATTTTTTATGAATCTTTTTGATCAAACAATAATAAATATAAACCATTTTCTTTTTGCTGTCTTATTGGCATCTTTTATGGTTTTAATACAAAACACCTATTCCTTCTTTAAGGGTACTGGTTTGTTTGATAAGGAGGCAAAAGGATACATTATTTTCCTCTTACTCGTTGTCTGTTTATTACTGTGCTTATATTTTAATTTACTTGCTCCAATCTTAATTAATATTTTAGGGCTTGTTTTATTAATGCACATCATGTTGTTTATTTTTTCATCTTTTCAGTTTTATCAATACTATAAAAATGACAATTCTAATGAGGAGATACAAAATGTAAAAAAGAACATGAGGGCTTTTATAAAAGAAAGAGCACCTTATGGTTTTCATGAATTGCAATCGGGACTATATATGAATGCAATTATTATTATTATGGGTTTTCTTGTAAAAGATGAAGATTTAGCAATTTATCGATCTATTCAAATTATTATAGTCCCTATATCTATTTTTCCAATGATCTTTTCTCAGGTATTGTTAAAACAATTATCAGAGAATATTGAAAATAGAGAGTATTTTAATCAATTATTTAGGAAATTTCTTTTTGTTTCTTTGTTTACTGGATTTATTCTATTTATGATATTTTATTTTCAGGGAGATTGGATAGTGAAAATGTTTTATGGTAATAAATTTATAGATTTAGATTATATTAATGAATTGTTATTGATTTTTGCTTCTACTTATTTATTTAGATTTGTAAGTGTAAATTACGGTGTGTTGATTACAGCAAGAGATAAACAAAAAATTAGAATGTATGCAACAAGTGCTTTAATAGTGGTAACTATTGTTAGCACTATTTTACTTACAAAATCTATGGGAATAATTGGAGCAGCTTATGCCAATGCAATTTCCTATTTATTTTTAATGCTAGTTTATGTAATATATGCAGAAATTAAATTATTAAAAAGATAAATGTTAGTTACAATTTTAGGTCCAGATGGGACAGGGAAAACAACTTTGGCTATGGCATTAGCAGAAAAGATAGACGGCTTAGACTATGTGTATTTTGGATATAATAAAGAAATTAGGGATTATCAATTTTTCAATTCATTTGTAAAATCGGAACCAAAAAATATTTTAAAAAGAATTATCCGAAAAGGAGTGCGATTTATTAATGACTTATATGTATTTAGATCTGCTAAGAAAAATCATATTATATCTGACAGATGTCCGATTGATAGTTATGTTAATACAAAAATACAAGGCAGAAAATTAAGATATTATTATTCATTAATTTTAAAAATTTCACCTAATCCAACTTTTGTTATCCTTCTTGAAGGAGATAGTCAAACAATTTATAACCGAAAAAAAGAAATTTCTGAGTATCACATACAGAGTGCAATCAAATATTATAAAGAATATTTGATATCTAATAAGATATCTCATTTTGTAATTGACACTACACAGAATGACATTGCTACCACTTACAATTTAGCAATGGAAGAATTAAAACAATATTTAAAATGAAAAAGAAAATTGATTATTTCTTTTCATTATTAGATGATAATGCAATAAGATACTATTTACTAAGACCAATCGATTTTAGTGATATCATAAAAGATATTGATTTTGTACTTTGTAAAGAGGACTATTCTAAATTAATAGAAGTATTATGTAATAATGATGTAAAGTTAAAATATAAGCCGTCTAATGCAAATAGTTCTATCCAACTTTTAGCAGATGAACTTTTATTGGATATTAAATTTGATATTTGTTTCTTGCCAAGAAAATCATTAGTAATCCGAAAAGAGGCTCCTTATGCTTCTGTTAAATATATATCTGAATATATATTAGTGCCTGATGTTTCTGAAGAAAGATTATTTACTTTTTGGACTTTTCATTTATTTTTAGATAAAGATATGCCAAAAGAATCAAGTACATTTGAGATATACAAAAAATTTTATCAGAAAAAATGGAAGCATTACTTAGCATCTGATTTTTTCAATGAATGGACGATTTTAATTTTTAATGAACAAAAAAGGAAAACTGTAAAACAGTTATTTGAGCACTATTTTATAGAAGGATTGAAATCAGATGAAGTGGAAATCAATAGAAGATTAAAATCTCTTGTATTAGAAAAAGAGATGCAATTAAAACTAAAATATCTTTTTGATAAGATTAAATATGGTGTTTTTAGGCGATTAGGCAGATATGATAATTATAGAGCAATTAAATAAATTACCGATAAATAAAGGTGAATATTTAGTTTTGCCAAATATAGATACCCCATTCTTTATTATTCCAATGAAATCAAAGGGGGATTTTCAGAAAGCAATCAAATTCATCAAACCCAAGAATAAATATGGCTGGATTAAAAAGCTTGTGTTGCGTTTTTTGCCTTTTATTTTAATAAGACTCTTTTTCCAAACAGTTAAAATAGCAACTAAAATTACTAGTGCAGCTACTCAATTAATCTTACCATGGAATCAGGATTTTAATAACAAGTTTGTTATTTTTAATCTTGGGGAGAAACCATCTTTAATAAAGATAGGATTTAATAACGCAAGTAAATTAATTCAAAATGAGCATAAAGTAATTACTGAATATTTTAATGATAATGAGATATTTCCAAATATTTTAAAATATCAGGAGAATGAAGATTTTTGTATTTTAGAAACTACTTTCTATAAAGGGGAACATCCTACTTCTTTGCCAAATTCAATAGTTGATTTTTTTAACACAAAGTATAAAGATTCTACGTCAGTAGCTTTTAAAGATCATCCTTATATTAAAAAAATGATGAAACTAATCTTCGAGAAATTAGAAAACAATAAAAATATTTTTAGATGGCTTGCTAGATATGATTCAACGTTTAAAGATAAACAAGTTTTGATTTCATTAATGCATGGAGACTGTACAACAACAAATATTATTTGTGAAGATGAAAGGTCTAAGCTTATTGATTGGGAAGAATGTATTGAAGATGGTATT
>JAQBUY010000115.1 GCA_027623775.1 Pseudomonadota bacterium
GTTTGTAAAATAATGTTTTGCCCAGTTTTGTAATATTATTTGCGGTTGAGAATCTGCACCCATAGTACCAGTTAACATAAACAAGTCTCTGTTTTTGGTAATTATTAAAGGACAAAGAGTAGAAGGTGGTTTTGTATTATTTTTTGGAGAAAACTCAGAATTATTTTTTATAAAACCTAAACCACGATTGTGTAAAAAAATTCCTGAG
The DNA here is from genome assembly GCA_027623775.1 of Pseudomonadota bacterium. GTDB lineage: Bacteria > Pseudomonadota > Alphaproteobacteria > HIMB59 > HIMB59 > HIMB59. The sequence continues at coordinate 209 of JAQBUY010000115.1, forward strand.
TCTTTTAAAACTAATTGACTACCAAACCCATGCGCGTTTGACTGCACAAGTGAAATTCCTGTTCCTTCTTGATCAACTATACATAAGTAATTTGTATCGGTGCCTTGAAGATTGAAATAATTAGATAAATATTTGTCTCTATTATGTCCTATATTTATCATTGCATCACAAATTTCTACTTGCAACTCATCAAGATCTTTAAATTTAGAATTTTTTTTATCTGCTATGGTTTTTAATGTATTAAGAATTAAGAAGGACTGTGAATTAGGAGGGGTTGTCCAAAATTTTTGTCCGTAAATACTATAGGATATGGGGTTAACCCACTCGCATTGAGGTTTTATTAAATCATTTGTTTTAATACTTTGAACTAATTTTACTAACTCCTCTCCAAAAGTACCTAAATAAAAAGCATCCCTACCATATTTTTTTATTAACTGTAATTGATTTGCGATTTTTGGCCTTTTGACAATTTGATTAACATTATTAATATAATTTAGAGGGTTATCATAAAAAAAAATTCTAGTGCTTTCTATTGCATAATAAAGAGAGACATCACAAGGAAATCCATCAGTTGCAAGTTCTATTGATCTTTGAAAAATTTCGCTAATTTTTTTTTTTCCAAATTTGCGATGTAGTTCTAACCAACCATCAACTGCACCTGGAATAGTAATTAATCTTGGATCTTTAAATATTTTAACTTTTTTATTTTTAAAGCTTGTAGAATACTCTTCTATTAGACTACCAGAAAATCCAGAGGAATTAAGCGCATAAACTTTTCCATTTTTATAAATCATCGCAAAGAGATCTCCACCTAAACCACATTGATGTTGAGATGTTACAGATAAAACACTAGAGGCAGCTATTGCTGCATCAATTGCATTTCCTGATTTATTTAGAATATCTAAAGCAGCATTAGATGCATGATGATTTGTTGTAGAAATGATTCCTTTTTCAGATGTAATTGTATTCATTTAATATTAATGACCTTGATTCAAAAAAGAAAACTTTCTTTTATTAGAAGTTGAACTAAAAAAACTATCAGTATCAGTATCATCCACAATTTTACCTTCATCTAACATCATTATTCTATTAGAAATTTTTTTTGCAAAATTTATCTCATGGGTAACAATGAGCATACTCATACCGTCAGAAGCTAGTTTTTCAATAACCTTGAGAACTTCATTTATAGTTTCTGGATCCAAGGCGCTAGTTGGCTCATCAAAAAGCATTACCTCAGGATTCATTGCTAAAGCTCTAGCTATAGCTCCTCTTTGCTGCTGCCCTCCAGATAATTTCTTAGGAAAATTAAATCTTTTGTCAATCAAACCTACTTTTTCTAAAAGGTCTTCTGCTATACTGATAGCCTTATTTTTTTCAATTTTTAACACCCTGATAGGCGCTTCGATAATATTTTCAATTAAATTTATATGCCAAAACAAATTAAAATTTTGAAATACCATTCCAAATTTTTTTCTTTGTTTGTGAATAATATTTTCACTCATTAATTTACCATTTTGATTAAATCCAATATATTCACCGTTTAAATTAACTGATCCACTAGTGGGATACTCTAAAAAATTAATACATTTTAAAAATGTACTTTTTCCTGAGCCAGAGGGGCCAATAATACTCATCACCTCCCCCTTTTTTAAGTCTGTAGATACGTTATTTAAAACATGATTATTGCCAAAATATTTATTTAAATTTTTAATAGATAGAAACATTATGCTCCATCTCTATGGTTATTATTTGAAAAGTTAAAATAAGTTTTTATTCTCTCTATAAAACTTTTTTCAGGGTCTTGTTCATGTCGGTTTAATCTATATTCCATAAATATTTGTAATAACGACCATCCCATAGTAATAATCAGATATGCTATTGCTAAAACTAAAAACATTTCGAATACTTTAAATGTAGCGGCAGAAATAGTTCTTGTTGTAAGGAATAATTCTTCTACACCTATGACACTAGCCAGAGCAGTTGTTTTTAACATGATATTGAAATTATTCCCCATTGGGGGAACAACCACTCTTAGTGATTGAGGGAGGGTTATTCTATACATTGACTGCCACCAAGACATCCCCAGTGATTTTGATGCATCAACTTGACCTTGCTCAACTGAAAGAATACCTCCACGAATAACCTCAGCCATATATGCAGCTTCTCTCATTGAAAGGCAAATTATTGCCGCCTGGACATTCCCCCCAATAACAATATTTAAAATTTCTATATCTTGAAATCTAAAAACCCCCGCCATGGCAAAGCCAGTATAAAATAAAATAAACCACACCATAACAGGCACACTTCTAAAAATCCAAATATATAAAAAACTAAAAAATCTTAGAAGGAAGTTTTTTGATAATCTTAGAATAGCAAAGCAAACTCCAAGAATAACTCCAAAAAACATAGATATCAAAGACATGTAAATTACTAAAAAAAAAGCTTTTACAAATTTATCTGTAGGAGATAAAAGTTGATCTGCAAAAAAAGCCCAGTCCATATCTATTTAACTTTCTCTCCACAGCAGTAATGATACTGTGGAGATATAATATTATTTATTAAAGGCTTGCACCTTCTAGATTCCACTTACTTAAAAGTTCAGAATATGTTCCATCAACAAGAATAGAATTTAATGCAGCAATAATCGCTGTATTAAGAACAGGTCTATCTTTATTTAAACCTATTCCATCTAATATCTTACCAAAACTTGGACCAGCAAACTTAAATTTCCCATCGGAGTTTCCTACATAATAAGCAGCAGCAGTATTAGTTGTTCCGACTGCGTCTACCTGGCCAGCTTGAAGTTGTCCAAAACTATCTGTAGTGGTTTCAAGAATTACTATATCGATTTCTTTTTTACCTTCTGAAGATAGATTATCATTTGTCTCCATAAGAATATTATGGATAGAGGTTCCATTTGGAACTGCTACCTTTAAACCTGATAAATCTTCAGGGCTTGATATAGAAGAATTATTATTAGAATTAACAACAATTGATTGAGCAGAATAACCAAAAGCTACCATATCAATAACCTCAACCCTTGTTGGTTTAATAAATAATTCTTGAACAATAGCATCACAAACTTGACCTTGAACAGATGGAATTAGACCATCAAATTTCATTTGTTCCCACTCAACTTTTAGTCCAAGTCTATCAGCTATCTCTTCTCCAAGATCAATTTCAAAACCTTGAAAGTTTCCTTCAGCATCAGCAAATGCTCGAGGTGGATTATCTATTGTAGCACAATACGTGATTTTTCCTTTAGCTACCATATCTTCAGGTGGCTGAAACATTTGATCAGCACTTGCACTAAACGAAAATAGTAAAAATATAAAAAGTAGTTTTTTCATTTTTCCCCCTTAATTGTTA
>JAQBUY010000116.1 GCA_027623775.1 Pseudomonadota bacterium
TTCTGAAATTAACATAGGGAGAAATTATTCTAAAGCTTATATTCACCATCTTTTTAAAAGCAATGAAATTCTTGGTATGACTATTCTGTCTATATATAATATATGGTTTATGAATAATTTTTTAAAGCAAATCAGAAAATCAATACATGAAAAAAATTTTAATATATTTAAATCTAATATGTTATCTAATTTTAATTAAATAAATTCTCAAGTTTATTAAATATAGCTCCACCTAATTCTTCAACATCATGAATAGTAATGGCTTTGTTATAATATTGTTTCACATCGTGTCCTATTCCTATAGCTAATAACTCTATATCTGTTTTATCTTGAATGGCAATAATTGTACTTTTTAGATGCTTTTCTAGATAATTACTTTCATTGACTGATAAGGTGGAATCATCTACCGGAGCTCCATCCGAGATAACAATTATAATTTTTCTACTTTCAGGCCTTTTCATAATTCTACTTGAAGCCCAAAGTAATGCCTCCCCATCAATATTTTCTTTTAGTAGACCTTCTTTAAGCATTAACCCTAAGTTAATTTTAGATTTTTTACTATTCTCATCAGCAGATTTATAAATAATATGCCTTAGATCATTTAGTCTACCTGGATTTTTGTTCTTACCATTTTTTAACCACTCTTCTCTAGTTTTACCGCCTTTCCATGCTTTAGTGGTAAATCCTAAAATCTCTACTTTTATTTTACATTTCTCTAAAGTGGAGGCTATCATATCAGTGGTAAGTGCAGCGATCATTATAGGCTTACCTCTCATTGAACCAGAATTATCTATTAATAATGAGACGGTCGTATCCTCAAATTTAATCTCTTTTTCTTTTTTAAATGATAATGAATTATTACCGTTAGTAATAATTCTTGTAAGTTTAGAAGTGTCAAGTAGGCCAGATTCTTGATCAAAATTCCAAGATCTATTTTGTTTAGATTGAAGTAATCGAAAAAGTTTATTTGCTAATCTTGAAATTTGTTTTTGATAAATTTCGCATCTATCATCTAATTGCTTTCTGAGAGCAGCCAGTTCTTCCAAGTCACATAATTTGTAAGCTTCTATTATCTCATCAAATTTTGTACTTGCGGATTTATAATTTTGACTTAGATTTTTGTAGCTATCAATCTTAGCTTTGTGAGTATCCTCTTTATCTAATGAAATTTGTGCCTGAACTTCTTCTCCTTGAGTTGAGCTATTATCATTACTATCTTCTGAAGCTGAAGCATCTACTGATTGCTCAATATCGTTTTCTTCAGTAGAGGGTTCATTTTTACTTTCATTGTCATTGTTTTCATTTTTGACATCTTCCTCATCAGGACCTATATCTTTATTTTTGTCATTTTCCCTTTCTTCACTAGCAGTAAAGACAAGTCTAATTAGTTTAATAACTTGATTATTAAAGTCTTCTTGTGAATTTGTATAATCTTTAAGGCCGATTAATAATTTTTTAAAAGCAGACTGATTTTTATCTATAACTAAAATGCTAATAATATTTTTTTTTACTTCAAATTTTAGTTCATCAGCACTTAATAAAAAATAATCTAATATTGTTGATAAAAATAAATCAGATTTATTAATATCTTTTTTCTTGAGAATAAATTCTTTTTGTTTCTTCCATTTTCTTTTGATATTAATTTTTATTCCCTGATATCCTGATGCTCCAAGAAACTCATATCTTATTCTTTCTACTGTCATAAGTAATTCACGCTGATCAAAAATAAGAGAACTTAAAGCGTTAAAATTAGATTCATTATGATACTTCATTTTCAGGGCAAATGAATCGGATGCCCCCCTCATGTCATTGTAATCAAATTGACTTGATAGACTCGGAATATTTAGCGTATCCTGTTTTTCAAAGATTATATTTGAGTTAATATTAAGCTTAAGTTTCTGATTTTGAGATATTGCTTTATTAACGCTATTTAATGCCAATGATGGATTTTTACTTATTTTAATATGTTTATTTAAGGTCAATTATATGTCGAAACCAAATGATCGCTGAAAATATTCTTTGTATATTTCTATTTCAGTCTCATCGCATTTATTTAAAAATGTTAATTCATAAGCAATTTTTATATCTTTTATGATTTTATAATTTTCAGCAAGCATGATAACTGTTCTTGGACTCATTAAAGTGGAAACATCCTTTAATTCAAAACCTTTTCTTGTTAAGTTGGCTAACTTAACCATTGATTTTATATGTTTTACATCATCATCATTTGCTTCAATTTTTTTTGATACAATTTCTATTTCTATATCTTCGCTAAGATAGTTGAGTTTTGATACTATGTTCCATCTATCCATTTGACCTTGATTGATTTGGTTTGTTCCATGATAAATTCCACTCGTATCTCCTAAACCTACAGTGTTTGCAGTAGCAAATATTCTAAAGTAGGGATGAGGTTTTAAGACTTTATTTTGATCTAACAGAGTTAATTTTCCTTCAGATTCTAATATTCTCTGAATGACAAACATTACATCTGGTCTTCCGGCATCATACTCATCAAAAACTAAAGCAACATTATTCTGAAACGCCCAAGGTAATATACCTTCCTGAAACTCAGTCACTTGTTTTCCTTCTTTTAATACTATGGAATCTTTACCTATAAGATCAATTCTTGATATATGACTATCTAGATTAATTCTTACACATGGCCAATTCAATCTAGAGCATACCTGTTCAATATGTGTTGATTTTCCTGTCCCGTGAAGTCCTTGAATAAAAACTCTTTTATTAAATTTTAATCCAAGAAGTATTGCTATTGTTGTCTGTTGATCGAATACATAATTAGCATCTATTTCTGGAACATAACTATTACGATCTGTAAATTTTGAAACAATTAAATCCGTACTTATTTTAAAAATATCACTAGCTTTTACTTCTAGTAATTCATCAATTTTTGATATTTTTTCTATCTTAATACTCATTTTACTTTCTTATGATAGTCCATTAGATAAGTATAGGCCTCGACCAAATCTCTGAACTTTTCATCACTATTTTTAATACCACTTTTGGCATCTGGATGATAGCGTTTTGCTAGATTTTTATAATTTTTCTTTATTTCTTCAACTGTTGATTTTATTGAAAGATCTAGCTGTTCCAAACTCCATATTAACTTATTTGTTTTTTTATTAGCTTTAGATGATGAATCATTAAATTGATTCTCAAATTCAAAGTTGATAAATTTTGTACCTGAACCAAATGGTCGAGTTGGTCTCCTCCAAGTAGAATCTCTTCTAATTTCTAATTCGATTTCATCTATATCCATTTCTTTATGAAAATCCCATGATTTATTAAATGCTTTAATATGCTCTAAACAAAACCATTGGTATGTATTGAGTGCTAATTTATGCAATGGGGCTTTATACAAGCCGTCATTACTACAATTTTGATGATTGCAAACTTGAAAATTATCTTTTTGATTCATTCTTATATATATTTTTATATATATTATATTAACAATGTTACTTCAGGAAATTAAAAAAAATCTCGACACCATTACTGAATTTAATATAAATGGAGTTTATGATAAAAGTGTAGATCATCAAGGTC
>JAQBUY010000117.1 GCA_027623775.1 Pseudomonadota bacterium
TAATAACATATATAATATTTTATGATCTGATAATCCACCACCAAATAAACTCAACCAAAAATAAAATAAGCCTACAATAAATAAATCTTTATTGTAATTATATAATCTTTTAAAACCAGAGTACAAAATAAACAAAATTAATATTAAACCAATTATTCCAAGCTCAACTGCTGTTTCTAAAAATAAATTATGCGGATAACGCATGTAAGTTTTACTCTCAGATACTGCATTAAAACCACCCAAACCAATTCCAGCAATCGGATTTTCGCTAAACTCTTTTTCGACAGTTTTTATTGCTCTAACTCTCGGACCTAAAGAATATTCGTTATTATATTCAGTAGTTGAAAAGCTTTGCACAGTGTTAAATCTTGTAATTGATGTTGAAAAATAATTCGGAAAGGAATAAAATAGCGTAAATGATATTATAATTATTCCAACAATCTTTAAGTATAAATTATTTCTTTTCTTTTTATCAATCTTATCAAAAACAATATTCAATGCAAAAACCAAAATAACTCCATACAATACACCTCTTTTTGCAGTCATCATTAATCCAAGAAATAATAAAAAGAGAGTAATTAAAAATACTATTTTCAATTTTTTATTAAACTCTACATTCTTCAAAAGATAAAAATTAACTAAAATTGCAAATCCTAAATAATTTCCTAAACCAGTATGAGTCCAAAATAAAAAAGTTTTTTTAATTGATGGAACATCATATTCTATTGGATATAGATAAAATAATATTAATACTAAAATTATGCCAAGAATGATTATTAAATAACTTAGGTATAAATTTTCTTTTGAAAATATTTCATCATAATAATAGTTACTAATTATAATTAATGGAGTTATATAAAACATTAACCCAATTAATTTTGCAAAGCCATAATTTATATCTTTTGAATAAGTTAAACTGAATGCACAAAATAAAATTAAAACTATAAATGGTAAAACATTTTTAAAAACACTTTTTAGATGTAATTTAAATACTTCAAACCCAACTATATAAGCAAACCATAAAAGCAAAAAAAAGGGACAAAATGTCCCGTAATATGTTGCTATTCCATCTCTAGAAATTGGATGAGTTAAAAACAAAACTAGAAATGAAACTAAAAAATAGAACTTTATATTTTTAAGAAGTAAGTATCTCTTCAATATTTTTATTTTTGTCCATTAAACTCAGGAACTAACTTTTTCAATTCAGTTCTAATTTTTAATTGATTATCATCAAGTGATATTCTTACCAATTCGTTGATTTTATTTTTAAAATTACTAAAATTCTTTTCACTAATTGTTTTTAGATTATTGGAAGCATTATTTACATGATTTCCATTGGCTACAAAAATCTTTTCAATTTTTGTTTTTTGTATTTTTTCATTATTTAAAATTAATTCTTCAAAAAGTTTTTCTCCTGGTCTTAATCCAGAATAAATTATATCAATGCTCGAATTTTTAACACCACTTAACCTTATTAAATCATTAGCCAAATCGACTATTTTCACAGGTTTTCCCATATCAAGTATAAATAGTTCGCCCGAATTTCCAAGCGCCGCTGATTGTAAAACAAGTGTAACCGCTTCTTGAATTGTCATAAAATATCTTGTCATATCTGGATGTGTAACAGTTACAGGTCCCCCTTTTTCAATTTGTTTTTTAAAGATTGGGATAACACTTCCTCTGCTATCTAATACATTTCCAAATCTTACTGCTACAAAATTTTTATTGTAATGTTCGGCAAAATTTTTCACAACTAACTCTGCGATTCGTTTCGTTGTTCCCATTATTGAAATTGGATTGACAGCTTTATCGCTTGAAATTAAAACAAAATTTTTAACTAAATGTTTTATAGATAGTTCACACAAATTGAATGTTCCTAAAACATTATTTGTAATTGCTTCAGATGGATTTTCTTCCATTAAAGGTACATGCTTATGCGCAGCAGCATGAAAAATAATTTCCGGTTTAACTTTTTCAAAAATTAAATCCAGCCTGGCTTTATCTCTAATATCAACAATAAAACTATTTAATTTTATAGCACTGTTAGTTTGTATTAATTCATTTTTAATATCAAAAATACTATTTTCTCCATGCCCAACAATTGTTAAACTGCTTGGAAATAATTGGAATACCTGTCTACAAATTTCAGAGCCGATCGACCCACCTGCACCAGTAACTAAAATTCTTTTGTATTTAATGATATTTTTAACCGATTCTAAATCTATACTTACTACATTGCGTTGCAACAAATCTTCAATATTAATACTTCTTAAATTTTTTTGTGTAATTGCAATTTCATCAAAATCATTTTTTGCTTTCAAGATGTGTGTTTGAACTTCAAGTGGTTTACAAATTTCAAATATATTTCTGATTTTTACACCATCAGCTTTCATTATCGCAATAATAACATCTTTAACTTTATATAGATCTATTAGTTTTTCTAAATCTTTTAAACTTCCTTCGACCGCGACATCACCAATTGATGTACCTATTTTTGAAATATTATCATCAACAAATGCTACCGGATATAATTGAGAGTTCCGATCACTTTGAATATCTTTTAATAATTTTACACCAGTTACACCAGCGCCAACTATAATTACCGGTTTACTTCTTGATGTTTTATTTTTTCTTTGATTAGAAACTTCAATAATTCTGATGCTGAATCGACTTAGTCCAAAATAACCAATTGCTAAAAATGCATCAATTAAAGGAATAGAATTGGGAAGTGCTATAAGGGGTTGACTATATTTTCCAAATAACAATGTCAAGATATACTGAAAAAATAAAATAAATAAACCTGCGAAAAGAATTCGAACATACTCCTCGATGCTAGCAAAACGCCACATCCTTTTATATAAACCAAGCATGTAAAAAATTACAACTTTAATTAAAATATAATATGGCAAAATATTATAAAGTGTACTTAAGTAATTTTGTATCTCATCTAAATTTTCAATGCGGATATAAATTGCTAAAAAAGGTATAATTGAAAAAATTATAATATCAATAAATAAAAAATATCTATTTTTTAGAGTTAGAAAAAGATTTGTGAAAAGATTGTTCATGGGTTAAAAATAAAATATCTGTTTTTTACCGATGATAGAAAACCTTGATAATTATATTTATTATTCATTTACTTTTTTAATTACGAGAAGTTACAATTGATTCGCTACCAGGTGGTGGTGATGGTTTCAATGTTTTATTTCGTAATGCTACCACAATAAGTTTTTCATCTGCACTATAACTTCTTAACAAAATATTAATTAATTTTAAAGCAAAATTACGAGAAAATAGTGTTATTACAGTTATGATGCATAACATAATATCTAACCAAAAAAAACTATTATTTATATAAAATAGACCTAATGCACTTTTCCCAGGGCGTATTAATTGATGGTAAGCAATATCTGGATCAACTTGATCTTTTAAAATTTCACCTTCATCTGAAAAAACTATAGAAGCAAAATCTGTAATACCTGGTTTTACGATTAATAATTGTTTCTCAATATTTGTATATAAAT
>JAQBUY010000010.1 GCA_027623775.1 Pseudomonadota bacterium
ATAAAGATTCTTGTAAAAAATTTTCAAAAATTTGATCTCTTATTATTTCATAAGAATATAAACTCTTAAAATTAATTACTATTATTAGTAGTATCAGTATCTTCAATGATAATTTTCTTTTTAATTTTTCTTCTGTAGGTTTTTTCAGATTCTGGAATATCGTCTTTGACTTTAAAATCATTTTTATCTTTTAAGTTATTTTCATTACTAACTGTTTTTTCCTTTTTAATTTTTCTTATATAGGTTTTTTCAACTTTAGTAGTATCTTCAATATCTGTTGTCTTCTTATTATTAATAACTTGTTTATTTTTTAAATTAACTGTTATCTTTTCTATTATGTCAGTCTCAAACTCATATATATTCATGACTTTTTCTGTAAAATCATAATTAATTTTAGCCTTCTTGGTTACTATACTTTTAATTCTTTTAGAAAGTTCATCTCCATTTTTTTCATAAAATTCTTTATCTATTTTTAATTTAATTTTTTCTAATTTATCTATTGTTAATATATTTTTTATAATTGACATTATTTCATGAAAAATAATATTTTTTGATTTAATTAAGCCATTTCCATTACAACATTCACATTTGTCAAAGAATATCTCATTTGTGCTTAGACCAATTCTCTGTCTTGATATTTCCATTAATCCAAATTGACTTATTTTATTCATTTGAACTTTTGATTTATCATTTTGAAATAATCCTCTCATTTTTTTTTCTACTTTGAAATTATTTGCATTGCTTGTCATGTCTATAAAATCAATAACAATTAATCCTGCTATATTTCTTAGTATGACTTGATTGTAAATTTCATCACATGATTCTAGATTTGTATTTAAGGCTGTAATTTCTATATTTTTTTCAGAAGTTGATTTACCTGAATTAATATCAAATGAAGTTAAAGCTTCTGTGGGGTTAATGACTAAATAACTTCCAGACTTCATATACACATTTGTATTACTTAGTCCTTGAATTGGATTTTTTATACCATGAGATTCTAATAACGCCCCATCTCCCTTATATTGTTTAACTATGGATTTTTTGCTATTCGTGAAATCTTTTTCAATTTTTTTAAATTCTTTATATGTTTGTGCATCTGAAATTATTATTTCAGAAAAAGATTCGTTGTAAATATCTCTAATAATTTTTATTAAAGGACTATCTAATTCATAAATTAGTTTTGGTGCTCTTGATTTTAAAGTTTCTGTTCTTATGTCTGTCCATAATTTTTTTAAATAATTTAAATCACTATTAATATCTTCAGAACTTGATCCAATAGAATTTGTCCTTATTATTAAAGACATTCCATCTGGTAAAATTAGTTTTTCATGAATTGTCTTCAATCTTTTTCTATCTTGAGGATTGCTAATTTTTTTAGAAACCCCTCCACTAGCAGAGTTATTTGGTAAAAATACACAGTATCTTCCGGGTAGTGATATAAAAGTACTTACTGCAGCCCCCTTACTCCCTCTTTCCTCTTTAATAATTTGAATTAAAATAACCTGATCTTTTTTTATAACATCTTGAATTTTGTATTTCCTATAAAAATCTAAAAATTTTTTTTTACTAGTTTTTTCATCGTCTACTATTTCACCCATATCATCATTTGAATTATCAAATATTTTATCTGCTTGCGGAATCTTAAAATAACTAGGATGAATTTCATCAAAGGGAAGAAAGGCCTTCTTTTCTTCTCCATAATCGACAAAGGCAGCCTGCAAAGAGGGCTCTACACGAGAAACTGTACAAAGATATATATTACTTTTTTTACTTTTTGATTCGTTTACGGAAAAATCGAAATATTCGATATTTTGGTCGTTAGTGGCAGTAATTGATAATTCAGTACTCGTTGTACCGTCAATAAAAATTCTTTTTGACATTTATAAATTCCTTTTGTGTATGTTAAAGTGTTATTGGTTATAATCATTTTATGAAACTTTTATTATTATTATTTAAATTCATTTTTATAGGTGCCTTATTGGTAAGCTCTATCATTGTAGTAACTCTATGGAATGTCCAGTCCAAATTACCTAATTCTAATATATCTGATTATTTTCCAAATGAAATAACAAAAATCTATGATACTAACTATGAATTACTCTATCATGTCGGGAATAAAGATAGATTTTACCTTGAATACAATCAAATCCCAATCGAAATGGTAAATGCAATACTGGCTGCTGAAGATAAAAATTTCTTTTTACACCAAGGTTTTGATTTGCAGGGAATATTCAGATCAATATTAATTAATATTAATAATATCTTATTTAAAGATTCTCGTAATTATATAGGGGCATCGACTATTACTCAGCAACTTGTTAAAAATATACTTCTAACAAATGAAAGGACGCTCACAAGAAAAATTAAGGAGTTGATTCTTTCTATTAGAATAGAGAGAGAATATTCCAAAGAATACATCTTGGAACTTTATTTAAATGAAATCTACTTTGGTAGAAGGTCTTATGGTATTGCTACAGCGGCAAGTAATTATTTTAATAAATCTATTTATGATTTGACAGTTGATGAATATGCTTACTTAGCCGCATTACCTAAAGGTCCAAATAATTATGATATTAAAAAAAATTACAAAAAGGCATTTGAAAGAAGAAATTATGTCCTTAGGCAAATGTATGAAAATAAATTTATAGATTTAAATGCATTAGATAGATTGACTAAAAAACCGATACAGACTCCAGACTATGATATTAAAAAATATAATAAGAGTTACGATACAGATTTTATTTTAAATCAAATCAAAAATTTGAACAAAGGCTTAGAAAATGCTTACTATGTACAATCTACTATTAACCCAAAAATACAAAAAATAGCTAAGAAATCCTTAGTCGATTCACTAGGTTTATATGAAAAAAAATATAGAAGTTGGAATGGTAGTTATGACCAAGCGTTATCAGAACTGAATAGAGAATATCTTGATCATTGGGGAGAGGGGGTCGTAATTGAAAATAATAAAAAATCAATAATATTTTTATTAGAAGGCGAGGAGAAAAATCTTAATCTTGAAATTAATTTATATGGTCCAAATAGAGAATCCCCTATTAATTTTTTAAAAAAAGGAGACCATTTCTTTATTTCAAAAATTAATAATGAATTTCACTTAATGCAACCGCTAGAAATAAATGGAGCAATGGTTGTATTGAATCCATTTAACGGAAATATATTAGCATTAGTTGGTGGTGTTAATTATATAGAAAGTAATTTTAATCGAGTTACACAGGCGCTAAGACAACCGGGGTCCTCAATAAAACCTTTTATTTACGCACTAGGATTATCTAATAAAAAATTTTTTCCTAATTCAGTAATACTAGATTCACAAATTTCACTTTCTCAAGGGCCTAACTTGCCATTATGGATTCCAAAAAACTATTCGAATAAATCGTATGGAAATATATCCTTTAGAAAAGCCCTTGAAACTTCTAATAATTTAGTAACTCTTAAAATAGGATTAGATTTAGGTCTTAACGAAATTAATAGTTTTTTTAATAAAATCTCATTATATGAAAATAATAATGAGGAAATATATTCTTTACTTCTTGGGTCAGTTGAACAAAACCTACTAACACTAGTTAAAAACTATGCTATTTTTGTTAATGGCGGATATAAAATAGAACCTAAAATTATAAAAAAAATTGTAACCGATAAAGGTTACTCTGTTGATAATTCCTATTTTCTAGAATGTGATTATTGTATTTACCCTAAGGAATCAAGATCTTATAGAGTGCCAAATATAAAAAATAAAAGAGAAAGAGTTTTAGATGAACAGACTTCTTTTCAGGTATTAAATATTCTTCAAGGTGCTGTAAAAAATGGTACGGGCAAATCTTTAAGAAATATAGATTATCCAATTGCAGGTAAAACTGGAACAACAAATGAAAGTAAGGATTTGTGGTTTTTTGGATTAACTCCTGAAATGGTTGTTGGTGTCTATGTAGGCTACGATAGTCCAAAAAAAATTGGCTACAAAGAAACTGGTTCATCTGTTGCTTTACCTATATTTAAGAGTTTTATTACTAATTACTTAAATTCTAGCAATATTGATAAGAGTATAAAATTTAATATCCCAAAGGAAATGATTAAAAAATATACAGATTCCAATGATTATAAAATTCTTGATGAATATCGGGAAAATAGTGTAGAAGAATATTTTACATTAGATCAATTAAATATAATTAGTAATATGAGTAACAGTTTAAAAGGAATTAATTAATGGATAAATTTGAATTTAGCAGTTTGCTAAAAATAGTTAATGAAGATTTGCAAATTGTAAGGGGGGGTCTTTGACTACGATAACCTGCGATTTTCAATAGATGAAATAAATAAAAAATTACAAGACCCATCAATATGGGAGGAAATAGAAAAAATTAATAAATTACAAATTGATTTAAAGTATAAATCTAATCTTATGGAATCCTTTAAGGAAATTAATAGCTCATATAAAGAACTATTTGAATATGCAGCATTGTATGAAGATCTAAGTGATAAGGACATTAATGAAATTAAAAAAAATCTAAGCTTAGTTCAAAAAGATATCAATAATTTAAAAATTCAAATTTTACTCAGTGGTGAGACTGATAGTTATAATGCTTTTGTTGAAATTCATGCTGGTGCAGGAGGAACAGAAAGTCAGGATTGGGCGGAAATGTTAGAAAGAATGTACCTCAAATTTTGTGACAAAAATGAATATAGCTATGATCTAATAGATAAGCAAAAAGGTGAAGAGGCTGGAATTAAATCCTCAACTTATTTAATCAAAGGGTTTAAGGCATACGGATATTTAAAAAATGAATCCGGCATACATAGATTAGTAAGAATATCGCCTTTTGATTCTAGTGGAAGAAGACACACCAGTTTTTCTAGTGTTTGGGTTTATCCTGAAGTTGATGAAAATATTAATATAGAAATTAATCCAAAAGATTTAAGAATTGACACATTTAGGGCTCAAGGAGCTGGAGGGCAACATATCAATACTACTGATAGCGCTATTAGAATTACTCATCTTAAATTAAATATTGTAGTCCAAAGTCAGGCTGAAAGATCCCAACATAGAAATAAAGAAACTGCCATGAAGATGTTGAAATCAAGATTATATGAGCATGAATTAAATATTAAAAATGAACAAAAAACGAAATTGGAAAGTGTCAAAAAAGATATCGGATGGGGACATCAAATTAGATCATACGTTCTTCATCCATATAAGATGATTAAAGACTTAAGAACGAATCATCAATCGTCAGACACGGAAAGCATTTTAGATGGAAATATTTTTGAATTTTTGGAAAGTAGTTTAATTGATGCTAATAAAAAATAGTTTTATAATTTTTTTAATATTGATTTTTAATTCAACTCAAGCGGAAACATATAAATTTAAAAATAAAGAAGCAAATATTGAGCTTTTAATTAATAATAATGAATTAAATTTAATTAAATTTGAATATGAGTTAGACCAAATAAATGACATTGGTGGCTCATTAGAGTTAAGTGATAATGAGGCTAAATTTTTATTGAAATCTAAAAATTTAGAATATTCACTATTAAATAGTTTTTTTCCAAAAGGAAGTAAAAAAACAAATAAGAAAATTATAATTAGTTGGTTTATTGAAAATTTAATAATTTCTAAAAATTACCAACTGAAAAATGTTAATATCAATCTAATATATAAAGAAAAATTTGAAGAACTTGCAATCTTTGATGAGTTGAGAGAGCTTGAGTTTTTTATATATCCAAATTTGGAAGGTCCAAGCAATGTGTATGGTTATTCAATTAATGCAGGTGAAATATTAGCTGCTAGAAAAATATCAAATGATATTTCAGGAGGCATTATGTTTATTAAAGGTAAGTATAATTCTTCCAAGGAACATAGTTCAATTTTAAGAATAAAAGATTTTAGAATTAAGGATGATACTAAATTTGAAAATTTAATAAAATCAACAAGATTTTTTGATATTGTTTCTTTAATTAATGATACGCAAAAAAGTTTTAGTTACATGGAAGCCCCTATTACAAAAGAAAACGATTTAATATATGTAAAAGATGCATTTATTATAGGAGGATTGGTGGGCTTTACTTTTAGTGGAGAAGTCAACCTTATTAAAAAAACTTCCAGCTTTGATGGCTTTTATGGTCCTTTATATTTATTTGATAAGTATATTGACCAAATTCCTTTATTTAATAAAATTCTAACTAATAATAAAAATGAAAGTCTTTTAGGGGCTAACTTTTCAGTAAATAAAGTAGATGGCGAAACATCCGTAACTATCAATCCTTTATCCTTAGTGACCCCAGGTAAAACTAAAAGAATTTTTAAAATATTTGATTTTTTAAAAAAAGATAAAGAGCCTAATCAAGAATAATTAATTTATCATTTATTTTAATTTTACCTGAAGTGATTATTTCTGCTTTAACACCGCTCTTATTTACTAAAAGCTTAACAAGATTATCGATCTTAAGTTTTTTTTGTAGGTAATGACAAGGTTGGCATATTTCATGAATTTTTAAAACTACTTCATTGCCTATTTGAATTTTTTTGTTTATGAGTTTCGTTAATGGAATACCTTCGGTAATTACATTTCTTCTAAAATCTTTATGTTCTATTTTTTGATTTATTTTTTTTTCAAAATCTTCAATTATTTCTTGTTCTATTAGGGTGATTTGATTGCTGGGTTTCTCATAATTATTATAATATCGATCTCCAACTATACCTGCATTACTTTCTAAATAAGCTTCCTCTATATAGAAAGTATCGGCTTCGCTTTTAGCGGTTATATTAATTTTTTTTATTATACTCATTGTTATTTACTTTAATACTTAAGCATTATATATAACATATATGAGTAGTTTAATTGAACAAAGATCTATACAGGTAAGAAACTTCCTTATTTTTTCTAGGCTAGCGCCCCTAGTTACTAGCTTTATTTGCTCAATTGTTATTAATAAAGTATTTCTTCATTCTCCAGATATTTTTAGTTTCGAAAGTATTATTATCTTCATAGGAATGTATCTAATTCTCTATACCTTTATAAACAACACTAAAAGTCTTTGTGAAAAACTAGCTATTCTCAATCAACAAATTTCTTCATCTAAAGATTCCGATAATAATCCCCAGTAATTTTTTTAAAAACTTCACTATTATATAAATATTTAGTATAAAAGAACAAAATATGAACAAAATAGATCGACCTTCTTACTCTATACCCTATGTCATCTCTAAAGTTTCTGCAGGATTCCCTTCTCCAGCTGATGATTATTTAGAAAAAAATTTAAGCATAGATAAGCTATTGATTAAAAATCAAGCTTCTACTTTTCTTATTAGAGTGGGTGGGGACTCTATGATTAATATAGGAATATATGAAGGAGATATTTTAATTGTTGATCGTAGTCTTGATGCAAAAAACAAAGATATTGTGATTGCATCTATTTTTGATGAATTAACAGTTAAAAGATTGATATTTGATATTCGAGGCAATCCCCAACTCAAGGCCGAAAACCCTTTATATTCAAATATAGAGATTAAAAATAAAGAGGATTTAATTATTTGGGGAGTGGTGACAAGTGCTATTCACCAATTTATTAAACATTAAACGATGCAATGTTTAGCTTTAGTGGACTGCAATTCTTTTTACGCTTCCTGTGAATCTATTTTTAACCCATACCTCCTTAACAAACCCGTAGTTGTTTTATCTAATAACGATGGTTGTGTGGTTGCCAGAAGTTCACAAGCTAAAAAAGTAGGTATTAAGATGGGCATGCCTTTTTTTCAGATAAAAGAATTAGTTAAAAAAAATAAGGTACATGTTTATTCATCCAACTATAATCTTTATGGAAATATTTCTGCAAGAGTAATGAGTGTGCTCAAAGAACTATCTGATGATTTAGAAATTTATTCTATAGACGAGGCTTTTTTAGTTTTAAATAAGTTTTCAGCTAGATCTTTTTATTCTAGGTCTCTAAACATAAAGAATATTATCCATAAGTGGATTGGTGTACCAGTAAGTATTGGTATTGCGCCCAATAAAACTCTTTGTAAGGTTGCAAATTTTTTAGCAAAAAAAGATGAAGCAGGATCCCAAGTTGTAAGTCTGATGAATAAAAAAGAAATAGAGTTAGCTTTAAAAATACTCGATGTTCAAGAAATTTGGGGTATTGGAGCTCGTATTTCAGATTTCTTAAAATCGAACCAGTTATATACAGCTGATGATTTATCTAAAAAAGATCCAAGATGGATCAGGCAGCATCTGGGAGTAGTTGGAGAGAGAACTTATAGGGAGTTGAAAGGTGAGGTTTGCCTGAATCTCAACTCAGGATCTTCAATTAGAAACCAATGTATAGTTTCTAGATCTTTCGAAAGTTACATTACTAATAAAGATGATCTGGAAAAAAGAGTAGTCTCTTATGCTACTCGAGCTTCTGAAAAGATCAGAAGTGAAAAATTACAAGTTAAAAGTATATCTGTTTTCATCAGATCTAATAAATTTAATAAAAATACAAAACAATATCATTGCATAAAAACACTTTCTTTTATTAATCCAACCAATCATATTTTTGATATAGTTAATAAATCTTTAGAAGCTCTGCAAAGTATTTTTCAAGAAGGTATATTTTACAAAAAAGCAGGAGTAATTCTATCAGATCTTTATTTGGAAAATTTTTATAATAATGACTTATTTGATAGCGAATGCAAAATAAGAAGCCAAAGATTAGCCAGACTTAATAAAACATTTGATTTGATCAATAGTAGATATGGAGGAGGTAGTATTTCCATAGCAAAAGAGAATTATGAGCGCCTTCACCTAACTAAAAGAACAAATCTTAGTCCGGCTTATACGAGTAATTTTGATGAGTTGGCAATTGCTAACTAATTATAAAAGTTAATTATCATAAAATCTTTGATCTGCTGCTTCTTGATTAATAAGAGGAATTAATTGAGCAATTAAGACGCCCACAATAATTAATAAACACCCAATCATTTGAACAAAGGTTAAAAATTGACCAAGAATAATCCATGCAGATAGAGCACCAAATACACCCTCTAAAGAAAACGTGATGGCAGCAGTTGATGGCTTCACATACCGCTGACCAATTATCTGAAGAGTATAAGCAATTCCTGTTGACATTATACCAACATACAATATTTCAAATAACTCTTTATATATTCCAGATAAAGTAGGTTCCTCAAATATAAAAATTAAAGGTAAACTTATTATAAAACATATAAAGAATTGTGTTGATGCTAACGTAAATGGGGCATCAATTATTTCAAAAAACTCATCTATTAAAATACAATGAATAGCAAAAAAGATAGCACAAATAACTACTAGTATATCTGCAAATTTTGCCTCAAAATCACTTTGGGAAGTTAGGTAATAAGAGCCAATTAAACAAATACTAACTGAAAACCATATAGACCAGTGAATTTTCTTTTTGAGAAAAAAACGAGAAATAATAGGAACAAAAGGAACGTACAGTATTGTTAAAAAAGCTGCATTTCCTATCTTTGTGTAAAGTAATGCGTACTGTTGCAAATAAGAACCCATTAACAATGAGCAGCCTGTTAAAAAAAGAATGATATATAGTTTTATTTTTTTAGCATCTTCAACATTAAAAAATAATTCTCTTTCCTTGAATGCTAGGGGAGCAACTAGAAGAGCACCAATTAAAAAACGTATATTAGTAAATGTGAGTGGTCCGATAAACTCCATCCCTGTAGATTGAGCAACAAATGCCGTACCCCATATAAGGGCTGCCAGTATTAATAGAATTGTAGCGGTGAATTGTTTAGAGGGCATCTATATTACTGGCTCCGCAGGTAGGATTCGAACCTACGACCTGTCGATTAACAGTCGAATGCTCTACCGCTGAGCTACTGCGGAACGAGCGAATAAACTACAACAATTTTAATATTTTTCAAATACCAATTAAGATTATTTTATTATGATAAAAATCTATATAATATTAATTTTTATATATAATAGTTAATTATGAGATCAATTATGACAGAATCAAAAGTTACTTCGCCTTGTATTAGTATTTGTAAAACAGACTCCATTACTGGTTATTGTTATGGATGTTCAAGAACAAACGAAGAAAAACAAGTTTGGAAAGATGAAAATACCTTAAATCAATGGAAATTAGATAATATAGAATCTCTTCAAAAAAGAATGCAAGGGTGGCAACTAGAAACTTTCACTAAATCTTATGAATTTAAAAAAGAAAAAGGCATGTCTCCAATTAAGTTTAATATAAAAAAACAAGAATCTGAAATAGCTAAATGATTCAAGGGAGTTGTCTTTGTAAAAATGTTTCTTTTAAAATTTATAAAGAAACGAGAAAGGCTGTAATTTGTCATTGCACTATGTGTCAGAAGTCCAATGGAGAATTTAGCAGTTATACAAAAGCCATATTAAATAATTTTAAACTAACCAAAAAATCATCTTTAAAATGGTATCATTCATCTAAAAACTATAAGAGAGGTTTTTGTTTTAAATGTGGTAGTTCTTTATTCTTTCAAAAAATAAAAGATCCTATTGATATTGCAATTTCTACAGGATCATTAAAAAAAAATATCCCAACTATCGGACATATTTTTTATAGTAATAAAAAATCTATAATTGATATTGGGAATAAATTAAAAAAATTTCAAAAAAGCTCTAACGGATATTTTGATAATATGCTTCTTAAAATCAAATAATATTATGGAATTATTTGCAGCTATAGATTTTGAAACAGCTAATAGTGATAGAAAGAGTGCTTGTCAAATTGGTTATGTTATTTTTAATAAAACAAAAATTTTAAATAAAAAATCTTATCTAATTAAACCTCCTTCTTTTGATTTTTTTTTTACAGAAATACATGGAATTACATGGGATATTGTGAAAAAAGAAAAAACTTTTGATAAGATATGGAAGCTTGTCTGGAAAGACCTGAAGGAAATTGATTTATTTTTTGCTCATAATGCTCCATTTGATAAAAGTGTATTACACGCTTGTTGTAATCACTATAGATTACCTATACCTCATCAAAATTTTGCAGATACTGTTCAAATATCTAAGAAATTTTGGGATTTTGAAAATAATAAACTTAACACAGTCTGTAAAAATTTGAGAATACCTTTAAGGCATCACGATGCATTGTCTGATTCAAGGGGATGTGCACAAATTGCAATCGAGGCTTTTAAGTTAGGCTATGTCATTTAATGAATTTACCTAAATAACTTAATGAAGAAAAGATAATGATTAAGATGATTGTTCCAAGTATTAAGATGTTTAATGTGTCCCCTTGATCTAAAACTATCCCAAAAATAAAAGGTGAGGCGGCTGATGCTAATATCCCAAAAAAATTCATTAAAGCCTTTATAGATCCTAAATTATTTACTCCATACATTTCTGCCCATAACGATCCAGACACATTTTCACCAACTGCTTGGGTTAATCCTATCACTGACATATATATAAATAATATAATTGTGCCCTTTAAATACATTAAAAATATTAAAACTATAAGGAAGGGGAAAAGTAAATAAGGCATTAATCTTCTCCCATTGTATTTGTCAACCAATAGTCCCGCAACAGTTGAACCAATAATTGAAAATACAGCATAAAAAATTAAACCCATAGCTATTAAATTTAGATCCCAGCCTTTTAGGGGTGCTATATGCACTTGATGAAAAAAAAATCCTGTGACTGCAAAGGGCATTAAGAGAGAGCTAGGTAAATAACAATAAAATTTAATATCCCTCAGAACATCTCTTCTTTTCCATGAAACTCCCTCTTGAACTTTTTGAGTATTTAAAAATTTTTTATGTATTTGACTATGGTTTCTTAAAACATACCATAAACCCATGCCGAAAAATATGATGATAAATATTGAAGAAACTAACCAAGTAAATCTCCATCCGATTAACCTTATTAAAAGAACGACCATAATAGGATAAAACATTTCACCAAATGCTAAACCATAACTCGATACCGCTAAAGCCTTACCTCTATCTTTGTCAAAATATCTTGCCATAGTAGTTCTTGAGGTATGACCCATAAGTCCTTGTCCAAATAATCTCAAAAAATATAAGCTTATAAAAAGCATATAGACATTTATGATACTACTAACAAGCAAACAGGTTAGTGAAAGTCCAATAACAATTGTAACGACATACTTTCTTAATTCGATATTATCAATTAACTTACCAGCCCAAATTAAACTAATAGCACTTAATATAGTTGCTATAGAATAGTAACTTCCAAATTCTCCATTTGTTAAATTTAATAACTCTCTAAAGTAACCACCAAATAAAGAGATAAAATAAGTTTGACCAAATCCCGATCCAAATGCCGTCAAGAAACCAATAAAAAGCAGCCCAGAATTTTTATAAAAAAATTTAAACAAGTCAGGAATACTATAATTAATTAAAATTTAATCAATTGGCTAACATCTGCTATAATTTTTCTTTAAAATAGAAAGAGATTCACAATGACCGAAACAACACCCTTAACAACAGAAATATTAATAGATTTTATTGAAGATGCTGAAGTGAATAATCATGACTACGTAGTTAAAACATTAATTCAACCTGCTCTTCAGGTAATTGTTGATAAATATAAAACTTGTGAAACTTTTGATGAGGCTATCGTAAGTGAGTTAGAAAAAGAAAATGAAGCAATTGTTGAAGAGCTTGATAAGGAAGAATAATGATGCCTTCTATTTTATACAGCACACTAGATGATAATCTAAAGTCATGGTCTCAAAATAAACATTATCCTATTGGTGATATTGAAAAACTGATGGCTAGTTTTGTTCTGGCTTTAACTCAAGTTTACGAAACACCTGAAATTCAAAACCAAACGGCTACACAACAAGAGTACATCAATATTTATAATAAATTTATGCTTAATCCTATATTCGATAGCCATCCATTAGAATTTGTTTGGCAAGATGACCCTAAAGGTTTTTTAATGGATATTACAAATCTTATTAGTTTAACTCATGATGTATTTGAAACAATAGAAACAAAAAATGCCTATCTTATTTCTCTTGGAGTGGTATTTAAAAAATCATCTCCAAAAACTATTGACCAATCTATTTTAGAGAAAGCTTCAGAAATGATTTATGAGTCAATTTTTGAAATAGAAAATCCGAGTTTTGATAAATCTTTCATAAAAGAAAAAATTGAAGATGATTATAGTTATTTAGCAGATGGGCAGGCCTTAGCATTTCAAATTCATTACCATAGATGGATGATGTTAAATAAATCAACACTCCCTGAAACTAGTTATATGAGAAATAGATTTATTAATATTGTAATTAGAAAAAACTTTCCAAAACATACTCCAAATCCAGAGAGTAAACTTGAAACAAGTTATGCCTCATCTCATAAAAAATTAAAAAGTGAGCTTACCAAACATATGATCGCTGGAGCTATTGATGCTCAAACTGAAAAAGTTAATCAATGGATAAATTCTTTTACAAATAACGTCATGCTTGTTTATTATGGTTTTTACAAATGGGACAAGCTCAGAGGCGATTTCTATAAGGTGATCGATCTTGAGAAAGCTCAATTTGGTATAAAGTTGCCTGATCAGTTTGATGAAAACCAAAAAGAATTTAATAAATTCATAGATATCTCAAATTAAATATTGTAAAATTATTCAGAGTGACCTTATGTTATGATTTCTAGATCTTATAATTTTTTTCTTATCTTTACTTTCATCACTACTATAGTTTTAAGTAAGGAAATGTTCGTATTAGATGATTTAACCAATTCAGATAAAACCTTGCAAGGTCAAGAATGGTCCTTTTTTACTGATGGAGTCATGGGCGGTCTTTCCCAGGGAAATGTTTCTAAAGATAATATTTCTGGTAAATCTTGTTATAGAATGCAAGGAAATGTTACTACAGAAAACAATGGAGGTTTTATTCAAATTGTAGCTCCAATAAAACCAATTATGAAAGCTAAAGATTTCGAAGGTGTTTATATTAAAGTCTTTGGCAATAATAAAAGATATTTTTTACATATCAGAACACCCTTAACATTAGCTCCATGGCAGTATTATAGTTTTAGTTTTGAAGCTTCATCCAATTGGACTTTAATAAAAGCACCATTTGAAGATTTTAAAAGATCTAACTTTTACCAACCAAAAACTATTTTAAATCAAAAAATTAAAACTATTGGAGTTTTAGCAGGTTTTGATAATTATCAAGCTGATATTTGTATCGCTGAAATAGGTTTTTATTAGTATTTCCAAATAAAATGTTCGCAGTTATTTAACATCCTGCCAGTTATCTGACCTAAAAATGTTCCATGACTTATCACGGCAATTTTTTTTATTTCTTTACTATCTAGCCATTCTTTAAATTTATCTAATCTTATTTTAATATCATTATACGACTCTTGAATTATTATTTTTTCATCAATAGGAATATATTGATTCCACCAGAATTTTTTAAGATTACTAAAATTAAAATTAGGGAATTCTTTTTCTAATTCTATGGGTTGTCTTCCTACATCACAAGAATGATATAAATGCTCTCTGACCAAATCTGAAATGAATGGTTTTTTTTCTGGAAAAACTATAGAAAAAGTTTCCAATGTTCTCGTTAAAGGAGAGCAGATATATAAATCAAAATCCAAATTTTTTAGATCTTTATAGGTTTGTTTGGCTTGTAGTCTTCCTTTTGCTGTAATTTTCGCATCAAAATAATGTGTTGGATTATCTAAATCGTCAGCAATATTAGCTTCTGACTCAGCGTGTCTTATTAAGTAAATTTCTTTCAAATAATTTTAGCATTTAAAGCCATACAAAGTTTTTTTCGACCCTAGCATTAAATAACTTGAGGTGTGTTATTTGGAGGCCCACCCCGGAATCGAACCGAGCTACGAGGATTTGCAATCCCCTGCATAACCAATCTGCCAGCGGGCCATAAAATATATTTTTATAGGATTTTTCTCTTTAGCACAACACTACATGCTTTTGTTATTGTAACTTACTTTAAAGAAAAGCTGCTGCTGCTCCGCCAAGAGCTAAAATTAAACCAAATCTTCCTAAACTCATCATCATTTTCATTAATTTCGGATTAGGAGGAGATTGATTTTTAAAAGATTTGTAAACGTGAAAGTTGGATATGCAAGATCCTATCAGAACAATTGCAGCTCCAATAATCTTAACTGTAAAAGCTGTATTTATTGAATAACCACCATACAAAGATTGCGCTAGTATCATCCCAGTAATCCATAAAGTAGCTATAGATATCAGACCTACAAATCCTAATATTCTAAAAGCTTTTCCTAGGTGTGGTTCTGGAATCTTCCCTTCTTTAATATAAGTGGATTGAACAACAGCGCCTCCAACACCTATACCTCCAGCTGCAAATAGAGCTAAAAAATGTAAAAATTTAATAATAATGATTGTCATATATCTTGATATTACTTAAATGTGGCTATTATGCAATTTGATTGTGTATCAATAATATTATATTGATAATCTCTAATTATGAATTTTCAAGAAGCTAGAACAAATATGGTACTCAACCAATTAAGAGCTAATCGTATCTCAAATTATGATTTGGTTGATATTTATGAAAATATGGAAAGAGAGAATTTTTATCCGGAAGATTTAAGACATCTATCTTATTCTGATATCTTAATTCGTCATAGTGATGGTAGATTTTTGCTACCACCTTTAACTTCCGCTAATCTAATACAATCATTAGGAGATATTAAAAATTCTCATATTTTAGAGGTTGGATCTTCTATTGGTATTAGTACAGCAGTCATGTCTCAATTAGCTCTAAATGTAGACTGCATTGAAACTTCTGACGTCATGTTACCTATATTTAAAAAAAATTTATCTAAAGATTTTTTCCAGTGTAATTTATTATCTAATACTATTAATGAGATTTTTGAAAATGAATCTTTTGACTTTACTAAATATTCTAAAATAATTATTAATGGCGCTCTCGATCAAGAACCCAATAATATTATTCTTAAAATGAATCCTGGAACAACACTAGTTTGTATAATTGACAATAAAGAACTTAAACATAAAATTGTTAAATATGTTAAAGCGGACGAAACATGTTCAAGATTTATTTTAGATGAAGCTGTAGCTGAATATATTTACAAATATATAATTGAAGAGCCTTTCGTTTTTTAGTCTATGGATGATTTCCAAGACAAAAAAAAATACGAAGCTGAAATTTATCAACAATGGTTAGATAAAAAATGCTTCGAACCTACTTATAATTTCGATAAAAATTTCTCTATTTGTATCCCACCTCCAAATGTTACGGGATCTCTTCATATGGGTCATGCTTTGAATAATACAATTCAAGATATTTTAATCCGTTACCATAGAATGAATGGTCATAACACATTATGGCAGCCCGGAACTGACCATGCAGGTATTGCCACTCAAATGGTAGTCGAAAGAAATCTAGCTGAAGAAAATATTTATAGAAAAGATCTTACTAGAGAACAATTTATTGAGAAAGTATGGGAATGGAAGGAAGAATCAGGATCTACTATTATTAATCAGTTAAAAAGATTAGGTAGTTCAGCTGATTGGTCTAGAGAAAGATTTACCATGGACGAAGGTCTCTCAGAGGCCGTAAGAAAAGTTTTTGTAAGTTTATATAAAGAAGGTTTAATTTATAAAGACCAAGCTTTAGTTAATTGGGATACTAAATTCAAAACAGCTATTTCTGACTTAGAGGTTATTCAAACTGATGTTAGTACAAAGCTTTATTACATTAAGTATTTAGCTTCTAATGGTGAATATATAACCGTAGCAACTATTAGACCTGAAACAATTTTTGGAGATATGGCAATTGCAGTCAATCAAAAAGATGAAAGATTTAATCATCTTAAAGACATTACATTTGGCGTTCCTTTAACTGATAGAAAAATTCCTTTAATCTTTGATGACTACTCAGATCCTGAAAAAGGTTCTGGTGCTGTTAAAATTACCCCAGCTCATGACTTTAATGATTTTGATGTAAGTAAAAGACACAACTTGGAGCTTTTAAATATTCTTAATGAAGATGGGTGTTTAAACGAAAATTGTTCATCGGACTATATTGGCTTAGATAGGTTTGAAGCTAGAAAAAAAATAGTTAAAGAATTAGATTCAATGGGTCTTATCGAAAAGGTTGAGGATTATAAAACGACTATCCCTTATGGCGACCGTTCTAATACTGTTATCGAACCATACTTAACATTTCAGTGGTACTGTAATGCTAAAGAACTAGCTAAAGAAGCCATTACAGCCGTAAAGTCAAAAAAAACAGAGTTTTTTCCTTCTAATTGGGACAAAACTTATTTCCAATGGATGGAAAATATCAGGCCTTGGTGTATATCTAGACAAATTTGGTGGGGACATCAAATACCTATTTGGTATGGACCTGATGGAAAAGTATTTTGTGCAGAGACAGAAGAATTAGCGAGAGCTGAAGCTGTAGATTATTACAAAGCTGATAAAATCATTTTAAAAAGAGACAAAGACGTTCTTGATACTTGGTTTTCTTCTGCTTTGTGGCCTTTTTCAACATTAGGTTGGCCAGAAAATAATAAAGTTTTAGATAATTTCTACCCTAACTCTGTATTAGTTACCGGTTTTGATATTATCTTTTTTTGGGTTGCTCGAATGATGATGATGGGTAATAAATTTATGAAAGAGACCCCTTTTAAAACTGTCTATATTCATGCTCTTGTTAGAGATGAAAAGGGTCAAAAAATGTCAAAATCAAAAGGAAATGTTATCGATCCTCTTGAAATTATTGATCGCTACGGTTCTGATACTTTAAGATTTACCTTAACTTCTCTTAATACACCAGGAAGAGACTTAAGATTAAGTGAGCAGAGAATTGCTGGTTATAGAAATTTTATAACTAAAGTTGTAAACGCATTTAAGTATGCAGAATTTAAGAATGTCTATCCTTTAAAAAATCAGACTAAAATAGAAGTTAAGAATATTTTTAATCTTTGGATTTTAGATGAATTGCAAAAAACTAATAAAGAAATTCAAAAACTCTATCAAGGTTACTTATTTCATGAAGTTGCGAATAAACTTTATCATTTTACCTGGCATAGTTTTTGTGATTGGTATATTGAAATTTCAAAGACATTACTAGATGGCGATGACCGTGAAGAAACAGCTTATACTTTTCATTTAGTCTTTAATTCATTACTTCAATTACTTCATCCTATCGTACCTTTTATAACAGAAAAGTTATGGCAAAAAAATAATCATACGATATTAATGACAACGCAGTGGGAAGAAATCAATATTAATATTGATCAAAATTCATTAGAAAAAGCAAATTTATTTATATCGTTTGTTGAAGAAATCAGATCTTTGGAAAAACTTTTCGAAATTAAAAAAGATGAAAAAATAGAGTTATATTCACCCGATGCTCAACTTCAAGAAATTCTTTCTTTTAATAAAGATATCTTTGAATTCATGACAAGAAAAAAATTAAAAAACTCCTCTATTGGTAATTCTGTAACATTGCCTTTTAAAGATAAAGAATTTCAAATTCTTTTTGAAAATTTAGATTTTGAAAAAATTAAAGAAAAACTATCTAAAAATAAAATTAATTTAGATAAAGAAGAGGTTTCTATTTCTAGAAATTTATCAAATACTAATTTTATCGAAAAAGCTCCAGAAGATTTGATTGATCAGAACACATCAAGACTCGAAGCAATAAAACTAGAATTAATTAAAATCAATAGTATATTGAGTAACATCTAATATGGTTGATAAAAAGAATTTACCTAGTCGTCATGTGTCTGTAGGGCCTACAAAAGCTCCACACAGATCTTATTATTATGCGATGGGCATGACGGAAGAACAAATTAATCAACCTTTTGTTGGTGTTGTTACTACTTGGAATGAAGCGGCTCCTTGCAATATATCTCTTTCTAGACAAGCGCAATCCGCCAAGCAGGGTGTGTGGGATGCCAAGGGAACACCTAGAGAATTTACAACTATTACAGTAACCGATGGTATAGCGATGGGTCATGAAGGTATGAAATCATCTCTTATTAGCAGAGAAATTATTGCTGATTCTACTGAGTTAACTGTTAGAGGTCATTGCTATGATGCGTTGGTCGGTCTAGCTGGGTGCGATAAATCCTTACCTGGTTTAATGATGGCAATGCTTCGCTTAAACGTACCTTCTGTTTTTATGTACGGAGGTTCTATTTTACCAGGTTTTTATAAAGGAAAAGACGTAACAGTAGTTGATGTTTTTGAAGCTGTAGGAAAACACTCTAACGGAGAAATGACTGATCAAGAACTTCACGATTTAGAATGTGTAGCTTGTCCTTCTGCAGGTTCATGTGGTGGTCAATTTACTGCAAACACTATGGCCTGTGTATCTGAAACTATAGGATTAGCGCTTCCTGGATCTGCTATGACTCCAGCTCCTTACGTGAGTCGAGATAAATATGCATATGAAAGTGGAAAAACAGTAATGGAGCTTATTGAAAAAAATCTTCGTCCTAGGGATATCGTGACGAAACAATCTTTAATTAATGCTGCTATAGTTGTTTCAGCTTCAGGCGGTTCCACTAATGCAGGCCTACACTTACCGGCAATGGCTAGTGAAGCAGGAATAGATTTTAATTTAGAAGATGTAACTAAAATTTTTCAATCAACGCCTTATATTGGTAACCTTGCTCCAGGCGGAAAATATGTTGCTAAAGACTTATACGAAATAGGGGGAGTTCCTGTTTTAATTAAAATTTTAATTGATGGAGGTTTAATTGATGGATCTTGTATGACTGTTACAGGAAATACTTTGGCTGAAAATGTGAAAGATGTTGAGATACCAAAAAATCAAGATGTTATTTATCCAATTGATAAACCAATTAGTAAAACAGGTGGTATTGTTGGCTTAAAAGGTTCGTTAGCTCCTGATGGAGCTATTGTTAAAATTGCAGGTCTTAAAAGACTTCACTTCAAAGGTAATGCTATTTGTTTTGAACGCGAAGAAGATGCCCTGAGTGCAGTTTTAGAAGGAAAAATTAAGTCTGGTCATGTTCTTATTATTAGATATGAGGGTCCAAAAGGTGGTCCTGGTATGAGAGAAATGCTTTCAACTACAAGTGCAATCTATGGACAGGGTTTAGGAGAAGAAGTTGCTTTAATTACAGATGGTCGTTTTTCTGGGGGTACTAGAGGTTTTTGTATTGGTCATGTTGGTCCTGAAGCTTTTGAATGTGGCCCAATTGCTTTAGTGGAAGACGGAGATGAGATAGAAATAGATGCTCTAAAAAATATTTTAAACTTAAATGTTTCCGATGAAATCCTTGCTGAGAGGAAGAAGAAATGGAAACCTAAAGAACCTGAATTTACTTCAGGTGCCTTATGGAAATATGCTCAAACAGTTGGTCCTGCTTATTTAGGAGCGCTCACTCAACCTGGAGCAAAAAAAGAAAAAAGAACTTACTCAGATATCTAATTCTAATAAGATAGGGCAATGGTCAGATGGTCTTTCCATGTCTCTATATTCTTTTAAGACTCTCGTGTCTTTTATTTTTTTAAATAAGTAAGGGGATATAAGAAAAAAATCTATTCTTATGCCTTCGTTTTTGCCAAATTTATAAGTTTTGTAATCAAAAAAAGTGTATGTTGAAATTTTATCTTGAAATTCAAAAGGATCTATTAAATCTAAATTTTTATAACTAAAGAAAAATTTTCTTGCTTCCTTTGATGCTAGTGCATCAATTTTATATTTTTTAATATCGTGAGCATCTAAATCATGAGGAATGACATTAAAATCTCCAGTAATAATAACATTATATTCTCTTTTAAGTTTTTTTAGATGTTTTAGCATTACCTCCATCCAATTTTTTTTTAGTTCAAATTTATCAGTTCCTATTGGATTCCCATTTGGAAAGTAGCAATTAAGAATGACGGTTTTTTGATCCTCTATTAAAATACAATTATTTCTTGCTTGTAGGGTATTGAGATCATCTAAATCAATAGTTCTTATTGTGTTTTGATTTTTATATCCAATAGCAACGCCATTATAAGCTTTTTGTGTTGCACTAATATTTTCATAGCCATGTGATTTGAAAAAATTGTCTATAATATTTTTATCTTCTGTTTTTAATTCCTGAAGGCATAAAATATCAGGATTTTCTTTATGAATTAGTTCCTCAACTAATGGTTCGCGCGCTCTTATAGAATTAACATTCCAAGATATTATTTTCACTTTTAGATACTAAATGAACTTCCACACCCACATGAATTTTTTGCATTTGGGTTAGTGATCGAAAAGCTTGAGCCTACTAATTCATTCTTATAGTCTAATTCTGAGTCTTTAATAAATGGAAGAGACTTCTTATCTATAACAATATCAATTTCTTTAAGTTTGTAGATATTGTCTTTTTCTTCTGAATATTCGCTATCAGTTTTAAAAATATACTGAAATCCTGAGCATCCACCGCCTTTTACCTTAATTCTAAAGAAATTTTTATTTTGACTCTTAAGGACTTCTTGAATTTTACTTATAGCACTATCTGTTATATTAATATCAACCATATGTATTTTAATTTATCAGTTAAAAATGATTTGTCCAAAGGTAGACTTAAAGAAATAAAGACCGATGTGAGAGATATTTTTGAACGTGATAGAGACAGGGTCCTTCATTCTACTGCTTTTAGAAAGTTAAAAGACAAAACCCAAGTTTTTATGTTTGAAAAAGGTGACTATTATAGAAATAGATTAACACATACTTTAGAAGTTGTTCAGCTTTCTAGATCTCTGTCGAGAAGATTAGGCTTAAATGAAGATTTGTCTGAAGTTATAGCTCTTTCTCATGACTTGGGGCACACTCCTTTCGGCCATGCAGGCGAAGAAATTATTGTTCAAGAAATTGATAAAAAATTTAATCATAACATCCAATCTTTCAGACAAGTCACTTTGCTTGAAAAGAAATATATTGATTATGAAGGATTAAATTTATCTTGGGAAACTTTAGACGGTATCATTAAGCACAATGGACCAGTTTTAAATAGTTCATATGATTTTAATTTATCTAAAAATTTTATTTTTGACTTAAGTTTAAATCCCTCTCTTGAAGCTCAAGTAGCTTCTGTTTGCGATGACATAGCCTATATTGCTCATGATTTTGATGATGCTTTAAGGTCTAAAGCTATTTCACAGGCTCAAATTAAATCTTTAAAATATTTTTTTGAAATTTCAAAATATAAAATGGAAGATATTACTGATTTAGATATTTTTAGAAATAACCTAACAAGATTTATAATTAATTTTTTAATTTTAGATGTTTTTAAACAGACAATAAAAAATATAACTGACTCTGGTATACATACAGCATCCGAAGTAATTAATTATAAAGAGTTTTTAGTTGAATTTAGTCCTGAATCAAAAATTTTAGTATTGGAACTCAAAAAATTTTTATTTAATAATTTTTATACATCGGA
>JAQBUY010000118.1 GCA_027623775.1 Pseudomonadota bacterium
GGAACTTTATTGATTATACCTCTAGCGTAGTCTCTTATAAAAAATCAGAATTTGATTTAAAGCCTAGGCATGCCGTTATATTAGAGCAATAACTTAGTTATGGGTGCTATATTTCCATTAATAATCTATATTTTTTTGTTAGAATAAAATTTAATGGTATTAAAAATAGAGTCACAGTCTAACTTTATACAAGAGCTTTGTAAATATTACATGGAGTTCTTAAAAGATGGTTTTAAATCAAATAGATTTCCCAAAAGATATATTCGATTAAATGAAAAAAATTATAAGATAGGTATTGATTTATCCAAATATGAAAAATTTAATACTTTCATTAAAAAATTAGCAAACAAAGATACCAATTTTCAAAATCCAATCACAATCAAAAAGGAAGAATATAGTGTTAAACTTAATAACACAGCCCAAGATTTAATTAAAAAATTAGTAAAAAAAATAGATGAAAAAGACATAGAAAAAATTATTAATTTAGCCAATAAAACAATCAAGGAATTTTCAGTTTCACACAGAAATAAAGCTGATGAAGCTTATGATCAGATTGTAGATATAATAAAAAAAGATTTAATAAAGATCATAATTGAGCCTATTTCAGATAAAATGAAACCTTTGATAGGAAGTCAAAGTAATTATGAAATTGAATCACAATGGACACTAGAGCAAAACATATCAGAGTTAATTTTAGACCCTCTAGTAGAGAGGATTCCTGAAATTTTTAATGATATTTTGGCTGACAAAAAAGATAAGCCTAAAGAAAAAATTACTCAACTATTTAATAAAAATGATATTGCAAATAATTTATTAAATTTTTTTGAAAATATTCAAGTTAAAGATTTATATTACGAGCTACAAGAAATTGTTAATGCAAAAAAAAATTTAGATAAAAAGGAAATATACTTATATTTTTCCCAAATAGAAGTTGAGGGGAAAAAATTTCCATTATTCTATGTGCAAATTGAAGTAAAAGAAATTTCAAGTGAGAGTAAATTTGAAATAACATTTTCAAATGAACTTTTTGTAAATAAAAATGCAGTTAAATATGCTTTTGATGTTTTAAAGAAAGATCAAAAATTAGTTGAAATTTTTAATGAAGAAAGAAAAATTTATATTGCTGAACAAGAAAATTTAAGTGAAAGATTAAATAATATTATAAATAGTATAATTCCAAAATTAAGACTTGAAGGTAATATAGACCTTACAAACACGGAAAAACAAATTGCTAAAAATGTTAATGCCAGAACATCTAATGAATTTATAATTTCAAATAACTGTTCAATTTGTGTATTTGATAAATCAGATGAAGCCTTAATAAATGATTTTGAGGATATTCTAACTAAGATTTCAGAAGGAGAGGATAGTGAAATTGTAGAGCTATTTAAAAGTATCATCTCTGACTTCTTAATGAATGAGCCAGAAGTTATTAATGAAAGCTTAGAGGACTCATGGGATGGGATGAGTGTTAACGAAAGATTAAATTATACTAGCCCTATCCCATTAAATCCTGAACAGCTAAAAATTCTAAAGTCCTTAAAAGATCCAAAATGCAAATATGTTGTTGTTGAAGGACCTCCTGGCACTGGTAAATCACATACAATTTCAGCAATAGCATTTGACTATGTTTTAAACGGAAAATCTATTCTAATTTTATCGGATACCAAGGAAGCTCTGGATGTGGTTGAAAATAAAATTAATCAAACTTTGAATAAAGTAAGAGGGAAAGATCCTTTGCAAAATCCAATTCTGAGGTTGGGGAAAATGGGAAATACTTATAATAAAATTTTAGCAAAAAGTTCAATAGACAATATTAGAACATTTCATAGAGCACAAAAGAATGGAATTAACGAAATAGACAAAGATATAAAAGATATTTCGGATGTTATAAACGATCGAGTTAAAATAGAAACAGATCACTATCAACACATTAACAAAAATAAATTTGAAGAATTTTTCGAAATACAAAAATTAGTTGGACCAAATGATTTATTTATAGACTCAGTGTCACTTAAACAAAACATTAATAAATTAAATCTTGATGATAATAATGATGATTTAAATTTAAATATTTTTATAGATAAGCTTCATGACATTGAAGAAACTGAAGAATTAGTAGAAAATTTTAAAGATAACTGGTTTGGATTAAAAGATTTAAAAAGTTTTAATGATTATCTAGATCATCTAAATGTACTTAATATTTATATAAATCAAGCAGGGTCAAATTTTAAATCACTTCTCTTTTTTAAAAAACCATCAATAAAAAACTTAACTAAATTAAGAGCAGTTATGGATGAATATAGTGAAATGAGATCAGGTTTTCTTGGAACAATGTTTAAAGGAGACAGAATTGAATACCTTTCAGAACAAGCAAAGTCAGTTGTTGGTATTGATAAAAAAATAGATCTAAAATTAGATGATGATAAAATTAAAAATGTAAATGAAGAATATGAAGTGGTTAGAGGATTATGTAAAAAATACGATTTTGATAAGGTTTGTAAAATAATAATTGGCTGTGAAAATGTTAGTGTATTAAAAGATCTATGTGAGAAATCTTCTAAATATTCAAACTTTTTTAAAGTATTGGAAATAGATATTATTAATTTAAAAAATCTATCCATAAATTCAAAGAACATAGAAAGCATTTTTGAAAATATATTTTCTCAAATAGAAAATCAAAAAAAAGAAGCTATAAAAAAATATTATGAGATGGAAGATTTTTTTTCTAACAGTTTTAATATTAAGGAAAGATTTGATTATACATCGTTAATGGAAAAGCTCCAGTCTTTACACACAAGTAAGATGACAAATATTCTAGATGGAAGAATTATAAAATTTTATGACACTAATAGAAATAACGCTATTACATTAAGTAAAATCATTCGTAGTAAACAGAAATTTCCAAAAAATCAATTCTCCAAACTTAAAGGTGCCTTTCCATGTATAATTTCAAGTGTAAGAGATTTTGCGGAATATATCCAATTAGACAAGGATATGTTTGATTTAATAATTATAGATGAGGCTTCACAAGTTAGTATTGCACAGGCATTTCCAGCTTTGATAAGAGCAAAAAAGATATTGGTGTTGGGAGATAACAAACAATTTAGTAACTTACAATCTTATCAAGCAGCAACATTGGTAAATAATGCAAGACTAAATGATTTAAGAAAAGTTTTTAAAACAAATATCTCCAAGGAATCAGATGCACTTACAAGGTTAGAAACATTTAATGTTAAAACATCTATTTTAGATTTTTTCCAAAGTATTGCTAATTTTGATACTAGATTAAAAAAACATTTTAGAGGATATCCTGAGCATATAGAATATTGCAGTAAAACATTTTATAATTCAGATCTTCAAGCAATTCGTATGAGAGTAAAACCTATTGGTGAGGTTATTAAATTTGAATATCTAGACGTTTCAACCGAACAAGATATACGAAATATTAATAAAAAAGAAACTGACGTGATCATAAAACATTTAGAAAAATTAAAAGAGAAAAAAGTTGCTCCAACAGT
>JAQBUY010000119.1 GCA_027623775.1 Pseudomonadota bacterium
AATATTTAATTTTAATTATAGGATACGAAAAGTTTTTCTTATAAAATATTACATTGGTATATTTGTTTTTATTATCATTTCCAATTTTAATGGAATAGTTCTTCCATAAATTTATAGAAATCCCAATAGAATAGAAACTTAAAACTAATTGAAAAAAATGCTTAGGAACAAATTCATTAAATGTAGAATTATTATTTAACTTTAATATTTTCAATGTTATATACTATAAGAAATGCCTATAAATTCTGCAAGTTGTAAATTTAACTGGATTCCTAAAAATTTTCTACTGAAAGATTTAAATGACAATGAAGTAAATTTTTATGATTCTTTTGGTAAAAATGGCTTAGTTGTTATGTTTTTATGTAATCACTGCCCATATGTTAGGGCTATTGAAAAAAAAATAAAGTATGAAGTTGATATGCTACTTTCTATTGGCATTAATTCATTGGCCATCATGTCAAATGATCAGGAATCTTATAGTGAAGATTCTCATATAAACTTAAGAAAACAGATTATTAGAAACAACTTCTCTTTTCCTTATTTAATAGATTTCGACCAATCAATTGCAAAACATTTTAATGCTTTATGCACACCAGATTTTTTTGGTTTCAATAGTGAAAAATCTCTTCAGTACAGGGGAAGAGTAGATTCATATGGCAAAGATGAGAAAATAGGCAAAAGAGAGCTATTTTATGCTATGAATGAGATAAGTGAAAAAAAGTATACAAATTATGATCAGTTTCCTAGTATAGGTTGCTCAATTAAATGGAAATATTAAAAAACATAAATATTAGATATTTGGCCTTACTGGTTACAGTTCTATTAGGAGCGAGTATATTTTATACATATATTCATTACTCGGATACCAATAAAACTAAATCTTATTTTGATTTATATTTAGCTAATACTTATAACGATTTAGATCAAGATAAAATTAATTCTAATTTAAATTTTCTTTCAACCAATAAAAATCCTGATATTAAATTTTTTGCCGACTTAAAACTTACCTTAATAAATCAACTTGAGGATTACAATGCTTTTGAAAAAGACTTAATCACATTAAAGCATGCTATTTTAAAAAAAGATTTAACCAAATTAAATGAATTACAGTTAAGTAATTATTTTAATGAAACTTCATCAATCTATTATTTAAATTCTAACTTAAGTAAAATTAAAAAACATGATCTTAAAACAAACACTATCAGTAATTTTTTTTCAAATGCGGTCAGTCTTTATTTGAATGATATTTAGGTTAATTATATTTTTATTGCTGATATCTGCCTGTAACAAGGATTACCTTGGAACTGTAGATAAAGATTATATTCCTACAAAAGAAATTGTTTATTTAGATAAAAATAAAATTATAAAATCAGATAAAAAAATTGAATCTATTGAAGCAAAATTATTTGAAAATTTTGATATCTTTCATGACCCTAGGGGGAATTTGAAAATAAATGATTTCTCTAAAATAAATAAAATTTTTAAAAATGATAGTATTTCTAATTTTGTTAAGTTTGACAATAGTATCATTTACATTTCTAAGAAATATTCTCTTAATTTATACAGTGATTCAAATTTAATTTCTAAGTCTTTTTTACCAAAGCAGTTTATAAAAAAAAAGGATCATTTCTTTAAAATTATTTTAGAAAAAAATCAATTATTTGTAATTTCTACTAACGGTGAAATTTTCAAAATTAAAAATGATTGGACATTCGAATTTTTAAATACCGTAAATAAGAAAATTAACTTTATCACATCTCAAAATGGTAAATTTCTATTTTTAGATCTGAATGGCAAATTAATTATTTATGATGAAATGACTAATTTATTTAATACCCCTGACAGCATAGAAATAAATTTCGGTTATAAGAATAAAAACTATGATGTAAATATTTATGGAGATACTTTATTTCATAATATTAATTCAAGTACACTAGCCATCATTGATCTTAAAAATTTTAATTTTTTAAATAATTTTGTTTTAGATAGTTTGAATATTCTTTCTTCTATTGGAGAAATTTCTAAGTTAGTGAATACACCAATTCTTATTGAAAGTGGATTTTTGTTTGTAAGCGAAGATGGAAAAATGTTTAATTTTCAAATTAATAATGATGAAATTTTATGGGAAATAGATATTAATGAAATAATAATTGATTATATTTTATATTCAAATGCTATTATTTTGCTTACTAAAGATAATATATATGCATTAGAAGCAACTACGGGTAAGCTAATTAAAAAATCTAATCACCAATTGATATCACCATCATTTTTATCTTTGGTTAATTCAAATTTATTGGTAATCGACGAAGATCATATAAATACTTATGATCTTAATAGTGATTTCTTAAATACTTTGAAAACCATAAAATTTAAAAATAATGATATAAATGCTGTTGGATATTCACATGGTAATTACTATCTTAAGAATGAAGATGTTGTATACATACTAGGTGAATAATTATCTAATAATTGGAAGAACCAATGTTGGTAAATCTTATTTTTTTAATCTTTTTACTAAAGATAGAAAAACCATTTCAATAAACCAACCTCATACAACGGTCGATATTATTAAACAAAAAATTTTAACAAAAGAGTCATTATTTAATATTTATGATACTCCTGGTTACGATGATTTAAAAAATTTTAATCTAATATTTAATAGAATTAAACATTTAGATTTAAATAACATCGAATTTATATATGTGGTTAAGGATGAATATAAAGATATAGATTTACAAGTTTCAAAAAAAATTCATGCTTTGAAATTCCCTTTAGTTTTGTATTTAAATAGTAAAATTAAAAAAGAGTTAGATATTGTATCTAATCTATATAATTCTATTTATAGATTTAATGAAGATGGTTTTACTGAAATTAGAAAAAATATAATTTATGATAAGAAAAACATACTTAAAGAAGATGAGACAATTAATAAAAGCGTATCTATTTTTGGAAAAGAAAATACTGGTAAATCCACATTATTCAATATCTTGGTTAATAAAGAATTAGCGCTCACGCATAATTCATTACATACAACTAGAGATGCGGTAGAGTGGGCAATATCTTACAAAAATTTAAATTTAGATATTATTGATACCGCTGGTTTTATAAGGGCTAAATCAAATAGAAAGAGAGGCATTGTGGAAAGTCTTTCAATAAAACAGAGCGAACAATCCTTATACAATTCTGACTTAATTATATTAATGCTTGAAGCAACTAGTGAGTCCAGACTTGATTTAACTCTCATAGGTGAACTTCAAAAGAAAAATAAAGATTTCATGCTCTTAGTTAATAAAATAGATTTAGTTGAAGACCAGAAGGCATTCCAGGATAGATTTTTAAAACACTTATCTAATAATCATAATTTTTTCAGTAGTTTAAATATTTATTTTATCTCTGCTCTGAATACATCTCAGAGAAAAATATTAGAACTTATCTATAATAGAATTGTACACCCCTTCCAATTTAAAACCTCTTACTTAAATAAGGTTGCTATAAAAATGAATATTGAATTAT
>JAQBUY010000120.1 GCA_027623775.1 Pseudomonadota bacterium
TATATTTACTAATCCTTAATGTAAATTCTGACGAAGCCTTAATAACTTTTCAAGGTTATTAAGAAGGTTGGGATAATTTTCATAAATATTTACCTATAAAATAAACTTAAAGAACAAAGGTTTATCTTGGTAATGAGAAAGTTAATTCTTAGTAAATTCATTTTTATACCAAATAATCCTCTGTTTCAGAAAGAGGCAATATGAGTAAGAAAAAGATTATAAAACTACCAAGCAGCGAAGAACATAATAAATTGATACAATTGTTCTATGAAAACAGCCCTGAAGAGAGACAAAAGCTATTAACTAACATTGATACCGTATTGTGTTCTATGCTAGATTTAAAATATGACGATTTACCTTGGCTTAATCCCAATCAACACAATCATAAATGGGAAAAAATCATGACTACTCTTAGGTTAGTGGTAGGTAAAATAGAATTTGAAGCCGCACAAAAAGCAAGGTCGGTACATTAATGATTGATTTAAAAAGAAATACTAAAGGTGAGTATGTTGAGGCAACTGGATTAATCAGTCAAAAATGTAGAATTTATCAACCAAATCAAAAAGATGATTTTAAAATTAGTAGAAGTAGATTTGGAGAATTTAAAGATTGTCCCAGATGTTTTTATTTAAGACTAGTTAAAGGTTTACAATCACCAGGTATGCCCCAATTTAAACTAAATGAATTAACTGATACACTTTTAAAAAAAGAATTTGATGAATGTAGAAAAATTCAAAAGCCACACAGAAAATTAATTGAGGATGGGCTTGAGCATATCGTTCCATACGATGCTGGCATAACAAAAATAATGAATAGCAAAAAAGAAGAGAAGGAGTGGCAAATTATAGATGTATGGAGAGAATCTAAAAATCATGGACTTAAGTATAAATTTAAAGATACCAATATAATTCTTCAAGGAGGAATTGACGATGTTTGGCTTAATACTAAAACAAAAGAGTTAATAGTTGTAGATTACAAATCACAAGCTAGTCCTAAAAAAGTTTCACAAGATACTTACTTTGATAAAAGTGGGTATCATGGAAGTTATAAAACTCAGTTAGATTTTTATGCTTATTTAATGAAAGGAATGAACTTGGAGTATGGAATATCAGATGACAGTTACTTGTATGTAGTAAATGGCCTAGATGTTGAAGAAGGATTTAATGCTGAAATTAAATTTTCTGAAACTTTAATTCATCATAAAATAGAAACTGATTATTTAGATTATGAGATACAAAATATGATAGAAACTATTAACACAGATAAGATTCCCGAGTCAAATAAAAGCTGTAAAAATTGTGCTTATGCTAGACAAAGATCAGTAATTGATACCTTAGGAGAAATTAAAAAAGAATAAAAAATTTATGAAAAAAATACAACCAAAAAAAAAGGAGCATAAATGAACAGTAAACAAGAAATTAAATGCCCACATTGTAATAAAACTTTTCTAATACAAGATGGTTTTAAGCATCAAGCAGAAGAACTTAGAAAAAAATTAGAAACTGAGGAAAAACAAAAATCAGCTATTAGACAAAAAGAAATTGAAGAGGTTTATAAAGCTAAAGTTTTAAAACAAGATAGAGAGCATCAAGCCCAATTAGTAAAAATTGAGCAAGAAGCCTCTATAAAACAAAAAAAAGAAGCTGAAAAATTAGCAGCCGAACGAGTTAAAAAATTCAAAGAAACAGTAGAACAGCAATCTAAAAAGATAAAAGATGAAGCTGAGGCTAAAGCTAAAAGAGATCAAAAGGATAAAGATATTTTAAAAGAAGAAATGATAAAAATTAAAAAAGCTCATCAAATTGATTTAGATAGAATGAGAACTAAAGCGCAAGCAGCAGTGCATGCTGCAAGCCAATCACCTGTTGAAAGAAAAGGTGAAATTCAAGAAGAGTTGATTGAAGAATATTTAAAAAAACAGTTTCCAATGGATCAATACGAGCCGGTTAAAAAAGGAAAAAGAGGAGCTGACGTAATTCAATTTGTTCATCACAAACAACAAGAAGTTGGAAAGATTTTACATGAAAGTAAGGATGTTATGAATTTTGATGAGAAATGGGTTGGCAAACTAATTGATGACATGCACCGTGAAGATGCGATGTTAGGTATAATTTTTACCAGAGTGATGCCTAAAAAATCAAAGGGTGTCATGGAATTAAGAGAAGGTGGTAGAATTACAATTTGTTCTGATGAATCTGTTTTTCAATATGTAGTAGACATGTCTAGAAAATTAATCATTCAACAAAATTCACTAAGTAATAATGTAAAAGAAGATATCTCTTCAAAATTACAGCAGTTACATGATTATGTGAATAGCAATGAATTTAAACTACAATATAGAAAAATCAAAAATAATCTTCAAGCAGAAAGTGATCAGTTAGAGAAAGATGAACGATCATATGATATTCAAATAAAAAATCGTAAAAAAAACCTTGATGAAAGTAAAAAAAATATTCATGGGGTTGTTACATCTTTGATTTCGAATGCAGGATTATCAGATGATTTATTGTTAAAATAATTATTCACGAAAGAAGATTTATTGAGAACATCTTAGTTACATTAAAAGGAATACTTGACCAAAAAGTTATGGATATAGAATTAACATTACTCAAATTTATTAATCACTATATTAAACATGACCCCGATGAAAATGGATATAATTATAGTGAAGATCAAGCAAATTTAATTGAAACTTTTAGTTACTCTTTTGTTGAAAAGCTTCATCCAAAAATATTTGAGGACAATATCATTGAGAATAAAATGAAATTAAAATCAAAAAGAATAGTTAGTGACTATGCTAGAATTCCTTTAACCCCCATTCAGATTTTACATTATAAATTATTGTATAATATTGCTTATATTAAGCGTTTTTATCCAGATAAACTTTCTAAGTTTAATTTTTCTGAGGATCTAGAAGAGTTATTAGATAATGAAAATGAAATTATAAATTTGTATAAAGAAATCAAGCAAATAGGCTTGAATTAATATGGATAATATAGGGCACGGTATTTGGATTATTTTCACTCTACCTTTAATAGGTATCTATGATTCAATAAGATCATTGCATAGATAAAAAACTTTTTCTTAAAATCCTACGTTATCCTATTTGATCTTATATAGTCCTATCACATCCCACGTAGTCCTATAAAATTTTTAAAATTTTCTAATAAAATCAATATAAATAAATTTTTAATTATTTAAGGGTGTGGTATTGACTGCAGAGTCTGCAGTATGGTAATATGATTCATCTTTTAAAAAAGATCGTTAAGGAACGTAAATTCTGCTCACTTAATTAAAGCTGGTTCCTCCAGTGTGAAGCGCACATCGTAGAGTTCGCAACTACAAATTAAATTTTAAATTAACGATGTAAACCTATGGAGGAATTATGACATCACAAAAAAAAACTATAGCAAATAGATTAAATGCTAAAAAATCAACAGGGCCTAAGACGGTTCTTGGTAAAAGAAGATCAAGTTTAAACTCAATTACCCATGGGTTAACTTGTGAAAAG
>JAQBUY010000121.1 GCA_027623775.1 Pseudomonadota bacterium
GAACACTATAAAAACTATTGAACTGAGTTAACAGAATTAACGCCATTATAAACATAGCTATTGCAAATGCCTTTTGAAGAAAAGCTTGAGATTCTTTTTGACTTTCATCCTCGCCTTTAAATTCAACTGTAACTTCAGGGCTTATATTAGCAGATCCAAATTCAGGTATGTCTAAATTAAATTTATTAGGAATGTCAAATTTCTCTATGCCAAGCCAATGCTTTACTAGTCTCACATAGGCATCAGTTTGATAAAAATTTGAAATATCAGCTTTTACAGTTTCGGTTCTTTTTGAATTGATTCTCACAAGGTTGCTTATTTTTTGTGAAGCTTTAATCGTCGTAAAATTAGATATAGGTACGTAACCGCTTGAAGTTGGTATTTTAATATCATTTAACTGATCAATTGTTCTTTGATTTTCAGGCAATCTTAGATAAATAGGAATTGACTCATCGCTATCATCAGGTCGATATTCGCTTAGTTTTAATCCGCTCGTTAAAAGCTTAATGGTATTACCTATAATAGCGATATTAGCACCATATTTAGCAGCTTCTTCCCTATCAACATAAAGTTGATACTCAATGCTAGGGGAAG
This sequence comes from Pseudomonadota bacterium, assembly GCA_027623775.1. GTDB lineage: Bacteria > Pseudomonadota > Alphaproteobacteria > HIMB59 > HIMB59 > HIMB59. The sequence goes on from JAQBUY010000121.1 coordinate 595, forward strand.
GACTTGAATCTTCTAAGTCTCTTATATTTTCCAGTTTAGATAAATAAATTTTTATTTTTTCCATTTCAGCTTTGATTAAACTTGCATTATCAGAAGCAAGATTAATTTCAATTGGCTTACCACCTGGAGGTCCTGCTCTTTGTGTTCTGGTTTCAACTTTAATACCAGCAATATCTTCTGTAGATTTCCTAATCTCATCAATTATTAAATCTGCTTTTCTTCTTAAATCCCAATCAGTAAATTCTATATTAATAAAGCCAATTACATCCTCAGAATTTTCTTGTCTGTTAGACACATTTCCAGATGTTGTATATATAGATCTAAACTCGTTGTTATTTTTTTGAATATTTAAGATTTTATCTTCAACTTTTTTTACTAAATCATCTTTTTCTTTAATAGAAAGGTTTCCTCTTGCATAAATTACTACCTTTGTATTTTCTGCATCCACAGAAGGAAAAAAGTTTACGCCGTTACCATACTTAGAATAGGCAATATATATACTAACTAAAAGAATTAATGAAAAAGAAATTATTTTTAAAGGGTGATTAGTCATGAAGGATAATAGTTGAACATAAATTTTTGTTAAACCTTTTATTTTTGATAAATCAATTAAATCATCCTCGTCATAACTCTTTTCAGTCTTAATTCCTTTATCTTTTTTATTTAAGAATTGAAAAAAATTACTTTTATATATTTTATAAACAAGAAAACTAATGCTTAAAACTAAAAATAATTTAACAATAGTTTGGAAAATAAAACTTAAACCTAAAATATTTAGTAAATTAAAAGAAATGGAGCTTAATGTTCCTATGATAGCAATAGGTATAATAATATATAAAAATAAACTTCTAATTTTTGGAGACTGAGACCCTACAGTTGGCAGTATTACTAATGCCATAAGAAGAGAGGAAGATAGAACTGCAACTAAAGTAATAGGAATATATTTCATAAAGCCTCCTACGGTCCCAGGCCAAAATAAAAGAGGTATAAAAACGGCAATAGTTGTTAAAGTAGAAGCAATGATCGGAAGGGACATTCTTGAGGATGCTTTGAGATAAGCTTCTGAAATTTTAGTTCCTTCTTGAACTTTTCTTTGCGCGTACTCAACAACAACAATTGCACCATCAACTAGAAGCCCAACTGATAAAATTAATCCAAAAAGAACTACCATATTAACCGTATAGTCCAGAGCATTAAGAATTAAGATAGCTAATAAAAAAGAACTAGGGATAGCCAAACCTACTAACAGGCTAGATCTAACTCCGAGAAAAAGAACAACAACACTCATTACAAGAATAATTGAAAAAATGACGTTATTTTGAAGATCCCCTAGCATATTTTTAATATCTATAGAGTCGTCTCCTGAATAGGTGATATTTATTTTAGAAGGTAATTTTAACTTTTCTTGCTCAACTATTATTTTCACCTGATTGACTGTATCAACAATATTTGCACCAATTCTTTTTGATATTTCTAATGTAAATGATGACTGTCCATTGAGTCTTGCAAAATTTTCAGGATCTTTAAATTTTCTTTTTAATTTAGCTATATCTTTAAATTTAATTACTTTTTTATTATTGATTTTAATTGGTGTATTAAAAATATCATTTAGGTTTTCATAAAGACCAGGAATTTTTATAACAAATCTTCCATCTCCTGTGTCTATACTACCCGCAGATACAATTTGATTATTACTTTTAACGAAAGCTAAAATGTCATTAAGATTTAATCCATAACTTTCAATTTTATTTTGATCGATGATTACCTCAAGTTGCTCTTCCCTTTCGCCTCCAATTTTAACTTCGAGCACATTAGGAAGTGATCCTATTTTATCTTTAAGATCATTAGATATTTTTTTAAGAAGAAAATCAGAAACCTCACCACTTACTGAAACTACTAAGATCGGAAAAAGACTTAAGTTTACTTCGCTTACTATTGGATCATCTGCATCTGACGGGAGATCTGATTTTACTCGATCAACTTTTTCTCTAGTATTCAGCAGAGCCTGATCAGAATCAAATCCCGATTCAAATTCCAATAATATATTTCCGCCATTTTGATAAGATGTACTTTTAAGTTCTTTTTTGCCTTCAATATTTTTAACTTCTTCCTCGATGGGTTTAATTAATAATTTTTCTGAATCTTCAGGCGCAATTCCTGTCAGGTTCATGGACACATAAATATAGGGAAGACTTACATCAGGATTAGATTCTTTTGGAATATTATTAAAGACTAATGACCCTGCAATTAAGATAAATATTAGGATGGAAATAGTAGTCCTATAATAAGTATTAGCTATATGAACTAAGTTCATTTTATTCTGTTTCTACTTTATCGCCTGAAGAAACATATTGTTGACCGATAGTAATAATATTTTCTTTGTCTCCTAATCCGCCAATCAGCATATAGTCAGAGGTATCCTCAATAATTACTATTTCCTTAAATACAACTTCATTATCCTCATTTAAGACTTTAATACCTATGTCGCCATCGTCCCCTAAAGATAAAACAGATGGAGAAATTTTATGTACTTGAATTTTTTCTTTATAGATTTTTAATTCTGCAGACAGCCCATCTCTTATAGATAAATCTAAATTTTCAAAAACTACACTAATCTCAAATGTTTTAGTGCTATAGTCTGCTATAGGAGAAATATAATCTATAGTCCCTTCAATAATTTTATCTAGAATTTTCACTTCAACTTTATTGTTAGTGTTTATTCCATTAATTTCATTTTCATTCAGATATCCGACTATTTTAATTTTAGATAAATCAATTATTTCATAAACAGACAAACCTGGAGTTACAAGCTCTCCTTCAATTTTATGACCGTCAAGAATTATCCCATTAAAAGGAGCCATAAGAGCAATTTTATTAAACTCATTTT
>JAQBUY010000011.1 GCA_027623775.1 Pseudomonadota bacterium
AATTCAGGTTTTTAAGTATTTCAAACACAACATGAAATTCAATCTATCGTGTAGACCTTTTTTGATTCATTTAACCATGGTTTTTAACAGCTGAGTAAGTACTTAACTATTCTGAATCAATCGAACCTAATCTAGTAATTGAATACTACTCTAGATAACATCATTTAAATTTTTTAAATATTTAAATATCAAAGGCCAATTTCTGCGACAAACAATTAAAAAACTCTATCGTTGGGAGATCTTCCAGTTGGGGTGATAGTAGGGTTGAATCGAAGAGGGACTTAAAATCTTTTTTCCTAATATATGATCTGAAGCTTTTTCGCCAGTCATAATACTAGGAGCATTAAGGTTCCCATTACAAATTCTTGGAAAAACCGAAGAGTCGGCTACATATAAATGCGAAGTCCCTTTAACTTTGCAATGAGTGTCTACTACAGTACTAGGATCATCCTTCTTACCCATTTTACATGTCCCGCAAGGATGGTAGGCGGATTCACAATGTTCTTGTACGAATTGATCTAAGGCTTGATCAGAGATCACTTGGTCGCCAGGTTGTATTTCAGACCCTTTGTAAGGTAGGAGAGCTTTTTGGTTAAGTATTTCTCGGCTAAGACGTAGAGCTTTTCTAAATGTGATAAAATCCTCTTCGTGAGACATATAATTAAATTTAATCTTAGGTGCAATTTCTGGTCGTGAAGTATGAATGCGAACAAATCCTCGAGAGGGAGATCGCATGGGCCCTACATGAAGTTGAAACCCGTGTCCCTCACTAGGAGCTGTACCATCATAGCGAATTGCAACGGGTAGAAAATGGAATTGTATATCAGGATAGGGTATATTTTTATCAGATCGAATAAATCCCAGTGTTTCAAATTGGTTGCTGGCCCCTAAGCCATTTTTAAATAACATCCATTGCAAACCAATACGTAGTTTCGATAATGGATTAAGATACTTAAATAGAGTAATAGGTTGAAGACATTTGACTTGAAAATAGACCTCTAGATGATCTTGAAGATTTTGACCGACAGATGGTAAATGATGAACCACGGGTATTCCTAAGGATTGCAAATCCTCCCCGTTGCCTATGCCGGAACGCTGTAGGATTGTTGGACTATTAATAGCACCGGCTGCTATTACCACATCTTTTTTAACTTTAATGATCTTGGTTTGGCCTTGATGGCAGAATTGAACTCCAACGGCTTGTTGATTATTAAAAATGATTTTATCTACCAATACTCTTGTGAGGAGCTGAACATTTTTTTTAGCTAGGGCTGGACGAAGATAGGCTTTTGCTGCTGAAAAACGTGATCCCTGCCAAACCGTCATATCGGCAGCACCAAATCCTTCTTGTCGAAATCCATTGTAGTCCTCTAAGGCACTATAGCCAGCTTGCAGTGTTGCTTGAGTAAAAGCCTGATGTAGTGGATTGGTTTGTTGCCCTCGAGTTACATGTAGTGGTCCAGAGGTTCCCCTAAACTCCGATTGAAGACCATGACTATTTTCCATCCGTTGAAAATATGGAAGAACATCTTGATAATCCCAACCTATTGCACCACTTTGAGCCCAATCATGATAATCACCAGCATTTCCTCTAACATAAATCATGCCGTTGATAGAGGACGACCCGCCAATTACTTTACCTCTTGGACAAACCAGTGATCTTCCTTTCAGATTTGTTTCGGGTTCTGCTTTATATCCCCAATCATATTGAGACATATTCATCGGGTAAGAAAGCGCTGCGGGCATTTGAATCAATGGCCCCCAATCACTTCCTCCATACTCTAAGACTAAAACTTGATGGGAGGGGTTTTCTCCTAAACGATATGCCAGAGCTGATCCCGCTGAACCTGAACCGATTACAATATAATCTGGATGATCAAAATAAGTACCCATAAAGAAGTATAACTATAATCAACTAATTTTAAAATTATATGAAAAATATTAAAAATTCATCAAAGTGTAAGGTAATTCTAAACCCATTACTGACAGGGAAATCTTATAAAAGAAAACTAAAGTTTAAAAAGAATATAAATCTGAATTAATAAAATAAAAAAGGGAACTATGGTTCGAATTAATTTCATTGTGTGATTATACTCATTACATTTTCTTTCAAACCAATTTCGTTGATATTTATTTGGTTCAGAAAAAAGGAAATAATTTGCAAAATTTATTAATTGTGTAAAGTGAAATAATGAGCGAAAAAACACTAAAAAAATTGATCCCCACGAAACAAGTTAGAACGTCAATTAGACGAATACAATCATATTAAACTTGTAGAATTTTTTTAATAAAATGTCATAATGTTATATTAAGAATTAGGTTAAGTTAAAAATGTTTTATTTTAAAAATAGTAAGTTGTCTTTATTTGGAAATAGTAAAAACTTAGAAAAAGATATTGATGAGTTTGTGAGCATTCTTTCAGAAGTGGGGCTATCCTTTAAGTTAATTGTGAAAGATTTTTTATCCAATGCTACGGGTGAAAATTTTGAACAACGCATTGAAAAAATTACTGCAAAGGAAAGTCGAGCTGATACAGTAGTCAAACAAATCGAATACGCTCTCTATGAAGAGACTTTAATTCCTGATGCAAGAAGTGATGTCCTTCGACTTTTAGAGCACTTAGATGAAGTCATTGGTATGTACCAGGGGAATTGCTATCGTTTCTCCATTCAACGACCGGATTTTCCGCAGGAGTTTCATGCTGATTTACTTAGTTTGACGGACACCGCAGTCGATTGTGTGGAAACCCTATGTTTAACGGTTCGATCTTTTTTTAGAGATGTTCGATCCGTCCGAGATAATGCCCATAAGGTTACCTTCTACGAGAAGGAGTCTGATATTAAATCAAGTGACCTCGCTAGAAGGATTTTTAGTTCGAATTTAAACTTAGATCAAAAAATGCATTTAAGATATTTTGTTGAAAAAATAGACGGTATCTGTGATCGAGCAGAAGATATAGCGGATGAATTGATCATCTATGCAATTAAGCGATCTGTTTAATTCCTAATCCATGGAACTAACAATTATACTTTTCTTATTTGGCGGGCTATTTCTAGGCTGGTCCTTAGGGGCTAATGATGCAGCAAATGTCTTTGGGACGGCTGTAGGCACCCGAATGATCAATTTTAAAACCGCTGCTCTTGTTTGTAGTATTTTTGTAGTTTTAGGATCGGTGATCAGCGGCGCTGGTACGACAGAGACGATTGCCAAACTGGGGGCTATTAATGCTTTGCCTGGTGCTTTTGCTTGTTGTTTGGCTGCTGGCTCTTCTGTGTATCTAATGACTAAGGCTGGGTTACCTGTATCTACTACACAGGCCATCGTTGGAGCTATTATTGGGTGGAACTTTTTCACATCCTCTAAGATAGACTACAGTGTTTTAACAACAATATTGGCAACATGGGTTTTGTGTCCAATTTTAGCAGGGGTTATTGCTATTGGGATTTTTACCTTGGTCAAGAAAATTGTCTTCAACTCCAAAATTCATATTTTAAGATTAGATGCCTATACTCGCCTAGCCTTATTGCTGGCAGGGGCCTTTGGATCTTACAGTCTCGGAGCTAATAATATTGCAAACGTCATGGGGGTCTTTGTTAATATATCTCCGTTTACGGATATTGAGATTACTAGTTTTTTTACTTTTACTTCCACGGAGCAATTGTTTTTACTAGGCGGACTCGCCATTGCTGTGGGGGTGTTTACTTATTCAAAAAAAGTTATGTTCACGGTGGGAAATGATTTACTTAAAATTTCTCCACTTTCTGCTTTTGTCATCGTGCTCTCTCATTCGATCGTTTTATTTTTATTTGCCTCTGAGGGGTTAAGTAATTTTTTAACGTCGATGAATTTACCTTCAATCCCCTTAGTGCCCGTCTCTAGTTCGCAAGCGATTGTGGGAGGAGTGATTGGTATTGGACTTTTAAAAGGAGGTAAAGAGGTGAAGTGGTCTATTGCGGGAAGGATTGCCTTGGGTTGGGTGGTGCTCCCTATTCTTACTATGGTGATCGCAGTTTTCTATTTATATATCTTAAAGAATATGTTTGATTTGAAAGTTGTATTTTAACTTTGAATTATAATTGTTTTAAATCAATTAAAGCTCTATATTTATAAATCACTGATCATGAATTTAAATATTAATCAACGAGTATACCCCTCTCAAGTGAACAAGCCTGTGGTGGTTATTTGTTTAGATGGAAGTCAAAAAGAATACCTCGATATAGCCTCCCAAAGTGGTCTTACCCCTAATCTAGATAAAATCATTATAAATGGAGAGTTTATTTTAGCGCATAGCGCCATCCCTAGTTTCACAAATCCAAACAATATATCGATTGTAACAGGCCAGCCCAGTGCCGTTCACGGCATTTGCGGTAATTTTTTTTACACTCCCTCTACTGGCAAAGAGGTGATGATGAACGATCCCCAATATTTAAGGTCTCCTACTATTTTCCAGAAGTTCTATGAGCAGGGAGCAAAAATAGTAGTCATCACTGCCAAGGACAAACTACGGACACTTCTAGGCAACGGACTCCAGTTTAATGAAAATAGAGCTATTTGTTTTTCCTCAGAAAAATCAGATCAGACTACCCTCGATCAAAATGGAATTGAAAAGGTCAATGACTGGTTAGGAATGCCCGTACCTGATGTTTACTCCCAAGGCCTCTCCGAATTTGTGATGGCCGCAGGCGTCAAAATACTCGAAGAGTTCAAACCAGACATTATGTATTTATCTACAACTGATTTCATTCAACATAAGTATGCCCCTGGTCACGAGGTAGCAAATAAATTTTATCAAATGTTTGATCATCATGTTGGACTTTTAAACCAACACGATATCTCGCTTGTGATTACAGCAGACCACGGGATGAAGGCCAAGACTAATCAAGCCGGTGAACCAAACGCAATCTTCTTAGAAGACTACTTACAAGAAAAATTTCCCGGAGAAAATTTTAAAGTCATTCTTCCCATTACTGATCCTTATGTAGTACACCACGGCAGTCTAGGATCTTTTGCCATGGTCTATGTTGAAAACCAAGATTTGATTTCTCGTGTGTTAAATACCATTAAAAAAATTCCAGAAATTGAAGAAGTCCTTAATAAGCAGAATGCTTGTAAGACCTATCACCTACCTGAAGATCGCTCGGGCGACATCGTTTGCATGAGCTCGGAGTCCTTTACTATTGGTAGCTCCAAAAGTAAACACGATCTCTCCTCTCTTAAGGAACCGCTCCGTTCTCATGGAGGACTCCATGAACGCGAGGTACCCTTTATTATTAACTCCGCTAAATCTAATGTAGCGGGACAAGGGCAAATCAATAACTACGATGCGTTTTACTACGCTATCCATACAGCAAACAAATAATGGATAAGAAAATGTATATCGCTGGCAAGCAAGTTTCATCGGAAAAAACCTTAGAGGTTGTTAATCCTTATAACAATAAGATAGTGGCATCTGTGCCCGCGGCCAACCGTGAGCAGGTCGCACATGCCTTTAAGATTGCCGCAAGCTATCAGCCCAAGCTGACCCGATATGAAAGACAACAAATTCTTCAAAAAACTGCAGAATTATTAGTTAAAAATAAAGAAGAGATATCCGATATTATTACTAGTGAGCTGGGTATTTGCAAGCAGGACTCTCTTTATGAAGTGGGAAGGGCGTTTGATGTATTCTCACTCACCTCACAGCTCGTCATTCAAGATGATGGGGAGATCTTCTCTTGCGATCTAACTCCCCACGGAAAATCTCGAAAAATATACACCCACCGCGAACCGCTCAATGCGATCTCGGTAATCACACCTTTTAACCATCCGCTCAATACGGTTGCTCATAAAATTGCGCCAGCTATTGCCACTAATAATTGCGTGGTCTGTAAGCCGACCGAGCTAACACCGCTCACAGCCCTCAAACTTACCGAGCTTGTCTATGAGGCAGGGCTACCACCCGAGATGATTTCCATGATTACCGGTTGGCCAGAGGATATCGGTAGTGAATTTATTCAAAATCCCGAAATTGAAATGATTACCTTCACGGGTAGTGTGGCAGTGGGAAAGCTGATTGCCAACACTGCAGGGTACAAGCGAACTGTCTTAGAGTTGGGAGGAAATGACCCACTCATCGTTTGCAATGACTTAAGCGAAGAAGATTTAGTAAAAGCAGCAGAACTCGCTGTTCTAGGGGCAACGAAAAACTCAGGTCAGCGATGCACCGCGATAAAAAGAATTTTATGTCAAGAGAACGTGGCCGATAAATTTGTAGCCTTGGTTTTAGCTCGAGCACAAAAAATAAAATTTGGTGACCCACAAGATCTGAAAACCGATATGGGGACGGTAGTCAGTGAGGATGCCGCAAAGCTATTTGAACAGCGCGCACTCAAGGCTGCAGAAGACGGTGCCAAAATTCTTTATCACCCAAAAAGGCAGGGAGCACTTTTGCCACCCATCGTTCTTGATCATGTGAAGCACACTAGTGAATTAGTGGTTGAGGAGACTTTTGGTCCTATCATACCCATTATTCGAGTAGCAAATGATCTTGAAGAAGTTGTCAAAGTATCTAATTCTACTGCCTTTGGTTTATCCTCAGGGGTCTGTACCAATGATTTACGGACAGCTAATTTCTTTATCCAAAATTTACATGTAGGTAATGTTAATATTTGGGAGGTACCTGGGTACCGTATTGAAATGTCACCTTTTGGAGGCATTAAAGATTCAGGTTTGGGTTATAAAGAAGGAGCCCTAGAAGCGATGAAAAGTTATACAAACTTAAAAACCTACTCCTTACCTTGGTAAACTTATGAATGTAAGTAAATATGAACTAGTTATCGTAGGGGCAGGGGTTGTCGGGATGGGTGCTGCTTTGGCTGCATCTAAACAGGGAATAAAAAAAATATTAATCGTAGATCGCCATCATGCTTGTACAGGAGCATCGATACGAAATTTCGGTTTTATTACCATTACAGGACTTCGGCAAAAAATTATGCAAGAGCGCTCCCTTCGATCAAGAGATATCTGGTTAGACATAATAAAGAAATCAAAGATTACTATTAATCATCGAGGTTTATATTTACTTGCACAACATAAGGAGAGTATTCCTGTATTAGAAGAATATCTAAAAGTCGATTCTCGCTCAACCGTTCGATTGCTCACTAAGCAAGAAATGGAATCTCAACATCCTTTATTTAAAAAAAATAATAATTATGGTGGTTTATTTAGTAGTGATGAAGTTCGAATTGAGCCCCGCCTTGCTATCCCAGCAGTTGCTAACTATTTGCGCTCTATCGGAATAGATTTTTTATGGAGGGAAGAAGTATTAGATTTTAATCATCGCTATATCATTACTCAAAAAAGAAAAATTTTTTTTAATAAATTGATTATGGCACCAGGTAATCACTTAAAAGGACTAGGAAGAGATATTTTTGAAAAAAAGAAAATTCAATCTAGTAAATTACATATGTTACGAATTATGCCTGATAAAAAAGTTAAACTGCCAGGTGGCATTATGGCTGATCTTACCTTAATGAGATATCCCGGATATGAAAATCTGCCTTCTAAAAAAAAACTAGATAAAGTTATTCAAAAAGAATGTCGAGCAGAATTAGATCAGGGTATTCATGTTATAGTGGTTCAAGGTAAAGACGGCTCCTTGACTATCGGAGACTCTCATCATTACACCATAGACTCTCATTATCCTTTTGAAAATGAAGTTGTTGATAAATTAATTTTAAATCGTTTTAACCATATTTTACCTATTGGTTCTTATCAAGTAGTTGAGCGTTGGGTAGGAGAATATCCATCAGGTAAGAACGATTATTTAGATCATTGGATTGATAAGCATATATGCATTGCTAATGTAACCACAGGTATCGGTATGTCTACGGGGTTTGCATTTGCTGAAGATGTAATTAGCAAATTCTCTTAATATGATCATTTTCATATAGTTCGAGTAATCATTGCCCCTTAGTCTTTTTTTATTAATTATTTTAACTGCGATCGCACATACCTCTTGGAATGTACTCCTTAAGAAATCTCAAGATAAGATAACGTTTCTGCGTAGTTTTTTATTTACAGCAAGTATTATTTTCATACCCTTTTTATTTTTTATTGAGCCGCCCACAACTGAGTCATTTAAATTTTTAGTCGCTTCCCTTTTTATTCATATTTTTTACAATATTTATCTATGTAAAATGTATTCTCACTCAGAAATATCATTTTCTTATCCCATAGCTAGAGGCAGTCCTACGTTAATTTTATTATTTATTTCACCTTTACTACTAGGGGACCAAATATCATTTTTAAATAAAATTGGTGCCCTAACTATGATAGGGGGTATTTTTTTTCTTATATTTTCAGAAGGAAATTATAAAAAAATAAATTTTAAAGGTTTGGGATTATCTTTAATAGTGGCTTGCACAATTGTAGCTTATACTTTAGCGGATGCACATGGGGCTCGGCTTTCCCAAAATGTTATTTCTTATGGAATCTATATGTTTGCCTTAGAAGGGATCACTTTCAATATTGCTTTTATGTTTTTTTTTAGAGATCAGAAAATACAATGGGTATTTGTTTCAAAGGAAAAATACAAAATTTTATTTGCTAGTTTTTTAGTAACATTTGCCTATTTACCTATTCTATATGCTTTTACAAAATTCAATGTTCCTTCTGTGGCTGCTTTACGAGAAATAAGCATTTTATTTACATCTATTTATGGTGTGTATTTTTTAAAAGAAAGATTTGGAATCGTTAAAGTAGTTTCCTCAATTTTAGTAGTAATTGGATGTATAATAATTCGAGTTGCTTCTAGTTAGACAATAATTTTCGACTCAAATCTTTATAGCTTAGTAATTTAGGAACATGATATTGAATTTGTGAAGGTAGGTTTTCATCATTATATGTATAACGCAGAATTTTTTGAACTTTAGCTTTCAAGGCTGCTTCGATCCCAACATCTGAGTCTTCAATTACCATTACTTCAGAAGGAAGGAGGCCTAATTTTTTAGCTCCTAAAACATATCCATCTTTAAAGGGTTTATATCGAATACTACCCGTACAGGAAGTAATATTATTTTTAAAATAACGAAGAAGATTATTTTTTTCAAGAATAGGAATTATGTAATTAGATTTTGCATTTGAAACAATGCCTATTTTAAGTTGAGTTGTTCTAATAAATTTTTTTAAATGCGGATAGATTTTAGGACTTCTTTGATTAAAGGTAACCTGTAATTCTTTTTTATAATTTTTTATAATTTGTTCTAAATTATAATCTTTAGACAAGATGAGTTTTTGAAAAAGATGTTCTGATATAATTCCCAATGAGGATTTTTGTTTGATCTGCTTATCATAGGGGATGCTCATTTTTTTCAGAGTTAAAAGGGCTGTGTCAAACCACATCTTCTCGGAATGGGCTATGACACCATCAAAATCAAATAAAATACCCTTAATTTTCATCGAGATTACTATGATAAATCAATATTATATTAAACTTATGAACAAAAAACATTTAATAAATCTTTAACATATCTAAATTAGATTTATAGTTAATTAATAAATTATTAGGAGAAATTAATGAAAAAAATTAAAAGTCTTTTTTTAATCTTTGCTGTTTTATTATTTAGTTCTGTTTCAGCACTAGCGAAAACTCAATTAACTGTGTATAGCGCTATTGAAGCTGAAGATCTAAAAAAATACGCAGCAACATTTAATGAGGATCACCCCGATATTGAAATTAATTGGGTTCGTGACTCAACTGGTATTGTAACAGCAAAGTTACTAGCTGAAAAAAATAACCCTCAAGCAGACATCGTTTGGGGATTAGCAGCTACTAGTTTAATGCTTCTAAAATCTGAGGGGATGCTTGAACCGTATTCACCAGCTGGAGTAGATAAACTCGATCCTAAATTTCGTGATTCTGCAAATCCTACAAGTTGGACCGGAATGGATGCGTGGGTTGCTGCAGTTTGTTTTAATACCATTGAAGGTGAAAAAAACGGATTACCAATCCCTACATCGTGGAAAGATTTAACCAATCCTGTTTACAAGGGGCATATTTCAATGCCAAACCCAAGTTCTTCAGGTACAGGATTCTTAGATGTTTCTAGTTGGCTTCAAATATTTGGTGAATCAGAAGGTTGGAAGTATATGGATGCCCTACATGAAAATATTAGTGCTTACACTCACTCAGGATCAAAGCCTTGCAAGCAAGCTGCAGCTGGCGAATCATCTATTGGTATTTCATTTGCTTTTAGAGGTGCGAAATCAAAAGCAGATGGTGCTCCTATTGAAATCATTGTTCCTACTGAAGGTGTAGGTTGGGATATGGAAGCAACAGCAATTATTAAAGGCACAAAAAATTTGGATGCTGCTAAAACTTTAGCTGATTGGTCAATCAGTTTAAAAGCAAACCAAATGTATAATGATGCTTATGCAGTTGTGGCAATTCCTGGCATTGCAAAACCAGTGCCATTTTTTCCAGAAAATCTCGTATCATCAATGATTGACAATGACTTTGATTATGCTGCTTCAAATCGATCAAGCATTCTAGAGGAATGGCAAAAGCGATACGACTCTAAGTCTGAGCCTAAATAATACTTTTTAATTCGTGCTAAGCTTATATATCTCTAAGCTTAGCACTCTTAAATTATGACCCATTATTTAACAGTAAAAAATGTTTCAAAGTCTTTCGGTAAATTTCAAGCATTACAAAATACTTCATTTGAAGTTCAGGAAGGAGAACTGGTTTGTATTCTAGGTCCTTCGGGATGTGGTAAAACTACTTTACTTCGAGTAATAGCCGGTCTTGAAGAACAAAATTCAGGTCAAATTATTCAACAAGGTCGTGAAATTACAAATCTCCCCCCCGATCAGCGAGATTTTGGTATCGTGTTTCAATCCTATGCGTTATTTCCTAATCTCTCCGTTAAAGATAACATCACCTTTGGCCTCAAAACACGAAAACAAAGTAATGAGATTATTGAGCAACGATTAAATGAATTACTTTCTTTAATTGGTCTGGAATCTCATAAAAATAAATATCCCTCTCAACTCTCAGGGGGAGAACAACAACGTGTAGCTTTAGCTAGAGCCCTTGCCCCTTCTCCGGGTCTCTTACTTTTAGATGAGCCTTTATCTGCTTTAGATGCAAAAGTTAGACAATTTTTAAGATCGGAAATTAAAAATTTACAAAAAAAATTAGGTGTTACTACTGTTATGGTAACTCACGATCAAGAAGAGGCCCTATCAATGGCTGATCGAATTATTTTAATGAATAAAGGAGTGATAGAGCAAATCGATACCCCTCAAGATTTGTATTCCAAGCCCCACACTAGTTTTGCTGCAGATTTTATTGGTAAAACTAACTTATTTAAAGCAACAAAAAACACAGAACATTCTTTAATGATGTTTGGTCAAAATTTCGAATGCCATCAACTACTTACCCAAAATGAACTCATGGTAGCAGTTAGACCGGAAGATATTAAAATTACAGATCAAATAACAAAAAATAATACTTTATCAGGAGTTGTTAAAGAAATTGAATTCTTAGGTTCTTATTCCATTGGTTTAATTGAAGTAAGTCATAATAATCAGCGTAAAAGTTTAATTTGTCATTTACCTCTAGATAATAACGCTCGTAATGATTTAAAAAAAAATTCTTTAGTTAATATTTTATTAAGTCCTCAATCTCTTAAAATTGTGAATTCTGATTTACAAATATGAAAAAAAGTAGAGATGATTATCTTACAATTTTTTTTATTGCAATAGCTGCGACATACATTTTGGCAACCTTGGCATTGCCTATGTATGCTATCCTCTCTAAAAGTATTGAGAATAAAGAAGGGCTTTTTATAGGCCTATCAAATTACAAATATTATTTCTCCAACCCTTCATTATTTTACTCTATCTACAACAGTTTATTTGTTTCGATTATCACTACTATAATTTCAGTCACTTTATCTTTTATGTTTGCATATGCTCTTACTCGTAGTTGTATGAGAGCAAAACCATTTTTTAAAACAATGGCCATGATCCCGATCTTACTACCTTCGCTGTTAGCTGGGATTGCACTAATTTATTTATTTGGTAATCAGGGAGTTTTTAAAGCACTTTTGATGGGTCGAAGTATATATGGCCCCATTGGAATTATTATTGCTGAGGTGTTTTATACGTTTCCTCATGCATTGTTAATTATTATTACTGCATTATCCATTGCAGACGCTAGATTGTATGAAGCAGCTACCGTTTTGCGATCTAGCCCCATAAGAACATTTTTTACAGTAACAATCCCATCAGCTAAATATGGTTTGATGAGTGCGTGTTTTGTAGTGTTTACCTTAGTTATCACAGACTTTGGTATTCCTAAAGTAATAGGGGGTCAATACAATGTTTTGGCAATTGATGTCTATAAGCAAGTTATTGGTCAACAAAACTTCGAGATGGGAGCTGTCGTAAGCGTCGTCTTAATTATTCCTGCTCTCTTAGCTTTTATTGTAGATCGAATTGTTCAAAAAAAACAAATTTCAATTTTAACTGCCCGTTCTGTTGTTTATGAACCTAAAAAAAATAAAACGTTTGATTTAATGATGTTCCTCTATTGCTCATTAATAACACTATTCATTTTGACCATGGTAGGGATGTGTCTGTATGCGAGCTTGATTAAATTTTGGCCATATAACTTATCGTTTTCACTCAAAAATTATCATTTCGATCTTATGGATGGGGGAGGTTGGGACTCGTATTACAATTCTATTAAAATGGCATCCTATACAGCTTTTTTTGGAACAATTATTGTTTTTACAAGTGCTTATTTTATAGAGAAAGCTAGAACCATCAAAACTGCTAGAATTATGATGCATTTATTATCCATGATGCCCATGGCTATTCCTGGTATGGTTTTGGGTCTTGCCTATATTTTCTTTTTCAATAACCCAAATAACCCTTTTAATTTCATATACGGAACTATGGCTATTCTAGTTATTTGTACTATTACCCATTTTTATACAGTCTCTCATTTAACAGCGATCACAGCCTTAAAACAAATTGATTACGAATTTGAATCTGTTTCATCATCTCTAAAACAACCGTTTTATAAAATGTTTTTTTCTGTAACTGTTCCCATAAGCTTACCAGTAATTTTTGAGATAGGGATTTATTTTTTTGTTAATGCGATGACAACAGTTTCTGCGGTTGTATTTATTTATGGTCCTAAGACTACTCTCGCATCCGTTGCTGTTTTAAATATGGATGATGCTGGAGACATTGCACCAGCTGCAGCGATGGGAATGATGATTTTTTATACAAATGCATTTGTAAGGATTTCTTATGTAATTATTACTAAAAAAGTTTTAGTCAAATTTCAGCAATGGAGAACAAAATAGAATTCTATTACTAGGAGATGTATCTCAAAAGATACGATCGTATTGTTTAAATTTGATTTATTTAACCATGTTTTTTTACGAGAACAGTAATCTAAGTATTATTAAAAGACCCTTCAGTTGAAATTTCTAATACGATTTCGTCTGTAAATACTGATATTGAGTTATCAACAAATAATATTGATTTTCTTCAACAAGAGTTAATTACAACTAATTTGAATATAGAATCATTAAGTCAGCATTCTATTGAACTTGAAAACGAAATTTTGATTACAAATCAAGATTTGGCAATTACTATTGAGCAAGTTAAGCCCGGAGTAGGTCAAGATGCTGAATGGGAAACAGTAGATTTAGATATTAATAAGGACGGATTAATTAACGATCTTGATTTACAAGCTTAAATTATTAACTAATTTATTTTATAAACCTCACTTTATAGTGGGGTTTATTTTCTTTTTCTCTTTTTCTCTTTTTAATTATGTTTATGCGGATACTGAATTAGAAGAAAGGCTTTATAGTAAAATGAAAGATTCAGAATTATTTAAAGCTACAGAAAATCTTCTTTTGGCTTTAGAAAATAGTCAAGATGGTGAAAAGCTAGAGTGGTCCAATGGTTCTTATAAGGGTTATATAATACCTATTTCCACAACAATAAATGAGGAAGGTTATTTTTGTAGAGAATATCTTGAAGTTCTAATTAGATTTTCTGAATATAGTATGTATGAAAATAAAGCCTGCAGAGACTATAACGGTGAGTGGATTTGGATTCAAACTAAATCACCTGAATAAATATTAAATTTAATATCCATTTACATAATAAGAGTTCTTTCGTTAATGTCAGAGAACTTCTTTATAAAAAAATTATTCTCCATAATAAATTTAATTGTGTTTTATTGTAATGTTAGATGAATTAAAAAAGTGAGTTTGGGATCTGTCCCAGTTAAGATGAATGGAACTTCCTTCTGAAATTGAAGAATTAACATCTAGTTTTGCAGTTATTTCTGCACCTGTTGAAATCTTAATATAACACAATAAGTGCTCTCCTAGATTTTCAATATGTCTGACGTTGCCTGAGATTTTACCATCACCACTTGAAGCAATTACTATATGTTCAGGACGAATTCCTAATTTGGAACTTTGATCTGGAATGTTAATATTTTTAACCACTAATTCAGATTCATTTAAGTCGATAATGTTCATTCTTGGACTTCCGATAAACTCTGCTACGAATTGGTTCTTTGGAGATTTATATAGTTCAATTGGTGAGCCAACTTGTTCTATCACACCATTATTAAGAACAACTATTCTATCAGCTAAAGTCATAGCTTCTACTTGATCATGAGTAACATAAATCATAGTTGTGGATAGTTGCTTATGTAGTTTAGCTATTTCAATTCTTGTTTGAACTCTTAAGGCTGCATCTAAATTAGATAACGGCTCATCAAAAAGAAATACTTTAGGATTTCTCACAATAGCCCTTCCAATTGCAACCCTTTGTCTTTGACCTCCAGATAATTGTTTAGGGAGACGATCTAAATAAGAATGAATTTCTAAAACATTTGCCGCTTCATTTACTCTTTGTTCAATCTCATTTTTGGGAACTTTTGCCATTTTAAGACCAAAAGACATATTTTCTTTTACTGTCATGTGAGGGAAAAGTGCATATGATTGAAAAACCATAGCTATACCTCTTTCAGCTGCTACGATATCATTGACAATCTGATTATCTATTTGAATAGTACCATTGGTAATTTCTTCAAGTCCGGCGATCATTCTTAGAAGTGTTGATTTTCCACAACCAGAAGGACCAACGAAAACAATAAACTCTCCTGACTTAATTTCTAAATCAACGCCATGAATAACTTCGGTTTTGTCATATGATTTATATAAATCGATAAGTTTTACATCAGACATTTATATCAACCCTTCACACATAATTATTTCAGCCTCTTTTTTAGATTTATTTTTCATGATAATTTCATCATTACCTTTTAAGTAGATAGTATCTCTAAATTTCATACAGAGACTTTTTTTGTGACCTGGAATATCGGCCATTATATTATTATTAAGACTAAAAAAACAAACATCATGGATAAATGATATAGGTGGACTTTTTTGTCCTGGCATCAATTTAATCAAATTAACTTTTAAATATTTAGTTTTAACATAAGTTCCAAATAATAATTCTTGATTTGGACCATAAAGTGACCAAATAATATCTTCTTTATTTAAAATAAAAAATGAATTTTCTTTTTTAAAATTTATATTTGGATACTCCAAAATCTTTTTTTGATAAATATTTTTTTTTAAAAAAGGTTTTTTCTTTGCGTACACTCCAGATGTACCAGTAAGAGGAGGTGGTGAAAAAAACTCTAAAACCTGTAATTCTTTATTACTATAATTAAATGCATGATGCCAAGTGTCTTTTCTAAAAAAAACTGATTGCCCTTCTTCTACTTTATGAATCTCTCCTGTTTGAGGGTTGCTGATAATTAAAGTTCCTGATAGTACATATAAAAATTCATCTGCTCCAAATATAGTTCTATATTCATTTGAATGTTTGAAATTAGATCCAGGTTTAATTCCAAATATAATTTGATGAATGCTCTTATTAGACACATAAATCCAATCCTTTACATAGCCTGATACTTTATCTCCCCATAAATGAATTTTTAAATTAGAGAATTTAATAAAAGTATTTTTCTTATAATCTGGTTTTGGTGAAGGGTTATAGACCATCATGACTCCTATCGTGATCAAGATAACTTTTTTTAGTTTTGATTTTTTTTTGAAATTTTAATGATTTGAAAGTACTATTTATTTTAATTTCAGAATTTTTTTTTGATGATTCGTAAATTTTAATCATAATTTCATTAATATGAAAGACATGATCTAATTTAATTAATGGTTTTGTTTTCTTTAATAGAGACTCTATTAAGTGAGTAAATCCCGAAGTCCAAGGCCAATTAGCATAGGGAGTTTTATATAATTCCCAAGACGATTTTGAATTTCTCCATATTTCGTATCCCTTTGGTTCCCAATCATCTCCAAGCATTTGAATCGTTCCTTGAGAGCCATATAGTTCAATTGCTGGAGAATTGTACTGTTGCATTGTAAAACCTGTTGTTACCGTTCCAATACAACCACTTTTAAAAGTAAGAATAATTTGAAAATTATCGTCTGTTTTTACTTTTAGATTTTTTTTATTAATTTTTCTATATTTTGAAGATAGTGAAGATTTAGCATAAATACTTTTGACAGGTCCAAGCAATCCTGTGAGTGTCGTTATGTTATAAACTCCTAAATCAAATAATGGACCTCCTCCAGTTTTATAATACCATTCCCCCCAATTTGGTCCAGCCCATCCATATCTTGCTCTTGCTAAAGATACTTTACCAATATTATTTTTTTTTAATTCCTGATCTATAGCCTGATAAGTAGGACTTAAAATTACAAATGGAGCCGGAATAAGGATTTTTTTAGATGATTTTGCAATTTTCATTAATTCATTTAACTCTTTCATATTAGTTGCCATTGGCTTTTCAACTAAAACATGTTTCCCACTTAATAAAGCTTCTTTAGCTATTCTGGAATGAGCATTCATAGACGTTAGAATTAAAACAACATCAATGGAATTATCTTGTAAGATTTTTTTATAATCTTTATAAAAATTTTCAAAATAAAATTTTTTATTTAGGACCGGCAAAAAATCTATATTGCTATCAGATACAGATTTAAGATTTACGATTTTCTTAAAAATATATTTATTGATTATTTCCATATAAGGACCTTGCATGACTGAACCACACCCAATGATACCTAAGTTAATCAATTTACTTTAAGTAACCTAAATGATCTTTTTGAAAATATATCATTGTGTCAAGTAGATCTTTTGCAGAATTATAATTATCAACAACTGGATCGGACAAGAGTGCTTGAAAAGCTACTTCTTTTGACTCCTCAAGGACGGCCTGCGTTGTTAGTCGAATAGTTCCAACTTGATTAACTAATATTGAAGCAAAATTATCTGGATAATTATCTAATTTAATTCCCTTAATACCATCTTTTCCTACAATAGCAGGCACCTCAACTACTATGTCATTAGGTATTTGTTTAATAAAATTATTATTCAAAATATTAACCGCAGCTTCTTCCATTTGCTTATCTTCAACAATAGCTTCCATTAATTCTACTAGTCTTTCTTTTGATTTTCTTTCCCTATCAAAATAAAAACTATGCATCTCTTTTGAGCGATAAACAGTCATACAATTTTCTTTATAACTTTTATAAAAATGAAGAATAGCTTTATGGTCAGCTATGCTGTGTGCCCATGGTAAATATTCTCCTAAATGACTATCAGTAGTAATGGGAAGATAATTATAAGTCTCAAGTAGTTTTAAAAATATTCCTCTTTCAGCTCCTGGACTTGTTAATTGTTCATTCATTTTTTCAAAATCAATAACGTAATTTTTATAATATTCTAAAGCTTTTTCCCGAATTATAGGGTAGGCATCTTTTTGAGTGTCTTTGAATCTAACCTCAGTCAAAATACTAATATGATTTAGTCCACCAGCACGATATTCAATATTTGAGAAATCTGTTTGTAATAATTCAGGAAGATCTCTTTCCATTTCAGCAATTGCATGACAGAGACCTATGAACTTCATTTTTGGAAATTTTACATTTACAGCATGACAGATTCTTTGCATAGGATTACTAAAATTAAAGACAGTTGCTTCAGGGCAAATTTTATTTATATCTTCACATATTTTTAAAATAGGAGGAATGATTCTAAGAGAATGAAATAATCCACCTGGTCCACCATTTTCAGCATAAATTTGTTTTATTCCAAATTGTTGAGGGAACTTCCAATCTTCATCCCATAATTCAAATCTAGGTGAAACTTCAATAGATATTACAACAAAAGTTGCATTTTTAAGTGCCTCTTCTCTATTTTCTTTAGAAGTAACAGTAAAATTTACTCCCCATTCTGATTTGAATTTTTCCGCTACATCTTGTGTTTCTTTTAAGGCTTTTATATTTGTGTCATGCAGAACAATTTCACTACCAATAAGTGATTTTGATTTAAAAATATCTGATACTGCTTCCAGTCCAAAATTTGCGCTTCCAGCACCAATTAAAACTATTTTTTCTGACATATTTACTCCTTTTTAATGCTATTTAAGCTAAAAAAATTATAAAATTCAACTAGTTTTCAAGTTAAATTTAAAACTTAAAATATATGCTTAATAATTAATATTATTAATATTTGATTTTAATATAACTATGAAGTTTAATCATTATCAGGAAATATGATAAGGAGTACATTATGAAAAAACTCATAATTTTTATTACATTAATATTAACAGTATTTACTTTTAATATTAAAGCTGAAACTCTCAGAATTTTAGCAGAAGCTGGAGATGAAGCTACGTTAACAATAGCTGCAGCTCAATTCGAGGAGTCTAATCCTGGCGTTACGATTGAAGCTAGCTATTTAGGCTGGGATGATTTTATGGCAACAATTAAGTTAAAGTTAGCTGATAACAATCCACCAGATTTAGCTCATGGAAATCAAGGATTTACTGTGGATGGAACTTTAATTCAAAATGGATTAGTTATTCCTCTTGATGAATATGCAGATCAGTATGGTTGGAAAAATCTTTTTGCAGAAGGGTCACTAGCAGAATTTTCTTGGAGTGATGATGGTTCTACTTGGGGTTCGGGCTCTCTATATGGAATAAGCCCTGTAGTTGAGGATGTAATTGTTTATTATAACAAAGACAAACTCAAGTCACTTGGACTCTCAGTTCCATCAAATTTTGCTGAATTTGAAAATGCATTATCTGTATCTAATAACGCCGGAGAGCTTCCTATTATTTTGGGTGCTGCTGATGGCTGGCCTATAATACATGTTTGGGGTCTTATTGAAGGTGCGTTTGTAGAGCCTGAACAAGTAAGAAGTTGGATTTTTAATGCTAAAGGTACTGAGTTTAAAACTTCTTCAAGAATGAAAGCCGCTAAGAAACTTGAAGAAATGGCTACAGCCGGATATTTCGGATCAGACTCTTTAGGTATAGGTTATGATGATGCTAACGCAATGTTTATCAATGGTGATGGTGTTTTTAATTTAACTGGAACATGGATGACTGCACAACTTAATGAAGGTATGGGAGATAACGTAGGTGCATTTGCAATGCCTAGAAACTCTGGCGGTGTAGCAGGAGGCGGGTCTTTTGCCCTACCTTGGCACATTAGTTCAAAATCTTCAAATCCTGATCTTGCTGCAAAATTTCTTGCTCATCTGATGAGTAATGATTTTGTTGATGATTTGATGGAGATAGGAAGAGTTCCTGCTCAAGCTCCAACTATTAACCCTACTTCAAAATTACAAGCAGAAGTAATTTCAGCATCTAATACTTTAGTAGGAGCAAATGCTAAGACATTTTATACTGATTGGTCTACACCGGGTATGTACGATACTGTAACTCAAGAGTTACAGAAACTTATCGGTGGAGCTGCATCAGCTGATAATTTCATGGATGCGATGGCCGCTGAAAGTATAAAGTAAAGTTATTTATTAATGGGGTCTATGAATAAATTCATAAACAATAGGCCCCATAAAAAAATTGATTATTCAAATTATTATTTCATTTTACCAGCTTTTCTTTTTTATATTATTTTTGTTTTATATCCATTGGCTGATACTTTTTATACGTCTTTTACTCAATGGAGTGGGATTGGAGAAAAAAAATGGGTAGGTTTAGAAAATTATTACAATAATCTTAATGATGTTAAGATTATATCTTCTATTAAACACTCATTTATATTAATTATTTTTTATTCTTTTTTCCCTATCATAATTGGTTTAGCTATTGCTGGTATAATGGTTAGGGTTAAAGTTAAAGGAATTGCATTTTATAGAGCTATTCTTTTTCTACCTCAAATACTCTCTATGATAGTTGTTGGTATTGCATGGAGATGGATCTACGCACCAAAAGGACCTTTAAATACCGGTCTTGATTTTTTAGGATTGGATAATTGGTCTAGAGCATGGCTTGGTTCTTTTGATTTCGCTTTACCATTTGTTGGTTTAATAGGAACTTGGGTAATGTTTGGTTTTGCAATGATTTTATTTATTGCCGGTGTTCAAAAAATTCCAACTGAATTATATGATGCAGCTAAAGTAGATGGAGCGGGCCCTTTTGCAGAATTTTTTAACGTTACTTTACCGGCTTTAAAAGGTGAAATAATAGTAGCATTAGTTTTTACAGTCACTTTAGCTCTAAGAAACTTTGATCTAATTTATATCACTACAGGAGGCGGTCCTGGTACATCTACAATGATACCGTCAATGTTTATTTATAAGAAAGCATTTCAGATGAATCAAGTTGGATCCGCTTCATCTCTTGGAATAATGTTAACTTTATTGATATTTACACTTATTTCACTAATTCTGATAACTCTAAGAGAGAAAAAATGAAACAAGCTAATCGTGAAAAACTTATAGCTCATTCAATTTTTATTTTTGGATGCATTCTTGTCTTATATCCATTTTTTTCTATTCTTTTTCTTGCTTTAAGTGAACCGGGTACAAGGGTTTCTGGATTTACTATTCCAACTGGAATATATTTTGACAATTTCATAAAAGCTTGGTCGGGGGGGAATTTTAGCTCTGGACTATACTCATCATTTGTTGTCGTGATTGGTGTTGTTTCCATAACAATTCTTTGCAGTGTTCCTGCCGCATATGCATTTGAAAAATTAGATATATTTGGAACCACTCCTTTATTTGCAATATTACTATTGGGATTAGTATTACCTTATGAGTCACTAATTATATCACTGTATTATTTAATGAGAGACTTTGGGCTTGACGGTACTTATTGGTCTCTAATACTTCCTCAAATTGGACTATCAATACCTTTTAGTATCTTTTGGTTAAGGTCTAGTTTTAAAACAATTCCGATTAGTTTATCTGAGGCAGCTATGCTTGAAGGTGCAGGAAGAATTGTTATTTTAATTAAAATTTTATTACCTCAAATTAAGCCTGCAATTTTAACTTTAACAGTTTTGTTATTTATGTGGACTTGGAATGAATTTTTATTAGCATTAGTAATGATACAGGATGCTGATATGAGAACTGCACCATTAGCCTTAAGTTATTTTGCGGGAAATAAAAGATATGGTGATCCTGCTATTACTGCCGCCGCAGCTATCTGTGTAGCTCTTCCTGTTTTAATTGTTTATGTATTTCTCCAAAGGAGATTTATTTCCGGTATGGTCACAGGAGTTGATAAATAGTGTTAATAAAAAAATTTTCAAATAGTGATGATTTGGCAAAAATATTAGCAACTGAGATTTTAGCTAAATTAAAAAAAAATAAGAAATTTAATTTAGGTTGTCCTAGTGGTAGATCTTTAACAAAAACTTATTATTATTTGGGTCAACTTTCTTACAGAAAAAAACTTAGTCTTCAAAATCTAAATATAATTATGATGGATGAATATGTTTTAAAAAAAAATGGCAAGTTTGAATTAATAAATTCTAAAAGTCACAATAGTTGTGTTAGATTTAGTAAACAAGTTATTAAAAGATTATTAAATTATAAAAAAAATAAAAATCAAAAATTAAAAGATAAAAATATTTATTTTCCTGAAATTCACAATCCAAAAAATTACGACATAATGATTAAAAGGTTGGGAGG
>JAQBUY010000122.1 GCA_027623775.1 Pseudomonadota bacterium
CTTGGCGTAAATGAATTTGGAAACTATAGCTATGTATTAAGTTTAGCAACTATATTCATGGTCATCCAGGATGGAGGCTATAAGACTCTACTTTATCGCGACACAATAGATGGACCTAATAAAAATTTATTACCCTTTGCAATTTATCATGTTTTTATAGTTACCTTATTTGGAGTATTGGTAGTTGCCTTTTTACAACCTAAACATTGGTTGACCATTCTTGCCGCTTTTTTTTGTACAGGCTTAATAGTTATAACTATCTATGTTTCAAGTTTGTTAAAAGGTTATGGTGATTTTAAATTAGATGCTGTTTGGAAATTATCAGTTCGAATTCTATCTGCAATTGGTATTTTGACTGCATTATTTTTCCAAACAAACAATACCATTTTTTTTGTTTTTATTGCATGGTCCATTTCTCTTCTTATTTGTTTAATTTGGCCAATGAGAAAAAAATATTTGGTTTTGCCTACTTTTAAATTTAGAAAAAAAATAATTAAAGCAGGTTTAGTTTTTTTAAGCATCGATCTGTCAACTATTATTTATTTCCGCAGTGATATAGTAATGCTGGAACTTCTTGGACAAATCGAAGGTGATGTTGGGCAATATTCAGCTGCATATAAAGTCTTAGATGCCCTTATATTAATGTTAACACCTATAGCATTGATTGCCTTTCGGACTCTTAGACATCAATCAAAAGACCCAAAAAAATTCTTTTGTACAGTTTTGCAACATACTATCTCAATGTTTTTTATTTCAATATCATTTTTTGTTTTAGCTAGTTTATGGGGTTATGAATTTATTATTTTTACATTTGGGGATCAATATGTTGTTGCTGCAAATTTATTATTCTGGTTATTAATATCCCTGTTTTTTTTATTACCAAATGTTATTCTAACTCAAAGCGCTATTGCTCTAGATAAAGAAATACCTTATGCAAAAATTGTCTCAGCTATTGCAATAGTAAATGTTTTATTTAATTATTTCTTGATACCAATTTATGGTTCTTTAGGGGCAACTTTTTCAACAATTGTTGCGGAGTTTTTATTGTTCTCTTGTTTAGTGTATGTTTTATGGCCTTCGTACAGGAGCAATAAAGTTGATCTTGATATTATAAGCCCCCCAAAGACAGTGAGAATTGGTGTTGATGTTAAATCACTGACTCATCCATTGTCTGGAATAGGACGTTACACTTCTAGTTTATTGCAAAAAATGACTTTAAATGAATCGTATGATTGGGTTTTCTATTCACATAAACCAATTCCTACTAGTCTATGGAGTAAAAAAAATATCATTTTTCGTAATTTAGATTTACCAGAATTTATTAAAGGACATTACATTTTTTGGTCTCAATTAATTTTACCATTCTGGATTAAAAAGGATGGAATAGACTTATTTTGGTCACCAAATCATAGATTACCGCTTTTTTTGCCTAAATCAGTTAAATGTATTGTTACTATTCATGATTTGGTATGGAAAAAAACACCTCAAACAATGACTGTTTCCAATAAAATCCTTGATTCTTTTTTCATGCCAAGATCAGTCAAGATGGCTGATAAAATTATTACCGTTTCAAATTCTACAAAAAAAGATTTATTTTCTGAAATGCCCTATGCAATCGGGAAAACTGAAACTGTATATGAGGCTGGATTCTTGTTTAACAATTTAAAAAAAATTACACTTAAAAGTAAAAAATATATTTTGTTTGTTGGAACATTAGAGCCAAGAAAGAATTTAGTTCGACTATTAGAAGCTTACGCTTTATTACCCCATTACATTAAAAAAGAATACTCTTTTTATATTATTGGCAATAAAGGCTGGGGAATGAATAGTATTGAACACTATATTAATACGTTGAGTATTGAAGAATATGTAAAAGTTTTTGGATTTTTATCTGATAATGCTTTAGCTAGAGCCTACCAAAAAGCAAGTTTACTTGTAATGCCGTCCTTATATGAAGGTTTTGGCTTGCCATTGGTTGAGGCGATGAATTGTGGAGTACCTGTAGTAACCTCTAATACCTCTTCTATGCCCGAAGTAACTGGAAATGCTTCTTTATTAATTGATCCTTACAGCATTAATTCAATTAAGGAAGCGATTTTAAAAGTACTAACCAATAAAAATCTAGAGTCAAAACTTTCAAGGAATGGCCTTAAACAATCAAAAAAATATAGCTGGACAAAAGCTTCCAAAAAAACATTAGAAGTATTCAAGAATACACTCTCTAAAAAAACAGGAAAATAATTAAAAATATGCGTATTCTTCATGTGACACGAACTTACTATCCGGATACCAGGGGCGGAATAGAGGAAGTAATTAGGCAAATAGCATTAAATACTAAGAATTTAGGTATTGAAACACGAGTTTTTACTCTAAGCAAAATTCCAATCCCAAGGGTTATTGAAGTCGATGGTATAAAAATTTATCGCGCTCCACTAACAGTTGAGCTTGCGTCATGTGGAATTTCAATAAATTCCCTAAAGCTATTTAGAGAATTGGCGAATTGGGCTCAAATTATAAATTATCATTTTCCATGGCCATTTATGGATATTCTAAATTTATTAACAAAAACAAGAGCAAAAAAAGTTGTTACCTATCATTCGGATATAGTTCGTCAAAAAAATCTTTTTTTGCTATACATGCCACTCATGAAACACTTCCTTAAACAGGCAAATATAATTGTTGCAACTTCAGATAATTATGTGAAATCAAGCAAATATTTACATAAATATAAAGAGAAAGTTAAAGTAATTCCTTTGGGTATTAATAAGCAGAGCATTCCTCAGCCCACGAAAAAAGAATATATGAGAATAAAAAATCTTGTTGGCCAAGATTTCTTTTTGTTTGTTGGCACGCTTAGAAAATATAAGGGGTTAGAATTCTTATTGAAAGCACTGGTTGATGAAGAGTTAAAATTTGTTATTGCTGGCTCAGGACCAGAGTTAAAAACTTTACAGGGCTTAGCAAAAAAGTTAAAGCTAAAAAATATTATATTTATGGGAAGAGTGAATGATTCTGAAAAAGCTTCGCTTCTTAGTCTTTGTTGTTCAGTTGTACTTCCATCGCACCTTAGGTCTGAAGCTTTTGGAATGACTCTACTCGAGGGCGCAATCTTTAAAAAACCTCTTATATCAACTGAACTAAAAACAGGAACTAGTTATTTGAATGTCAATGGTGTTACAGGAATAGTTGTTCCAAGATCTGATTCAAATGCACTTCGAGAGTCAATGTTGTTATTAAAAAATAACAAGGATTTAGCAAAAATAATGGGTGAAGCAGCTTTTGAAAGATATAAAAAATTTTTTAAGGGTACATCAATGAGTAATCAATACGTTAAAATTTACAAACAATTTTCTAAAGATGATATTTAAATATTTTCTTTTTTTTTATAATAAATTTTTAGAATAAATTGTATTAATCTTACCTGTGATAACATATTCGTAATA
>JAQBUY010000012.1 GCA_027623775.1 Pseudomonadota bacterium
AAAAAAGGGAATTAAGACAGTCCCAATAGATAAAACAAAAAACAAAAACAAATCATTGTTTTTTAGTAGTACTATTAAAATATTAATAATATTTTTATTCTGACTAAAGAAAAAAAAATTTTCTACAGAAAATAGTGGAAAAAACAAAAACCCAATAAACAATATAAATTGCGTAATAAGATAAATAATAAAAGGGTTTTTCTTTAGTTTCATTTAATATTAATGAATGCTTATCATTCATAGTTTCATTTCACCATTTAATAAAATTATGATATATTTTTTATTATGGGACTCCACTTTGATCATAAATCTAAGTCTGGCGAAAGAGCGATGGAAAAAGAACGCAAACGTTTGGAGAAATTAGCTGAAAAAAAGTCAAAAAGAGAAGCTAAAAGAGAAGCCGAAGAATTAGAAGAACTTGAAAGATTAACAAATCCTGATACTGCACCTAATTTAACCGCAGAAAAAGAATAATCATCTAAGACCCTATTTTATACTTTTTTTGATCTTTTGACATTGAATTTACTTGATTTCCATACCATTGTTGAAATTCGATATCAGTATCCTTAAATAACATAACTTTTTTTTTAATTAAAAAGATAGCAAGGTCATCTTCAGGCATGCCTATAAAAGTTTGTCTTTCTGTATGAATAACCTTTATTCCTTCATTGATAGGCTCTATAGGGGATAATAAATAACCAAAATGTTCACCCCAAACATACCTAATAATAGGTTGTTTGGCATCAACCATCATATTCACATATTTTTTTTCATTTTCTAAAAACTTATTCATACCAGGCACATGTTGGTGGATAGCTGAAAAGGTCATGCCGATTTTTTCTTTAGGCTTCCACATGGAAGGAAAAGAAACATGAAGGGCTATAAGTCTATTTGATCGATGAAAAATAGCTATATCCTCTTGTATTGAATTGCCCATCTCTTTAAAATTTTTAAAAGTAATTTTTTTTTTTGGATATTCTTGAAATAGTATCTTACTAATTTTTTTAATTATTTTACTATCTATTTCATTATTAAAGAGTTCATCATAGTATATATTTTCATAAGATTTTTTTTTAAGGTTTAAATACCTTTTTTCTTCATTATCAAATTCTATTATTGGAAGGGTGCCTAATTTTTTAATTCCAGGAGCAACTGTATATATAGGTCCATATTGCTTCCAGTCTATCATAGGTTTGTTTTGAATAATATTAAGATACCAATAATAGTAACGCAAACAATAATTGCTTTTTTAAATATCTTTTCAGGAATTTTAGTGTGAATCAAGTATCCAGACCAAACACATAGCATAATTACTATGCTCGTTAAATAATATTGATGGATAATAAACGATATATTATTTCCAGAGAGAGAGTATTGGATTATCCTTATTAAATTTATGATAAAAAAATAAGCAGCCATTGTTGATCTTAATTGCTGCTTATTTATAAATTTATCCTTGTATCCCATTAACACAAAAGGACCACCAATTGTAAAAAGGCCCTGAATGAGACCCCCTAAATAAATAAAACCATTTTTAATATAATTATGAGGATTTAAGTCCGGATTAATTAAATTTAATAAGCCATATGCAATTAAAATGATCGCAAAAGTATTCAAGAGAATATTAATTTGAAGATAGTCTATGAGATAAGATCCTAGTAGAGCGCCAGGAATAGTCATTAATAAGATACTTTTTAGATCTTTAAAGGATACATGTTTGAATGATTGAATTAATATTGCAAATCCTGAAGTTAATCCAAGAAACATAGCAACTTTTAAGAGTAAATCGAAATCTATAAAAAAACCAGAAATTCCTAAAAAAATTATAGTCCCCCCAAAACCAAATATACTTTCAATAAAATAAGCAAATCCGGCAATAAAAGTTATTATAAGAAAACTGGACATCTATACTCGATAATTTTTCTAATTACTGTTAGAAATAACACAAGAATGTTTTATCATAAAATTAACTTTATATTTAAATTTTTTATATCATTAATCTTGGTATTTTGCTTAAGCGTCACTAATCTTTTTTCATTAACACAAGATATTGAATTAAACATAGCTAGCGGTAGTCCTCTAGAAATCGAATATGTTCTAGCTAAAGGAATTTGCAAAATGCTTTCAAGGGAGCATGATGTCAGTAAATTTATGGGAGGAGTTAATTCACTTAACTGTAATGTCCTGATCACTGATGGAACAAAACAAAATTTAGAATTTATTCAATTAAATAAAGTCAATTACGCTATAATTGATTTAAATAAAATACTCTCAAATTATAATATTAGCTCCTTAGCTTCATTAATTTTTCTTAAAGGCCCTAATAAAAATTGGGCATTAGTTACTTCAGCACAAGAGGAAAAACAGGAAATTTGCGAAGTTACAGAAGCTGTATTTAAAAATTCTTTAGAATTAAAATATTTACATTCTGATTTTAGAGATTTTTCGCATGAAACATTTATAATAAAAAAAAATATTCCAATCCATATGGGGTCCTTTAAATATTTTGAAACAAGAGAATGTCAATTTAGAAATAATATAATGGGTGAGCTGTAAATTTATAGTGGAAGAGTTACTTTATGGAAACTATCAGTTACCACGTAAATAAAGATAATAGCAAAAATAATGATTCCTAAATAAATTCTCATTAATAAATGTTTACCTAATCAATCAAGAGGAGTAAAGAGTTTTTTAATAATTATAGATAATATTTTTTATTAATGGATTATATTATGAGCTATGGAAATACTTTTACTTGGTTTTATAACAGGATTAAGTTTAATTTTAGCTATCGGAGCTCAAAACATATTTGTTATCGAGCAAGGTTTAAAAAAAAATAATATATTTATAATTTGCCTATTATGCTCATTATTTGATGCTCTTCTAATAGGTTTAGGAATATTTATTTTTCATTTTTTTCTTTTTCTTTCTAATCCTATAGTTATTTTAATTCTTAATATCTCTCTTGTTATTTTTTTACTTCATTTTATTTATCAAAAAATATCTAAATATTTTGGAGAGTATAAATATAATAACAATGAATTCTCCAAGGATTCCATTCATCAATCAATTCTTAAAACCTTAGGTTTTACATTTTTAAATCCTCATGTTTACTCTGATACTGTTTTTTTCTTGGGGAATTTTTCCAAATCTATGGAAATTCAATCAAAAATTACTTTTGGATTAGGTGCTTCATTAGCATCATTAATATTTTTTTTTATACTAGGCTATGGCGCTAAGTCAGTTAGCCCTTATCTAAATAATACTTTAGCTTGGAAAATTATTAATTTATCTATAATTTTCTTCATGTTTTTAATTATTTTTTTTGTTTCTTTTACAGAAATTTATCCTTTGATTTTTTAGCGAATGCTTAGCGCTAGAAACGGAGGAATAACATTAAAGATTTCGGAGTACTCTAAGGTAACGTTCTAGCGCCTTTGACATCATGAAATTAATAAATATTTTATACTTTCCTTACGCTAATATCTCATATTTAATATTCTCTGATATCAATTAACCTCACAAAACTTCCTTGACCTTTGTTGTATTGATATAGCTTAGATATGCTAATCATTCATTTTTATTATGAAGTAAATACTTTGCTTTAAACACATAGCTGTTAACTGATTTTAGCAAAAGTAAAAATATAAATTTTCTCTATATTGTGTTTATGAAAAATTTCTCTCAAACAGACAGATACATTAATTTTTGGTTAAATTTAATCACTAAAAATAATAAGTAAGTAGTAAGCAATTACTCCTTATCTTTTTTATGGATTTGTCATTTAATTAAATGAATAACGTTAATTTTTGGTATCCTGCCTTACTATTCCCAGCTATACCTCTAATGATGATTTCTTTTGGAAATCGTTACAGTACATTAGCAGCACTTATTAGAAAAATTTACGACTCTATTATTATTGAAAGTTCAGAGTTTCCCTTAGTTAAAACTTACATGGACCAATTAAAAGTGTTAACGGTTAGACTACAAATGGTACGAGCCATGCAAACACTGTCTGCCACAAGTTTTTTAGCAAATTTATTCACAATCTTTTCAGGCTATATGGGCTTAATGGACTGGGCTTTAACTTTTTTTGGTTTTGCCGTTTTAATATTTTCTTTAGCTATTGTAATCTTTATTATAGAAATCCAATTTTCAGTTAAAGCGTTGGCTAGTCATTTAGCCGATCTACAAGATTCTAAATTGTTTAAAAAATAATTTGATTTGCTATTTTAGCTCCTCGCATCTGCATTATTTTTAAGCCTAAATTATGATAAGTTTCTTGATGATGAACCATTGATTTTTCTAAATTTAATCTTTTAACATCTTCGATGTTCATATCATAAGTAGCACAAGCTTCACTATAGACAACCACTTCTTTTAATGGATTGATTATCTGATGATTTATTGCTGACATACTGGTCAATACAAAATCTAATACACAAATATCTGTACAAATTCCTGTAACTATTAAGCTTTCAATTTGATAATCTTTAATCCACTTAATGAAAATATTTTCATTATTCTTCAAATTAATGGCACCTATAAACCCATTAATACAATCTTTATTAACTTTTAAAGCATTACTCTCCATGAGCCATTCAAGTTCGTTAATTATGTTTTCCTCACCAGATCCTTTAATACAATGAGGTGGATAGGGGTGTTCCGGCCTATTATCTTCATGTGTATCTAAAAAAATAGAAATAGGTAGAGATTTGTCATGAAATATTTTTGCTAAATGGTTAGTTTCTTTAATCATTTTGTCTACTTGATGATTTTTTTTTAATGGCGCTAAATTACCAGCACCAACAGTACAAAAACCATTAACTTCATCAATTATTAGCATTCCAGAATTCTTCTGAATTTTATGGGAGGTTTGATAAGTGCTTAAATTCAAGTTATTACTCATATTCATTAATAAATCATAAATTTTATATTCAAACTAGATTAAAAATTGAAAATTACTTCTTAGGTTTTTTCATAAGAATATGATAGATCTATGCGAAATAACTTATTAAGAATCCTTATATATTAGTAAGTTTCTTTTTAGCATAAAAACATGGACACATTTTCAGCACTTAAACTTGATGAATCAATCAATATATCTTTAAAAAGATTAAAATTTGATCTACCAACCCCAATTCAATCTCAGACAATTCCTTTAGCATTAAAAGGTCAAGATATTTTAGGCACAGCTCAAACTGGTACAGGCAAGACTATAGCTTTTGCTATACCTTTAATTACTCATCTTATTAAAAATCCTAAAAACAATGCCTTAATACTCACACCAACTAGAGAATTAGCAGCACAAGTTCTCCAATCAATTAGAGATCTTTTAGATAGAACAAACCCTATTCCAACAGCATTATTAATTGGAGGAGACCCAATGCCTAAGCAGCTCCAACAATTAAAAAGAAATGCAAGGATTGTAGTAGGTACTCCTGGTAGAACAATGGATCATCTACAGAGAAAAACTCTTAAACTTGAAACAACAACATTCTTAGTTTTAGATGAAACGGACAGAATGTTAGATATGGGGTTTAGCGAAGATATTAATAAGATTCTTTCAAAATTACCTAAACATCAAACATTATTATTTTCAGCCACTATTCCAAAAAATATAATGTCTTTGGCTGAAAAATACCTTCAACAACCAGCAAGAATTGCTGTAGGTGGAGAGAATAAGCCAATTGAAAATGTTAAACAAGAAACTCTCCAAGTCACTGAAGCAAGTAAATACGATCAGTTGGTTTTAGAATTAGAGAAAAGAACGGGATCTATTATTGTTTTTGTGAAAACTAAAAGAGGTGCTGAGAGACTTGCTAAAAAACTTAGAGGAGAAGACTACAGTGTAGATGCCATTCACGGAGACCTAAGGCAAAGTAAAAGAGATAGAGTTATTCTCAATTATCGAAAATTAAAATTTAGAATTTTAGTGGCTACAGACGTTGCAGCTAGAGGTTTAGATATCCCTCACATAGAACATGTTATCAACTATGATATAACTCAAAGTCCAGAAGATTATGTTCATCGTATTGGCAGAACTGCTCGAGCGGGAGCGAAAGGTTTTGCTTTAACTTTCCTTACAAATGCAGATAGAGGAAAATGGGATGCTATCCAAAAACTTATTAATCCAAGCTATAAATCTCAATTTGGAGGATCATCAAGACCTGGCTCTTCTAAATCTTATAAAGGCAAGCCTAGAAAAGGATCTAGAGGGGGGGCTAAGTTCGGTTCACCTAAGGCATCTGGAGGACAAGGTAGTAAACAGTTTACTTTTAAAAGTAAAACAAAGAAAACTTTTTCAAAAACGAAAAAAACTTTTGTAAAAAAACCTGCTTAGGTTTTGATTTGATTTTCTATTCTTGACAATATTCTTTTCAAATGAATAAAAATAATAACTGATACAGTAAAATTAATTATTAATAACCCAATCCAAATTCCATTTACTTCAAACTCTAAATACTTAGTAATAAGATAAATTACAATTCCTGGTAAAACTCCAAGTCTAATAAAGGCATAAAAAGTAGTGTATAAAGGTTTTTTAATTCCCAGAAAGACTGATCCGCTCATATGTACAACTGGAAATAAAAAACTCCAGATTGCAGCAAAATACAAATAATTCTTTGAATACTCAATAACTTCTAAGTCTTTAGTGAAGAGAGAAGATAGAAATTCGCCTAAAAAAATTAAAATAATAGATCCAAAAAACATCATAATAAATCCAATTTTAAGTGAAGTTATATAAACTTCTCGAATTCGTTTATATTCTTTAGCTCCATAGCTTTGCCCAATAATTGAAACTAATGCAACATTTAGGCCAATCGTAGGTAGAATTATTAATTCCTCTATTCTAAGGGCAACACCAAACGCTGCTGCTGCAGAAGGTCCATAGCCTGCTACAAATTTTGTTATCACAAAAAATCCAAATGCAATCATTAGATAGGAAATACTACTAGGAAGAGACTGACTAATAAATTTTTTAAAATAATCAAATTTCAGTATAAGCATATGAGAAGAGTAATTTTTCATTATATCAGTTTTAACTGCGTGAATAAAAAGATAACTAGTGGCAATGAGCTGAACGGTTACTGTTGAAAATGCAATTCCCATAATGCCAAGAGGGGGTATAAATAAAAATCCAAAGCAAAGCAGAGGGTTGAGAACAATATTTAAAAAAAAACCAAACATCATTATATTTCTATTTTTTTTTGAATCTCCTATCGCATTTAAAATGGAATTAACTACTAGACTAAGAAGCATAAAAGGAGCTCCAATAGCAATCACAGTCATATAAGCAATAGAATTATTTAAAAAACTACCCTCAGCCCCAAAAAAAATAAAAATTGACTTACACGAATAAAAAATTACTCCTCCCATGATAATAGAAAATATTATTGTATATAAAATTGCCTGAACATAGATTTCACATGCTCTTCTTTGATCTCCAGATCCAATATAATTTGATATTAATGCAGTTGTGCCCTGAGAAAACCCAATAGCTAAAGCTAATAAAATAAAAAAAACAGGAAAGGTGATGGCCATAGAGCCAATAGCTTCAGAACTAATAAGACCAGCGTAAAAAGTATCCGTGATATTATAGAACGTGTGAAATATCATTCCAATACTTGCTGGTAATGCAATTTTTATAATTTGTGACTTACTATCACCTTTAGAGAGATTCATTTGAGTTTGTTAGTATAGTTAGAAGGGCTTTATTACAACTAAAATTACTATAAACACTAGCAATAAAGTTGGAATTTCATTGGTATATCGAAGATATTTTGAGGAATAGCAATTGAGGTTATTAAAAAGATTTTTTCTGATTTTCCCCAAGTACATATGATAGCCGGACAAGATAATGACCAGACAAATCTTTACATATAACCAAGTATCTAGATCCACATGATGAATGAGCCCTATACCAAAGATCCATGTTGCGATCATCGCAGGATTCATGATTAATTTTAATAGTCTTAATTCCATTTTTTTGAAAATTTCTACAGATTCTTTATTTTGAATATTCTCAACGTGATAAATAAATAATCTGGGCAGATAAAATAATCCCGCAAACCAACAAATTAAAAAAATGAGATGAAATATTTTTAACCATTCATACATATTCTATTTCCATTTCGCTTCAGGGGGCATGGACATCAATATAGCATCAATATTACCACCTGTCTTTAAACCAAATAAGGTTCCTCTATCGTAGAGGAGATTAAATTCTACATATCTTGATCTTTTGTGGGAAAGTTTTTCTATATCTTCTTCATTATAGTCAATATCTTTTTTACGAAGTGTATTGGAATTAACAAAGTTTGCAAAAAATTGACCTACGTCTTTAATGAAATTTAAATCTTTTTCAAAATTACTTGTATTTAAATAATCAAAAAATATTCCACCTATTCCCCTTTTTTCATCTCGATGTTTTAGAAAAAAATATTCATCGCACTCTTTTTTAAACTTTGGATAATATTGATGGTCATGCTGATTACATGTTCTTTCTAGCCCTGAATGAAATGCATTAGTTTCTTCATCCTCTGGAATTGCTGGCGTTAAATCGCACCCTCCACCAAACCAACTTTTAGAAGCAGTGACTATGTATCTAGTATTAAAATGAGCTGCGGCTATTTTAGGGTTTTTCATGTGAGCTACGACTGAAATACCGCTAGCCCAAAAAGAGGGATTGTCATCTGTGCCAGGCATATTCTTTCTAAATTCTTCAGTAAATTCGCCATGGACTGTGGAAATATTTACTCCTACTTTTTCAAAGATATTTCCTTTTAGCGTGGACATAAGTCCACCACCACCACCTTTACGCTCCCATATCTTTTCTTCAAATTTAGATCCATCAATTTTTTCAATAGAACCAACCATTTGATTTCTTAACTCCTTGAACCAAGTTGAGCTAATTTTCTTATTTTTTTCTATATCTGTAATCAAAACTACCAACCCTGAAGTTCTAATTTAATTAAGGATTCAATCATTTGAATATGATCTTCACGATCATTTAGGCAAGGAATATAACCAAAATTCTTCCCACCATTTTCCATAAATATTTCTCTATTCTCGCCATTTAACTCTTCAATTGTTTCAAGACAATCTGAAGAAAAAGCTGGGCTTATCACTTGAATATCATCAATACCTTCTTGGGCAAATTTTTCTATGGTTTTGTCGGTATAGGGTTGTAGCCACTCTGCAGGACCAAATCTTGACTGAAATGTAGTTAAACATAACTCTTCATCTAAGCCCATTTTTTCTTTCACGAGTCTAGTCGTTCTGTGACAAAAACAGTGATAAGGATCACCTTTATCTAAATATTTTTTTGGAACTCCATGATAACTAAAAATTAATTTTTTTGGTTTAGAATTTGTTTCCCAATATTCTTTAATACTATTGCATAAAGCCTCGATGTATTGCGGATGAGTATGATAATTTGATATAAACCTTAAAGCTGGGACCCATCGCCATTTTAAAAATTCTTTTGCAACCGCATCAAAAGTTGAACCAGTTGTAGCTGCACAATACTGGGGATATAAAGGTAAAATAATAATTTTATCACAGTTATGTTTCCTTAAATTGTTTAAAGCACTATGAATACTAGGGTTACCATACCTCATTCCAAGATCAAAAATAATATTAGGATGAGTGTCTTTAAATTTTGCTTTAGTTAATTCTAATTGATTTTTAGCATTGACCATTAAGGGAGATCCACCATCTGCCCAAATAGATTTATAAAGTTTGGCTGATTTAGAAGGTCTAATATTTAAAATAATTACATTTAAAATTAACCACCAAATCCATTTGGGTGTTTCTATAACTCGAGTATCAGATAAAAATTCTTTGAGATAAACTCTTAGAGATTTTGCGGTTGGTTCATCCGGAGTCCCTAAATTAGTTAATAGAACTCCTATTTTTGGCTTTGAACCATGAACATAATCTTTATTTCCTTTGAATGATGACATTTAATAAATTACGTATTTTATACTAGTTTAGTTCTTATTTGATCAATGAACATGCGCACATTGTTCTCTGGTGTAGTTTTTTGAACTCCGTGATCAAGGCTTGCGATCCACCCAGACCTATGTTTTGGATCAGAATCATTGATATAGTAGATAAATTCTACTAACGCATTTTTAAAAGTATCTTTGTCTTCTAAGGCTAATAGGTCATTGGAGAAATTGCCTTGAAGAGAGAGTTGAGTATTCTTTAATTCTGTCAAAATATTATAGCCGGACCCTAAAACAGTTAATCTTAATCCAATAATTTCTTTTAAACATTGATACTTATTTAAAGAAATATTTTTAGTAAAATAACCAATTTTATTAGGGTGTCTTTGTGCTTGTTTTTTAATAAAAGGAATAACTTTATTTTTAAAATCTTTGTCATGAAGGCTGTTAGCTTCAGTGTCGAAGATCATCAACAAGTCCAAATCTGTTTCAAGTTGTATATCGATATTTTTTGTTAGAATTTCTTCCATTGCAATCAAGAAAGGATTTAAGAGAGAATTATTTTCTTCATGATGCCGTGTAGCAAAGTGATAGAGAGTGATAGGACCTCCCACAAAACCAATAAGAGATTTATTTTTAGGTAAAGCAGAACGAATTAAATTTAAAGATTCAGATTGAAACTTAATAAAATGATTAAAGCGTTCAATTTCTATATTTTCTAAATGCTTGATTTCTAAATGATTTTGAAATTGAGGGCCTGGATTAAAAGTTAAGCCCATACCTAAAAAATCTAAAGGAAATAAAATATCGCTAAATAAAATAGCAGCATCAAAATCAAAATCCTGTATGGGTCCTAATGTTACCTCACAAGATAGTTCTGGTTGAAGGCACAACTCCTCAAAAGAATATTGCTCTTTGAGTTTTTGATAATGAGCATGGTATCTCCCAGCCTGTCGCATTAGCCAGATAGGAGGAACAATTTGTTCTTTTCTATTTAAGGCGTTATGAAAAGATTGATTATAAATAACTGACAATATCTCTTGCTCCATAGGTAATAATAAAATCAGCTTTTGCCCTTTTAAAAACTAATAAACTCTCATGAAGTAATTTTGTGTAATCCCCAAGCTTCTCTTTATGAAGATAATTGAGACTGGCATATTCTCCACTAACTTGATAAACGCCAGTTGGCAATAAGGTGTTAGATTTAATTTCATTAATCAGATCTATAGAGGTCATTCCTGGTTTAACCATTAAATAGTCAGCACCCTGCGCAGCATTATCAATAGAACTTTTGATAGCCTTGTCTCTATCATTAACTGGAAGTTGATAGGAAGACCTGTCAAATCCAAGGGGAGAAGATTTAGCTGCTTCTCGAAAAGGGCCGTAAAGATTACTTTTAAATTTAGTTGAATAGCTCATGATAGAAGCACTATTGAAACCATTGACCTGAAAGGTTTTCTTTAAATATTTTGTAGTATTTTTCATCATATCGCTTGGAGCAATAATATCTGCACCTGCTTCTAGATATGTGTTTGCTGCAACCCCAAGAGAGTAGTGTGTTTTCTGAAGATCAATTTTTTTATGTTGAGAAACACCACAGTGTCCATCAGGAGTAATGGAACATAAGCATGTATCAATCAATAATACTATATCTTTACCAAATTGTTTTTTAATATTTCTGATAACGTCGTAATGAAAACTGAAGTCTTCAGGAAGTACCTGTTTCTGATTGGGAACAATAAAAAGAAGAAAGTTTTTTACCCCTTTTTTTAAATCTTTTTCTAAAGCTTGATTTATTTTTTTTGATGACCAGCTATAATTTTTACCTAACCCTTTAATGGGTTTTTTATCTTTTATTTTTTGATCAATAAAAAAAGGTTGAATGAGCATATTTGAGGTTATTTTACTGATTTTACTAATAGGAAAAAAAGGTTTCATTTTTTTAATTCATTTTCTCTAAAGTCTTCATAACTAAGATACACGTTTAATCGTTTTTTAGGAATAACTTTTGAGATTTGATTATAGGTATTGCCAGGCCCGCAAGAGTTTCTTTTATTTAGTATTTCAGGTCTTAATTTTACTGCTAAATTAAATGCAGAAAAACTCATCCAATAAAAACTTTCAGCTATAAATAACTCATCAATGGTAATCCTATTAACTGATGGAGATAGAGAGTAGTGAGGAATCTTCTTAAATTGAGATTCAAGTTTATTTTCTTTATAGGTCAGTTTATAAGGCTTTTGTGAAGATTGTGTGAAGTGATTATTAGGGAATCTATAGCTTTCACCAAAATTATCTAAACTCGCATTGACTAATACACCTATTTTATTCAATCTTTGCCAAGAACTACTACCTGAAGCAATAATATAAGAGGCATCTTTGAACATTTTCTTTGAAATAGAATTAGCCCTAGAGACAATAATAATTTTTTTTGCAAGGTTGACGACAGGAGTTATCTCTGTCCTTTCAAACATATGATATTTTTTTAAATTATTGGGAAATATTTTTTTAACTCTAATCATCTTTTCCTTAAATATATATTTCTTATTATGGAAATATTTATTAGAAGTACTATCTCTTCCTCTAGAAAATAAAATCTTTTTATTAAGAGCGTTATCAATTGAAACTCCAATATCTAATGAGCAACCTCCACCCCAGCGTGCAAGAAATTTTCTTTCTCTAAGGCAGTTTTCATAACTTTCCAAATGATTTACCTTTTCAAGAATTTTTTTTAAATTTTTATCATTAGTTCTAAACTCAATCGCTACACAACCTTGAGCTGCAGCGCTGGGAAATTGCGAGAGTGGCAGAATAATGGATGTAAATTCAGCAAAGCTTTTTTTAAATTCTATGAATTCCTTACTATTTATTTTTTGACCATACTTAAATACTCTATCAATAGCTGCTTTGGACATGAAGAGACCGTCTTCAGATTTATTAGTAATAATTTTAGATAGACGTGTTTGAATATTGCCTCTTATTTTTTTAGCCTTTAAAGATTGATAAGGAATAAAATTTTTCAATAACTTTAAATAGTAGGCTCGTCTAGGAGAAGAAGTGCCTAAATTCAGAGATTTCTTTTTTAATGAATTTTTTTTTATAAGAACAACGTCCCTAGGGTCATCTCTTTCTAGTGCAATAAAAGATGTTTTTAATTTGTTTTTAACGGGAAGATCTTTAAAGGAGTGAACAACAATATCAGCATTTTTTGTAATTAACTCATTTGATAGTGAGTTAGTAAATATTCCAAATCCATGTTTTTTCCAAGCATGAGCTGACATATCTTTATCCCCAATAGATTCAGAGTAAATAATTTCAAATTTTAAATTTTTATTTTCTTTTTGAATGGCTTCAATAGCCATTAGAGTTTGTATTTTAGCTAAATAGCTAGACCTAGATAATATTTTAATACTTTTCATTTATTATAGATTAATAATTATGTTTAACTTATTATGGCAAATTAATTAAAAAAATACTTTAATTAATTTGATACGCTAAGTTCAATCTTTTGTGATTTACGATTGGATAATTTAATAATTATCTTATTTTGATTAATACTCCATTGATAGAGAGTTCTTAGTACGGGTAGAGCTGAAGAACCAAAATCTGTTAAAGAGTACTCCACACTTGGTGGCATGACATTTAAAACTTTTCTATTCACTAAACCGTCTTTTTCCATTTCTTTTAACTGTTTAGAAAGCATTTGAGTAGTAACTTTAGTTAATTTATTTCTCAAAACTCCAAATCTACAAGGTTTTTGACTTAAGTGATAAATAATTGGAATTTTCCATTTACCTCCAATTATTTCAATTGCTCGTTCAACTGGACAAGTGACATGCGCTTTACTCATAGTATGAATATATATACTACTATGTTTTAAATGTCTACTTGTTAATTAATTTTTTTAATGTAATTTCTGCGAATGAAAATCAAAAATAATGAAGTTAAGATTAATCAAAAAAAACCATACGTCGTTAATGTTGAAGAGGGTAAAACATATTACTGGTGTTCGTGTGGCAATAGTAAAAATCAACCTTTTTGTGATGACTCGCATTCAGGTTCTTCTTTCTCACCTATTGCATACACAGCTGAAGAAACTAAATTGGCATATTTTTGCGGATGTAAAGAATCTTCTTCTAAACCATTTTGTGACGGGACACATACAAAAATATAAATAAATTGAAAGGAAATAATTATGTATAAATCCGATCATAATTCTTGGGGTCTTATAGCAAAAATTTTTCACTGGGGGGTAGCTGTATTTGTAATTATGCAAATGTCATTTGGTATAAATCTACATTTTATGGAATTTTCTCCATTTAAAGGGATGCTTATTAATAATCATAAAATTTTTGGAACCGCCATTTTGCTTCTTGTTATCTTAAGGTTGGGATGGAGATTTTCTAATCCCAAACCATCAAATAAAGAAGTACCTATGATACATCGTATTGCGTCAGGAGTAATTCACGTATTACTATATTTATTAATTATTTGGCTTCCAATTCAAGGAATGCTTTTGACTTGGACTGGAGGATATGATGTTGCAATATTAGGTTTATTCACCTTACCAAGACTTATAGGTGAAAATCTTGCTTTCTACGAGGAGCTTAAAGGATTCCATTATACTTCTACTTTAATTTTACTATTTACTTTTCTTATTCATTTAGCCGGAGGACTTTATCATCGTTATATTGATGGAGATAAATATGGTATTTGGAAAAGAATGAGTTTTAAAAAGAGGTCATGAATTTTAATATTAAAAATATTTCTCTAATATCTGGTAGTTTAAGAAAGGATTCCTTTAATACTAAGGTTTTAAGAAATATTGAAAAAGAAATTATTGTTCAAGGCTTTACAACTACCTTCGTTGATTTAAATGATTTTCCTATCCCTTTTTATAATGAGGATATTGAATTACAAGCTATCCCATACAATGTCCTGAAGTTAAAAAACATTCTTCAGTCATCTTCTGGTTTAATCGTATCAAGTCCTGAATATAATGGAGAAATTTCTGCCGTTCTTAAAAACATGTTTGATTGGCTATCAAGAAAAAGTATCAATGGAATACCAAAAAAAAATTTCTTAGATTTAAAAACCATTGTAGTAGGTGTTTCTATTGGAAAAAATGGCGCTAAAAGATCACTAGAAAGACTCCAGGTCTTGCTTGGAAATCTTGGCGTAAATAAAGATATTTTAAGTTATAGTCTAGCTAAAGCTTCGAATGATATTTTCGATAATCGAGGTAATTTATTAATTGACGAAGAAATAATTATTATAAAAGATTTAATTGCTAATTATTTAAGTTCGGCGGATTTTTTAAATGATAAGTTGGAAAATCTTAATAAAAAAGTTATACAAAATTAATGGAAATTGGAATAGATAGTTTTGCTGATAAAAAGGAAAATGAAGATCCTGCTAAAGCCATTAATAACGTTATTGATAGAATAGTTTTTGCTGATCAGGTTGGTCTTCATGTTTTTGGGATTGGAGAACATCACAGAAAAGAATTTTTAGATTCAGCTCCATTTATGATTTTATCTGCTGCAGCCGCTCGTACAAAAAATATTAGATTAACAAGTGCCGTGACTGTTTTAAGCGCTGCTGACCCTGTTAGAGTTTATCAAAATTTAGCAACACTGGATTTAATTTCTGAAGGTAGGGCAGAGATGGTTGCGGGAAGAGGTTCTTTCTCTGAAGCTTTTCCATTATTTGGTTTTAACTTCGAAGATTACGATGCTTTATTTATTGAAAATCTAAAACTGCTCCTTCAAATCAGAGATAACGAAGTGGTTAATTGGAAAGGTCAATTCCGAGCACCTCTTGTCAATCAAACAATTTATCCAAGGCCAATACAAAATCCTTTGCCAATAGCTTTGGGTGTAGGAGGAACACCTGAATCTTTTGCAAGAGCTGGTACATTAGGCTTGCCTTTAATGCTAGCTATTATAGGAGGTCAGACCCATCGCTTCCGTCCTCTTGTCGATCTTTACAGGGAAGCTTGGGAACTTGCAGGTCACCCTAAGGAAAAATGTTCTGTAGGAATTCATTCACTTGGCTATGTTGCCAATACCAAAGAGGAAGCGATTGACCTTTATTATGAAGGATATGCCAAAATGTTTAATAAAATAGGAAGAGAAAGAGGCTGGTCTCCTGTTACTATGCACGGATTTCAGGATCAAATTGGTCCAAAAGGAGCTATTGTCTTAGGCGGTCCCGAAGAAGTTGCTGAAAAAATTCTTCGTCATAGTGAGGCTTTAGGTGGAATTACAAGATTTCAATTCCAAATGGATATTGCCGATATTACTCATGAAAATCTACTCAGATCTATTGAATTAATTGGTAAAAAAGTAATTCCTTTAGTGAACAAAAAAAATTAGGAATGCGTCTAAAATGCTATTTAAATTATAAAATTGAGTATTAAATTGTAATGGTGAAAGATCATAACTGGAAATCCAGCTACTTAAATAAATTTCAGACCGAAATCGATAAAATTAAAG
This sequence comes from Pseudomonadota bacterium, assembly GCA_027623775.1. Classification (GTDB taxonomy): domain Bacteria; phylum Pseudomonadota; class Alphaproteobacteria; order HIMB59; family HIMB59; genus HIMB59. The sequence continues at coordinate 16,451 of JAQBUY010000012.1, forward strand.
AAGAAGGTCATTATAGAACTTTTAATAGTATAGAGCGTAAGGCAGGGAATTTCCCTAAAGCGACAAGGCATCATAATGGTGAAATGCATGAAATTGATGTTTGGTGTTCGAATGATTATTTAGGAATGAGTCAAAATCCTGATGTTATTCAAGCAATGGTTAAGGCCGCAGAAAAACTTGGAGCTGGAAGCGGTGGAACTAGAAATATATCTGGAACAACCCAGAATCATATTCTCTTAGAAGAAGAGATTGCAAAACTTCATCAAAAAGAAAGAGGTCTAGCTTTTAATTCCGGTTATAGTGCCAATGAGTCTGCTTTAAAGTCAATTATTTCAGCATTTGATAACTGCTTAGTTCTTAGTGATGAATTGAATCATGCTTCACTAATCGAAGGAATTAGATCGAGCAAAAAAGAGAAAGCTATCTTTAAACATAATGATATGAGTCATTTAAAAAGTGTGCTTAAGGGAGTACCTTTTGAAAGACCTAAGGTGATTGTTTTAGAATCTGTTTACTCGATGGAATCTGATTTTGCTCCACTTGAGGATATTGTTGAGATAGCTCAAGACAATGGAGCTCTTATATACCTAGATGAAGTTCATGCTGTAGGTCTTTATGGTCCTAATGGAGGAGGTGTTGCCGAGTCTAAAGGGATAGCACAGCATATTGATGTAATAAATGGAACTTTAGCAAAAGCTTTTGGCTTAGCCGGAGGTTATATTGCTTCGACTGAGATTATAATTGATTACGTAAGAAGTTTTTCTAAGGGTTTTATTTTCACTACTTCTATGTGTCCGGCAGTAGCTGCCGGAAGTTTAGAAAGTATGAGACAAGTTCAGAGGAAACCAGAGCTAAGAGTTGATTTTTTTAAAAACGTTAACTTTGTAAAAAATGAACTTTCTAAAGCAGGTATTCCATTTTTAGATTCTGGATCTCATATAGTTCCTGTCATTGTCGGGGATAGTAAGCTTTGTAAGGAAATCAGTGATTATCTTTTAGATGTACATAATGTTTACGTCCAGCCTATTAATTTTCCAACAGTACCAAAAGGAACGGAAAGATTAAGAATTACGCCTACTCCTTGTCATTCAAAAGAGGTAACTCAAAATTTTGTAGAGGCATTAAAAGATGCTTGGTTTAAATTTATGCCAAGAATTTCAATGGTTTTAGAGCAAAAAGAAGCTCAAAAAAATCTCTCGTAAATTTCAGAACAATATTTGATAAGAATTTTTTTTTAGTATAAAACACAATTAAATGAAGGTTTTAGCTTTTTACAGTTTTTTTGAATTAATGGACACTCTCGCAGTAGAGAGCAAGATAAAAAATTTTGTTTTAAATATTTCGATTAAAGGAACTATTCTTTTAAGTTCTGAAGGTATTAACGGAACGATCGCAATCCCAAAAGAGAGTGAAACTTTGATTAAAGATTTTTTGATTGAGTTAGGAGTAAATGAAAAAAATATAAAAGTTTCAAATTTTGATGGAAAAAGAATATTTAACCGTTTTGTTATTAAGATTAAAAAAGAAATTGTTACTTCTGATTTTAATTTAACAATTGATGAAATTAACAAAGGTCAATTTATTGAGCCAGAAAAATGGGATGAATTTATCGAACAAGAAGATGTTTGTATGATTGACACAAGAAACAATTATGAATACAGGTTAGGTCATTTTCAAAATGCTCTTGATCCTAATACCACAACTTTTAGAGAATTTAAAAAGTACATAGAAGAAAATAAAGAATTATTAAAAAATAAAAAAGTTGCAATTTATTGTACTGGAGGCATTCGATGTGAAAAAGCAGGACCTTTAATGCAAAAGCATGGAATTGACACTTATCAATTAAAAGGAGGTATTTTAAAATATTTAGAAGTAGCTTCTGCTAAAAACTGGAATGGAGAATGTTTTGTTTTTGATTACAGAGTCGCTGTAGATAAAAATTTACAACCTGGAAGTAGCATCCTCTGCCATGGTTGTAATATGCCATTAAACTCTGAGGATACTAAGTCCCCTCATTATAAAGAAGGTTTTAGCTGCCATAGATGCTATGACAAGCTGAGCGCTAAAAAAACTAGGTCTTTAACTGATAAAAGAGAGCACTGGAAGAGGGTTTTAAGTCAGTAATTTCTTTAAATCAAACTTGACCTCATAATAAATTAGTTTATTTTACGCCCATGGCAAAAAAGTCTACATATCAATTAAAGCAATTATTACCTGAGGAAAAACCTGAAACAGGTACAAAATACATTGTAAAAAAACCTACTAAAGGCTTGAAAGTAGCTGATAAATTAAGACAAAAAAAATATGACCCTGTTCTTAAAAAGCATGTTTGGTTTGTTGAAAAAAAAATGCCTCCTCATAGTAAATAATATAACTATACTAGTCTTATCGCACATAATACTTTATATTGGTTAAGAAGAGACTTGAGGATAGTCGATAATCCTTGTTTAGCTCATTTACAAGATAATAATCTTCCTGTAATAGCGATTTACATTCTTGATGTTATTGAAAAATATTCATTAGGAAAAGCTTCACTTTGGTGGCTACAAAAAACCTTAGAAAAATTAAAAATCGATTATAAAAAAAAATTTAATTTAGATTTGATTATTTTAGAAGGTGACGCCTCTAAAATTCTAGATCAATTTATTGAAAAATATCAAATCAAAGAAGTAGTATGGAATAGACTTTATTCCAAGCAAACAATTCTTAGAGATTCATCTATAAAAAAAAAATTAGAACAAAAAGAAATTATTGTTACTAGTTTTAATTCTCATCTTTTAAATGAGCCCTGGGAAATAAAAAATAACTCAGGAGAATATTTTAAGGTATTTACACCTTATTGGAAAAACTCTTATCCTTTTTTTCTTGAAAAACAATATACCTATCCGCAAATTAAAAAAATTACCCCTATGACTCATAAGGAAAAGTTCAAAGAATTTAATTTCCTCCCGTCTAAGAAATGGTATGAGAAATTTGAACAATACTGGATCCCTGGAGAAAAAAGTGCTTTAGAGAAAATTGATCAATACTTAATAGAAAATATTAATCAGTATAAGGTTAATAGAGATAGACCGGATATTGATCAAACTTCTAGGATATCTCCTCACCTTAAGTTTGGCGAAATTTCCCCAAGAGTTATTGTCGAAAAGATAAAAAAAATGAAAACTAATAACGATTCAATATCGCATTATTTATCTGAAATTGGCTGGAGAGAATTTGCTTACACTCTATTATTCTATGCTGAAGATTTAAAAGACCAACCTATTAATAAAAAATTTAAAAAATTTCCTTGGGCTAAAAACCAAAAACAATTTCAAGCATGGAAAAAGGGACAAACAGGTTTTCCTATTATTGATGCAGCAATGTTACAACTTTATGAAGAGGGTTGGATGCATAACCGTTTAAGAATGATAGTTGGAAGCTTTCTAGTTAAAAATTTGCTAATTCATTGGCATGAAGGTGAAAAATATTTTCAAGATTGCTTACTAGACTATGATGAAGCTAGCAATCCTGCTGGATGGCAGTGGGTAACTGGTTGTGGTGCAGATGCAGCTCCATATTTCAGGATATTTAACCCTATACTTCAAAGTGAAAAATTTGATCCGGAAGCTATATTTATTCTTAAATTTTTACCTCAATTAAATATTTTCAGTAAAGTTAAAAATATTTTCCAACCTTGGCTTAATCCTGAATCTTTAGATAAGCTTATTCATGAAAAAAAATATCAATTACCAATTATTGAATTGAGTATATCTAGAAATGAAGCATTAGATGCTTTTAAAAAAATTAATTCTAAAATTAACAAATAGATGAAAGAAAAAATTGCAATTATAGGATCTGGAATAGCTGGTTTAAGTACAGCTTATTTTGCACAGCACCAGTATGACATCACATTATTTGAAAAAAATGACTACATTGGAGGTCATGCTAATACTAGAACAGTTAAAGTCGATGACGCTTATATCCCTGTAGATACAGGTTTCATAGTTTTCAATAGCCATACTTATCCTAATTTAATTAAATTATTTGATGAATTGGAGGTTGAAACTATTAATAGCAATATGTCATTTAGTTTTTATAACCCTAGTCAATCATTTGAGTATGGGGGAGGTACTTTATCTTCACTAATAAGCGATAAATCAAATTTAATAAAACCTTCTTTTTATATAATGATCAAAGATATAATTAGATTTTATAAAAAATTTCAAAAAAAATCACTTATTCCAAATATTACTTTAGAAGATTACTGCATACAGAATAATTACTCTAAGGCTTTTATGGATTTTCATTTATTGCCTCTCATATCAAGTATCTGGTCAACTCCTGAGGAACTGTCAATGAAACAGCCTTTATCAAGCATCGTATCTTTTTTTCAAAATCATAAATTATTTAATTTTTTAGATAGACCTCAATGGAAAACTGTTAAAGGAGGATCAAGGAATTATATTAAAAAAATAATAGCTAATACAAAAATGAATATTAATCTATCGTCTAAAATTGAAAAAATAATCATTCTTGAGAAGGGCGTTGATATCTTTAGTAACGGCTCTACTGATCATTTCGATAAAATAGTCTTTGCAGCACCCCCTAATCAATTTCTTAAATTAATATCCTCATGGTCTGTTCAGGAAATAGAAATACTCTCTAAGTTTAAATTCCAAAAAAACCATATACAGCTTCATCAAAACAGTTCTACAATGCCTAAACATAAAGAAACTTGGTCTAGTTGGAATTTCTACACAAATATAAATAAAAAATTTTCTCTAACATACTGGATGAATAAACTCCAAGAGCTTAAAACTAACCAAAATATTTTTGTTTCATTAAATCAAAACTTTAAAGATAATATCTCTTATCAGACGTATTATGATCATCCTGTAATGACTAGACATAGCAACACAGCCCAAAAAAATATAGGGAATATTCAGGGAATAAATAATTGCTATTATGTTGGTAGTTATTTGGGTTACGGATTTCATGAAGATGGAATTCAGTCGGCTATTAAAGTATGCCAAAAAATACATATTAAACTTAATCAAAATTTTATGAATCCTGATACATCAAGAGTATTATGGAAATAACAAAATTTAATTCTTGTGGCATTGGAAAAATTGTCCACGCAAGAAATAAAGACACCAAAAATTATTTTTCATATAATGCCCCATACCTTCTCTTAAACTTAAAAGAACTTCCTATTCATAATAAAATTTTTTCTATGAATAAATTTAATATTTTTTCAATATCTAATAAAAATCATGGTTACAGAAAAAAAGATAAATCTATTCTTGAATTTTCTAAGGATATGGCGATAAATCACTCCATTAAGTTTAATACTGTAATGTTTCTTAGCATACCTAGAGTTATAGGTTATGCGTTTAATCCAATTAGTTTTTATTTGTACTTAAATGATGAGCAAAAATTAATGGCAGTAATGTATGAGGTTAAAAATACTCAAGGTGATCAAATACATTATCTGGATATCAATAATTTTAAAAATAAAAAATTTCAAAAAAATATGTACGTTTCACCATTTATTGAAATGGAGAGTCACGATGAAGTTTCTG
>JAQBUY010000123.1 GCA_027623775.1 Pseudomonadota bacterium
AATATATATTAAATATTATTTTTTTATTGGACAAATATTAACTATATTAATTAGTGATAAGATTTAATAATTTATATCGCTTCTTCACTATTGATATCAAACAATAATATATCATTTGCATTGAAATAAATATTTATACTTTCTCCTATTATTAAATTATGAAATTTATTTAATCGAAAATAAATTTTTTGATTATTATTTTCAATCGTTGAAGATATTAAATAATCATGGCCATAATTTTCAATTTGTAGTATCTCTACTTTCAAAGAAGCCATATCACTATTATTTTTTTCAATATAAAAATTCTCTGGTCTAATTGAAAAATACACTAAGTCTCTATTTGTGAGACATTCTCTTTTTAATTCTATATTTAAACATTCCAAATTATGGGAATGATTTTGATGTTTAATATTTGTAGTTAAAATGTTATTTATTGGATTAGCTATAAATCTTGCAACAAAAATAGAATTAGGTTTTTCATAAACTTCTTTCGGTGTTCCAATTTGAATAATATTTCCATTATTCATTATACAAATTCTTGATGCCATCGTCATGGCTTCAATCTGATCGTGTGTAACATAAATAAAAGTCTTTGCTAAATTTTTTTGTAATTTTATTAATTCATGTCTCATTTCAACTCGTAGCTGAGCATCTAAATTTGATAATGGCTCATCTAATAAAAAAGCAACAGGATCCCTGACTAAGGATCTACCTAAAGCTACTCTTTGACGTTGACCTCCTGATAATTGACTAGGCTTCCTATCTAAAAGTTGGTCTATCTTAAGAAGATTTGACACCCAATGAATTTTCTTTTCCATTTCCTCATGACTTACTTTTCTTAATTTTAAAGAGTAAGAAATATTTTTCCTTACGTTCATATGAGGATAGAGTGCATAATTTTGAAAAACAAATGCCATATTCCTATCTTTTGGATCTAGCTGGGAAATATTAATCTTTTTAACTATGACTTCCCCTGATGTAATGTCTTCTAATCCGGCTATCATTCTTAAAGTAGTAGATTTTCCACATCCGGAAGGCCCCAAAAGGACAAAAAATTCATTTTCATAAATCTCTAAATTAATATTATTGACAGCAACAGTCTCATTAAAAGTTTTATTTAATTCTTTTAGTTGAATATATGAAATTTTATTCATCAGCTCTGTTCATGTATTTAAATAAAGGAAAAATAATAACGCATATTATGATCAATAGTAAAACTGACATACTTGCTGCTTCGCCAAGGTTTAAACTAATAAAAGCAGAGCGATAAATATAATAGCTAATTAAATCAGTCGCTTCACCTGGTCCCCCTTTAGTCATGATATAAATTAAATCATAAGTCTTAACTGCAAAAATGAGACGAATTAATAAAGTTATAATTATTACAGGTCTCATATAGGGCAGAGTGATGTCTAAAAATTGTCGGAATTCGTTAGCTCCATCAATACGAGCTGCTTCATACGGTTCTTCAGGAATAGAAGCTAAACCAGCTAATAATAAAATAATCATAAAAGAAACTTGGTGCCATATATCTACAAATATAATTGTCACAAATGCTATTTGAGGATCGCCTAGCCAATTTACAGGAGATATGCCTAAAAATCCTATAAGATAATTCACGATACCTAGCTGAGGATGTAAAAACATTCTCCAAATAAGTCCTACAACTACAGGGTTTATTAAGAGGGGTATTAGTAATATAAAATAATAAATATTTCTGAATTTAGTTACTTTATTTAATAGTATAGCTATAAGAAATCCTAATAAAAATTCAAATAATACAACAAAAATAACAAAACTAATTGTTACAAAAAAAGAATTTATAAACTTAGGATTATTTATGATAGAAAAATAATTTTTTAATCCGGTAAATTTATCTAAATCCCTATCAATGAGAGTGTAGTCAAAAAAACTAGTAATAATTGATATGGTGATTGGAACAAGAATTATAAGCACCAAAATAAGAATAGCAGGCGATGCGAGTAAATACCCGAACCGCCTATTATAATAATTAATTTTATTCAAAAGTGATTAAAATTATCTTTTACCATCTTTAGCTGCAAGTGCCTCTAATTCATCATTCATTATTTTTAAAGCTACAGCTGGATCTTGTTCTCCAATTACTGCCTTCGATAGCTCTGTCCCCATGACTTCTACGAATTGAGGAGTATAAGTAAATAATGGAAAGTTTTTTGCAGTTGCGAGCAGATCTTTTAAAAGAGGATAATGATCAAATTGTTTATTAAGATCAGGATCATTAAAGACATCTTTTCTAGTAGGAGCACCGCCTAATGCAGCTCTTCTTTTAGCTATATCTGGAGACTCCACCCACTTTAAAAATTCCCAAGCAGCTTCAGCATTAGGACTCGATTTTGGTATCGACCAACCCCAAGCTCCATTTAAGCCACCTTCACCAGGTACTGGAATTAATTCCATTTTTCCAACAACAGCAGATTGCTCTGGATCATTGTAGGAATTAAGAAAAAAGTTATATGTTAGATAGCTATAAGCATTTCCTTGTGCTGCAACGTTAAAGGCTTCATCAAAACCAAAGCTCTCAGCGCCCAAAGGACCATAATTGTTAACCATCGAAATATAATCTTTTAGTGCTTCTAATGCATTATTTGAAGTTAACAATCCATTCCAATTATCATCATGAAAATCTCCACCTCTAGCAAAAAGATAATTTGACCATTCCATTGCTATTGGATCTGCTTTCCCCCCTTGATTAACCACACCATAAAAACCTTTGTCTTTATCTGTAAAGAACGCTACTTGGTTTAGATATTCATCCCATTCAGTTGGAAGTTTTAATTCCATGCCATATTTATCTTCAAATTTGGCTTGATTAGAAGGATCATCTAATAGATCTTTTCTTACTGTTAAACCCATAGCGTAATTATAAAAAGGAAGCATATAAGTTGTATCTCCAATTCGACCAGTTAAATCCATAAGTGAATCAAAATAAACCGAAGTATCAAATGCATCTTTTTTGATAAAATCATCTAAAGACATCATCCATCCGGCTTTATCAAATTCACCTACCCAATAAAAATCTACAGGCATAAAATCATAACTTCCGGTGGAAGCAATTAATGAAGGCACGAGTTTAGGGTGCATTTCACCGTAACCCATAACTTCAAATTCAACTTCAATTCCAGTTTTTGCAGTAAATTCAGGCAAGAGTTCTTGAATGAATCCTGTGTCTGGAACATTTTCCATAACCGCTCTTAAGGTTACGGCATTGGCATTCATATTAAATATAAATAACAAACTAATTAGTAGTGGTATTGTTTTCATAATAATTCCTCCTTATTAAATAAATTATTATAAGAATAAAAATTAGTTTAAATAATATGATTTTTATTTATAATTATTATAAACATTTTATGTTCTTAATAATTATTTTATTTTAAGTGTA
>JAQBUY010000124.1 GCA_027623775.1 Pseudomonadota bacterium
CAACAATTACAAATTTGTGTACATATTTATTTAAACAATTTAGTCTAAAATTTAATAGCAAATCTTCATCAAAATAAGTTATACAATCATAAATGTGCATAATGTTAAGTTAAGTTTATTTAATATTTAAAATTTTTTGATACCTATATCAAATATACGATACAATAATTATAAATATAAAAAAATTGTTTTAGCAATTAATTGAAAATGCATCATAAAATGAAGAAAATAATTATTACTGGTGGTCTTGGTTATTTAGGCACTGAATTATGCAGGCTTTATTCTGGTATTAGCTGGAAACACAATATTACAGTTATAGATAACAGATTTTTATCTGAACGAGTTAAAGAATTAAAAAATTGGAATATAAAATTTATCCAAGGTGCAATTTTAGATAAAAGTTTAATTACAAAAGAATTAAAAGATGCTGACGTAGTTCATCACTTAGCAGGCATTACAGACGTGGCTTATGTCTATAATGATATCAATATTGAAAGAGATAATAAAATTAGACAAATAGCAATAGAAGGAACTAATAATATTATCAATTCTATAAATGAAGAATGTAAATTAATTTTCCCATCCACCCATGTTGTTTTTGAGGGTTTTCAAGAGTTAAAAAAAGATATCCGAGAAGATGAAAAAGTTTGTCCAATCTTAGCCTACGCTTCTAGCAAAGTAATAAATGAGGAAGAAATTAAAAAAAAAGTTAAAAATTATATAATTTTAAGACTTGCTTCAGTTTATGGATATTCAACAGATAGTTTAAGAATTAGTATTATGCCTAACTTATTTTCTAAAATTACGTCTTTAAATGGAGATATCAAATTATTTTCGGGTGGAAGACAACTAAAAAGTTTGGTTCCATTATTAGATGTAGTTAGATGTTTTAAATTTATGGAGGAAAGCAAAATACAAAATGAAATATTTCATTTATCAAAAGAATCTCTGACTGTTAAAGATGTTGCTTTGATTTGTAAAAAAATTAATCCCAAAGTGAATATTATAGAAACTGAAGATGAAATACCAAATCCTGGGTATTCAATTTCTAATAAAAAACTTCTAAGCACAGGTTTTAAATTTTTATACAGGCTTGAAGAGTCTATTAAGGAAATGGTGGAAAAATGGTCTTCAAACAATAATCGAAACCTAGAACTTGAATACATAAAAAGAGGTGAAAAAGAATTTATTGATTTAAGAGGAAAAATCTCTAATTATGAATTATCTGAACCTATAAATCTTATTGGATACATTGAGTCTAAAAAAGGCTCTATAAGAGCTAATCATTATCATCCTGTGCAAGAACAAAAGTGCCTTTTAATTAAGGGTCAGTACATTAGTATTTATCAAGATTTATTAGAGAAAAATGCCCCTAAAGTTACTCACGTTGTCAACGCTGGAGATTTAATAGTAACTCGTCCTAATGTAGCTCACACAATGGTTTTTACTCAAGATTCAATTTTTTTAAATTTAGTGAGAGGGGAAAGAGAACATGAAAATTATGGAATTACTCATACCGTATCACATAAGATTGTTTCAGACGAAGATAGAGATTTTTTATTAAAAAATTACAAACTAAATTGTAGATGTTGTGAAAGTAAAAATTTAAAAAGAGTAATATCTCTTGGATATCAACCTTTAGCTAATAATTTATTAAATTCATCTACTGATAAAGACGAAGTTTTTCCACTTGAGGTAAATTTTTGTCAGGACTGTTATAACTGCCAATTATCTTACACCGTGGAAGCAGAAAAATTATTTTCTCACTATTTATACTTATCCTCGACAGGTGCGAGCTTTGTAGATCATTTTAAAGAGGCAGCAAAATCTTATATAAATCAATTTAATTTAAATAAAGACTCCTCACAGATTATTGACGTCGGAAGTAATGATGGCATAGCCTTAAAACCATTTAAAGATTTAGGATTTAAAAATATTCTTGGAATAGAACCTGCAAAGAATTTAGCAGAAATTGCTAATAAATCAGGCATTAAGACTATTCAAGGTTTTTTAAATAAAGATCTAATTAGAAAAATTAACGAAAGAGCTGACCTAATACTGGCTTCTAATGTATTTGCGCATGTGGATGATATAAAATCTATGTCAGATTGTTTCTTTTCAATACTTAAAACAAATGGAGTTATAATAATAGAAGTACAGTATTTACTAAATACTTTATCAGACTGTACTTTTGACAATATCTATCATGAACATATTAATTACTGGTCTGTGCTATCTTTAAATAATTTTTTTAATAAGCATGATGCTAAATTATTTAAAGTTGAAAAGGTTAATACTCACGGTGGCTCAATAAGAGTATTTGTAACAAAAGATAAAAGTAAAAAGACTGACAAAAGTGTTGAAGATTTTATAAATAAAGAAAAAGAATTAGGATTAGATAAATTTAAAATTTATGAGGAATTTTCAAAAAAAGCTGATCAAATTAAAAATAATGTAAATAAGAATATAGCTAAAATAAAAATTAATAAAAAAACTATTGTGGGTTATGGATCTCCAGCTAAAGCGACTACCGCTCTTAATTTTTATAATATTTCTAAAGAAATTGATTTTATAATTGAAGATAACTCTCTAAAACAGGAAAAATTTTTGCCAGGTGTAAAAATACCTATAAAAAGTAAAAAATTTCTAAAACAAAAACCAGATTATTTATTAGTATTAGCTTGGAATTTTTTTGAAGATATTAAAAAAAATAATAAAGATTTAGCAAAAAATATTATTAGCATTAAAGATTTGGAAAACATTAATTTTAAATGAAAAAAGCATACTGGATAGCTAAATATAAAAAAATAGATAGTCAAGAAGCCTTGAGCAAATATTCTGAAAATGCAAAAAAAATTATTGAATCATTTGGTGGAAAGGCCTTAGTCAGAGGCGGAAAATATATCACTTTTGAAGGTGAGGATTTTATTAGAACTGTAATTTGGGAATTTGATAATATTGACATTGCAACTAAATGTCATGAATCGAGAGATTACCAGGAAGCTTGGTCTCTAGCTAAAAATACTACTATTAGAGATCTTTTAATTGTTGAAGGCGTTTAATATTCAACCGGGACAGGATCTATACTTCTCCACATATACCAAGTAGCAACGGTTGAATAGGGATGCCACTTATTTTTAAAATAATCTAGTTCATCCTTCTTTAAAGGATATTCTTTTTTCTAATTCAACTTTTTCTAAAAATATATCATCTCTAAATTTATTAACCCTTTTATCAACACTTAAGTCGTAGATTGCACGCTTTTTTTTGATAAGATCCTCTATTTCATTTATGCTTAATGAAACTTGATCAAATTCTCTATGATGCAAGTATGATTTTAATTTATGCTTAATTAATTCAGCACTTTTCATGTTAGAAAAATGCCATCCTCCGTCATAAATTATTTTAATATCCATATA
>JAQBUY010000013.1 GCA_027623775.1 Pseudomonadota bacterium
TACTTATCTATCTCATCTTGACTTTTATATAGATTGAAATACCCACTTTCGGTAAAAATAAAAACGTCTTGCTCTTTAGAGCAGTCATTACTCCAGGTGCCATGAAATTTCATTGGAATTACGTTTTCAGCAATTAATAAAATTGGAAAGAATAAAATTAATAAAAAATAACTCAGAAAATTTCTCATTCGTAAAAATAACATAAAACTCATAAATTTTAAAACTTCTTTTTGGATATCGTTGATATAACAATGTTTATACATGACTAAAAATCAAAATGAGGCTTGGTCAGCCGAAGAAGATAATTACCTTAAAGAAAATTTTAACTTATCAGCTGAAGAAATAATTCGCAATAAGCTCTCAAATAGAACAATTAACTCGATTTACCAAAGAAGAAGTAAGCTTGGAATAATAAAATTATTACTTCAGCTTTAATTGGCGTGAGAAACACCAAGCAATTACTTGAGAATGTTCAAGCTTTAGAAAACTTAAATTTTTCTAAAGAAGAGTTAAAATTAATTGATAAAAAAGCTATTGATGGTGGTATTAATATCTGGGCTCAATCGAGCTCATTTTAAATTATTTAGTTAATTTCTAAATTAAGCCAAGATATTTCTTCTTCAGTTAGATTAATACCTAAACATTTTAGAGAATTTTCAGTTTCGGAAATTTTCCTTGGACCAATTATTGCAAGAGACGGGAAAGATTGACTTAGCACCCAAGCTGCAGCAATATTATGCGGTTCAACTTCGTATTTAACAGCTAGTTCCTGAGCTCTCATTCTTCTAGTACGATTTTCTTCGCTGTCAAAATATCTTAAAGGCCCACTATCATCATAATCATTCAGGTTTTTTTCATTCTCTTTAATAGTTTCTTGTTTTAAAAAATATCCTCTCGCTTGGCTGGACCAAGAAATGTGAGTCTTTTGGCTCTCCTTTAAATATTTTAAAACTTCTGGATCATTTGCTGTAATACATCCGGCCCAAAGAGGTTTCATCATTCTTGCTAAACTTAAATTATTATTAAGAATATCTAAACCATGCTTGTTGGAGTTTACTGCCCACTGATCAGCTTTCTTGAAGCGTTCTAAAGACCAGTTAGAAACACCGATAACGTTTGTATAACCTAAATCTACTATTTCATTCAAACTATCAACAAACTCTGAAACAGGGACATCTAAGTTGTCTCGATGCATAATATAGATATCAGCTTTAGAAATGTTCATTCTATCCATAGAAATTTCTAATTGTTCTTTAATTTTATTAGGTTGGCAATCTGGGGTATGGGCACCTTTAGCAATAATTACTAAATCATCCGCATTGTTTCTTTTTTTGATCCACTCACCTAAAACTTTCTCTGAGAGTCCATCTTTATAAACATATGAATTATCAAATGCATTCGCACCAGTCTCTAACCAATGATCCCAAATAGGAGCAGCGCTGTCATAGTCTGGCTGATTGTCATTTCCTATCGCTAGTTTGGATATTTTTTTTTCTAGGCCCTTGATTGATAAATAATCCATATTTTATAAAATTAAACTTTTTCCCACTTTTTATTTTTCGCAGATTTAAATTTTGCCTCGCCATTTTTAAAAAAATATTTGTTTTTTTCCATAATCTTTAACACTATTGCTATTTTTTGAGAATCATTATGATTTTTATTTTATCTAAATATAACAATTTGATATAGAGTATTAATATCAATTTAAAATAATATATATAACAGGTTTTTTATAAATTTAACGCTAAATTTTTAAATAAATAAAATTAAAAAGATATGCTTGAACTAAAATCACGCATAAGACACAATTAATTATATGGGTAATTCAGAGGAGTTTAATCTATTTTTAAAATATTCTAAAGAGATTGGGTCCGATGCAACGATGGTGCATGCAGCTGGTGGTAATACTTCTATTAAGTTAGATGATACTATGTGGGTCAAAGCATCTGGTAAATGGCTTATGAATGCCCAAAAAGAAGAATTAATGGTTCCTGTTAGTATTTCTAAAATTAAAACCTATCTTGAAAATAATAATTTTTCTGAATCTGATCTTCAAAGATCCATAGTTCTGCCATTATCTCCAAAAGGTCTCCGCCCATCCGTTGAAGCTCCAATTCATGCTGTTTTAGATTTTAAGTTTGTTTTTCATACACATGATATAAATATTAACGCACTTGCTGTTCAAATAAATTCACGGCAGATTTTTGAAAAAGTTTTATTTGGTCTCAATTGGAAATTTGTACCTTACGTTAAACCCGGAATAGAGCTTAGTCGTCAATTACTAGCCATTAAATCAGACACAGATAATATTTTTATACTAGAAAATCACGGTCTAGTTATATGTGGTCATAATTTGAATGAAATAAAAAAACTTATTGAAGAGGTGCGTCTTCGTTTAAAAACAAAAATTAACAAACCCTTAATAATTGAACCAGAATATTTAATTAACTCTAAAATTAATTTGAAAAATAGCGGCTATAGTTTTTGTAAGGATAAATTGATAAATAACTTGGCATTTTATCAACCATGGATACAAAAGCTTTCTAAAGGCGTTGCTCTTCCTGATTTTTTAATTTTTCTTGGTCCAAATTTTGTAGTACTTAATCATAATGATAAAGATTTATTCGATAAGCTTAAAAAATTATCTGATGTTTCCTTGCCGTTTAATTCATGCGTTATATTAATTGATAAAGGTATTTTAATTCGGAATGATGCCTTGAAAGGAACATTAGAAATTGCGAGAAGCGCTTATGATCTTATGTGTAGGATACCGGATACTGCAGACTTAAAATACTTAAATGAAAAACAAACTGGTGAGCTAATAAATTGGGAAGCAGAGCATTATCGACAACAACTTAATAAATCAAATATATGAAGATAAGCAAAAAACAAGGCAATGTTGCAGTTTTAGACATCGGTAAAACTCATGTAAAGGTTATTTTATTCGATACAGACAAGCTAGAGGAGCTAGCAGTCTTTCAGACAAGTAATAAAATTATTAATAAAAATCCATATCCACATTTTGACGTTGATGCTCTTAAAGTTTTCATTACTAACTCTCTACGTAAACTCTCTAAAAATCACAGAATTGATTCAATATTTATCTCCACGCATGGCGCATGCGCTGCTTTAATGTCAAAAGGTGAGCTAATTCTTCCTGTTCTTGACTATGAATTTGATGGTCCAGATCAACTTAAAGATGAGTATAATCAAATTCGTCCGGCATTTGAGCAAACTGGAACACCACGTATGGATGGAGGATTAAATTTAGGTGCGCAAATTTATTGGTTGAGTCGTTATTTTCCAGAAGAATTTTCTAAAGTAGATCAAATTCTTTTTTGGCCTCAATTTTGGAGCTATTGGTTATCAGGAATTACTGCTAGTGAAATTAGTTATGCTAGTTCTCATTCAGATTTGTGGGATATAAGGCAAAAAGGTTTTATAGATCTTGAAATTTATGGAATTAGTAAAAAAGTTAGTTATCCACCACTAAGATCAGCATCAACTATTCTTGGACCATTGCAAAAAAAATTAGCTATACAGATGGAATTACCTGATGATATTCCAATTTATTGTGGTGCTCATGATTCTAGTTTAGCTTTAGTTTCGACATCGTTAAATAGACCTCTACCTTGTACGATATTATCCACAGGAACATGGGTGACCATTTTTGCTTTGGGGTTAGATAAGACAGAAATTTCAGAGCAACCAGGCTTGATGATCAGCTGTGATTGTTTTGGAAATTTAGTGCCTAACTTTCGATTTCCTGCTGGTAAAATTTACCAAAATCTAATGCAAAAAAAAAACATGTCTTCTTTAAAACAGCAATATAGTAGCGAACTAGATCTTGGATTAGCAAATTTCGAAAGTCCAGATAAGGCTCAAGTAATTAATAATAAATCTCAACAAATTGTTGATTTAAGTAATTTAAATGTTCAAGAAATTGAGACTATTATTTCAGAAATTTTAGCTAAACAAACTCTCAAAGGTTCTAATAGTATAGGCGCTAAGGGAACAATGATTTGCTCTGGTCCATTTTCTAATAATTCAATTTATTTAAATGTATTAAAAGAGAATTGGTCTTATTCTGTTATCTGTGAAGACGATCACCTTGGTTTATGTAATGGTATAGCAGGTCTTATTTTGAATAATCAAAACCTCTAAATTTCTTTAAACTAAATTATCTATAAAATTAAGAATGACTAAACATTTCTTTTTTAAAAAGATTATTTTCCCAATTCTTATAAATGGTTTCAAAAGATTGATTTTGATATTTATTAATAGTAATAGTCTGTAATTTATTTTTTTTCTTTATATTAAATAAATTAGTAGCTCCTAAACTAGTACCAATTTCTTTTTTATTTTTTAAAACAGTTTGTGTTCTTCTCAAGGTTGATAATATTTTCATTATAGTCTCATTTTTAGTTATTGGTCCATCAAGAATTATTGTGTTAGAAGATTTCATTTTATTTAAACAAAAATTCATTACAAACGACATATATATACAAATTAAAAAATAGATTTGACCTTTGTTTAAACTTTTGAACAAATTAGTATTGATATTATGCTTTTTAAATGCGCCTCCGGCGGCATAGCTGGGGTAAATCAAATAATCGCTATAATTAAAATTTTTAATACACTTTGTATTACTTGGTATTTTAAATACTTTTGTTAAGTAGTCATATTCTCTTCCACCCATAAATCTTATTGTTGGCACAGCTTTTCCAAAAACGTCAATATTAGCAAGCATATCAAGGCTAGGATTGAGTGTAGTCAATGATGTTTTTTGATTAAATATTATGTACCATGTACCTGTTGAAATTAAGGTAAAGTTTTTAATATTTGAATTTTTAAAATATAAATAAGAGGCATTACTATCATGCACTCCATTCGCAATTTGTATATTGGATCTACCAATCCTTTTTCTACCTATTATTTCCCAAGCTTTTTTTATTGGAGGAAATTTATTTTCTATTTTAAGTTTATTTACTAAAGAAGAGAGTTTATTTTTTTTAAAATTCCATAAATGCGTATGACATCCTAGGTAAGATATTTCAGATGAGAAATTATTTGTAAATTTCCAGGTAATATACTGAGGATAATTAATAATATATTTTGTATTTTTAATTAGTCTTGGATTTTTTTTTACTAAATAATATAGTTGCATACCAATATTTAGACCAGTTTCTAAAAAAGGAGTGAAACTTTCATCAAATCTAGGGGCAATTTTTTTGTAATCATCCATTAACTTATCGTACTTATACTCATAATCTGTGCATGCTAAAATTTCTTGATTATTATGATCGATGAGGGCGATTGAAGTCCCATGAGCCGTACAAACAAATTTATCCAACCGATATTTCTTCTCGACTAAATTCATTTTTTTGATGGTCCATTCAAAAATAGATTCTGAATTTAATGTTTTTATACCATATTGGTTGATGCTTTTTTGTTTTGTATTATAAGAAAAAATAGCTTTATTTTCACTATCTACAAAAATTAATTTAACGTTAGTTTTACCTATATCGAGGACAATATTAAGCTTATTTGTAGTGATCATTATCTAGTAAATGATGTTATATTACCTCCATCAACATTGATAATGTTTCCTGTAGATTTTTTTGATTTTGAACTTGCAAAAAAATAAATACCTTCTGCAATATCTTCAGGTAATATACTTACTTTTAACAAACTTCTATTTTTATAGAACTCTTCAACTTCCTTAACATTTATTTTATTACTTTTAGCTCTTTGTTTAGTCCAGTCGCCTTGCCAGATTTTAGAATTTTGTATTACAGCATCTGGATTTACAACATTGGATCGTATTTTATATACTGATCCTTCTAGAGCAATTGATCTCGATAAGTGTAGTAATGAGCTCTTTGCTACACTGTAGGCCGATGCTCCTTTGGACGCATTCAAGCTATTCTTACTTGATACAAATATAATTGAGCCTCCATTATTTTGCTGCATCATATTTTGATAAACCTCACGACTAATCAGAAAACAACCCTTAGATAAAATATCCATATTTTTATCCCATAGTTTAGTACTGGTTTTCTCGAATAAGGCTGCGGATGCAAATCCAGCATTAGCCACTAATATATCTATTCCACCAAAAACATTAATACCTTTTGATACAGCATTTTTGACATCTTTTTCATTAGTGACATCCATTATCATTGAGTGAACTACGTCTCCTCCAAATTCTTTACTAAATTCATTATGTTTAAATTTAAGGGCGCTTTGATCAATATCTGTTAAAATTACACAGCATCCTTCACTGAGAAATTTTTTAGCAGTAGCGGAACCAATACCTCCAGCTGCACCAGTAATCAGAGCAACCTTTCCAGCTAATTCTTTTTCTGCTGGCATTCTTTTTAATTTTGCTTCTTCTAGCTCCCAGTATTCTATTCTAAATGCTTCTTTTTCTGAAAGGCCAGTATACTTACTTATACCTTCAGCACCCTTCATTACATTCATTGCATTACAAAAAAATTCACTTGAAATGCGAGCTGTTGATTTATTTTTTGCAAAAGACATCATTCCATATTCAGGTATTAAAACAATAACGGGGTAGGGATCTCGAAGATTTGGAGAGTCTTTCGTTTTATTTCTATTATAATATTTTGTATAGGCTTCTTTATATTTATTTAAATAACTTTGAATGACACTTTCAACCTTATTTTCATTCTTAACTAATTCAGTTAATGAAGGCAGTACCATTGGTAATCTTTTTGTTCTGAGAAAATGATCTGGACATGAAGTACCAATTGCTGAAACTTGTTTCAAATTTTGAGAATTAACAAATTCTAAAGTAATATCAGACTTATCCAAGTGAAGTATTTTAGAATTTTCTTTAGAGAGATTTCCTCTAATTGTTGAAATTAATTTTACTTCAAAATCAGGGTTTGTTTTTTTCTTATAAATTGGCTTACCGAAAGAATATTTTTTAATCGAGCTATTTAAATAGGTCTGCGCCTTTTTAATTAAATCAATTGAATTTGAATAGCATATTTGATTGGTACTTCCCCATGTAAATAAGCCATGATGACTTAGAACTATTCCAATAATATTTTTATTTTTACTAATTAAACTTTCCATTTTCAAACCTAGGTCAAATCCTGGTCTTTGCCAATCTAACCATCCCATACTATCCCCATAAACTTTTTTAATGACATCACGCCCATTTTTCATTGTAGCTAATGCAATTATTGAGTCAGGATGAGTATGGTCTACTTCTGGGAACGGAACATAAGCGTGAAGAGGTGTATCGATACTTGCGGCTCTTGGATTGTTATTAAATGTACACATTGGATAATATCCAACCATTTCATCTTCATGATTAAAGCCCCTATAAATATTTTTTAAACTATTAAATTTGTCAAGATAGAGACTAGCAAAACCATCTTTTTTTATTGAACCTAAGTCACCACCAGAGCCCTTTACATAAAGAATAGTTTCATTCTTTTTTGTTATTGGGTCTTTCATAGATATTTTAGAAGAAGTATTTCCTCCACCAAAGTTAGTAACCTTTAAGTCACTTCCTAAAAGATTTGATCTCAGAATTAATTGATCAATTTTAGATAATTTATTATATTTACTAGTCCAGTTATTAACTACATTATTTTGAAATTTCATAAGTAAATTTTTAATCTATAGATAATTTTCTTACAATAAAAAAATTACTTTTCTTAATTCAAAATTCTGTAAAAGTCTTTAACTTTTTAAAGCAGAGAGTCTAAAGATAGCTCAAATCATTCAATCTTCCTTAAAAGGTTTTTTATCCACCTAATTTAGCAAAGGTATAAAAGTATGTCATTCATACTAATATGAAAAAAGAGATTTATTTTTTAAAAATAATTGATTTATCCGTAAATTCAGTAAATAATAAACTTAGGAATAACTAAGGAGGAAGACAATGAAAAAACTATTTATAGCTATTATTTCAACTATTCTTTTCACTTTTACTGCTAATGCTGCCGATATGAGAATTGCATTAGTTGTCAAGGGTTTAGGTATCGGTTTCTTTGAAGCTGCTGCTGAAGGCGGTCAAGAAGCTGCTAATGAAATTGGCGGTGTTGAAGTAATTTATACTGGTCCAGCAACAACTACTGCTGAGGCTCAAATTGAAGTAATTAATTCTTTAATTGCTCAAAAAGTTGATGCTATCGCAATTTCAGCAAATGACAGGGACGCTCTAGCTTCTATTGGTAAAAAAGCCATGGAAAGAGGTATTACTGTAATTTCCTGGGACTCAGGTATAGCCGAAGAAGGAAGGGTAATGAATTTAGACCCTTCAAATACAGCTCTTATCGGCTCTTCTAACATCAAATGGATGAAGAACTCAATGGGAGATGAGGGTGAATTTGCAATTCTTAGTGCTACAAGTCAAGCTACTAATCAAAATGCTTGGATTGAAGAGATGAAAAAGGAATTTGCAAAACCAGAATACTCAAAAATGAAATGGGTAGATACTGTCTATGGGGATGATCTTTTTGATAAAAGTTATCAAGAAGCATTGGGACTTTTCAAAAAACACCCTAACCTTAAAGGTATCATTTCACCAACTTCTGTAGGTATCGTAGCTGCTGCAAAGGCAGTTGAAGATCAAGGTCTAGTTGGTAAGGTTTTTGTAACAGGACTTGGACTCCCAAGTGAAATGAAGGCGCATGTTAAAAATGGTTCTGCAGTTCAATTTGGAATCTGGAACCCAATTGACTTAGGATATGCTGCCGTGTATTTATCATATCAGATTGCTTCAGGTGCTTATTCTGGACAAGAGGGGGAATGTATCCCAACAGGTAGAATGGGAGAGATCTGTATTGGTGCAGGTAACAATGCAGCAATGGCTGATCCATTTGTATTTGACGCCTCAAATATAGATAAATTCGCAGAAATCTTTTAATTACATTAATTTATACACACGACCACTAAGTGGTCGTGTGTTTTTCTATGAAATTAGAGTTAAAAAATATTTCTAAAAATTTCCATGGAGTGAAGGCACTCCAAAATGTTGATTTTCAGTTAAAAGGAAATAGCATCCATGCACTTTTAGGAGAAAATGGTGCAGGGAAATCTACATTAGTTAAAATTCTATGTGGAGTTTATCAACCTGATAGTGGCACTATTAATTTAAATAACAAACAGCAAATAATTTCTGATCCCGCTGTGTCATTGTCTTTAGGTATTTCAGCAATACATCAAGAGTCCGTAATGTTTGATGAATTAACAGTTACTGAAAATATTTTTATTGGTAATCATCTCACTAAATCAAATGGTTTGATTCACTGGAATTTAATGTATGAAAAAACTAAACAATTACTTGATGATCTTGAAGCCAATATTGAACCCAATGAAAAAATTAAAGATTTAAGTATTGCGCAAAGACATATTGTTCAAATTTCACGTTCACTTATTCATGATGCCGACATAGTGATAATGGATGAACCTACAGCAGCATTATCTCAAAAAGAAATTAACGAGCTTTATACAATTATTCGAAATCTTAAAAATCAAGATAAATCAATTATTTTTATTTCTCATAAATTAGATGAAGTTATGGAAGTGTGTGATGATTTTACTGTATTGAGAGATGGCCAGTTAATTAAATCTGATAAAATTTCTAATACAAACAAAGATCAATTAATTACTCATATGGCTGGAAGGGAAGTAGGTCAAATTTTTCCAAAAAACCACATTAAAATAGAGAACGAAATTTTTCAAGTTCGTAATTTTTATAAAAAAACACAGTTTAAAAATATTAGTTTTAATTTAAGAAAAAAAGAAATTTTAGGTTTTTATGGTTTAGTTGGTTCTGGGCGTACTGAAATTATGAAATCAATTTTTGGAATTACCAAACCTGATGAAGGAGAAATATTTTTCAAAGATAAAAAAATTTCAATTTTAAAACCTAGTGATGCTATTAATCAAGGAATAGTATATCTCTCTGAAGAAAGACAGCAGTTGGGAATTACCGGATTAATGTCTGTTAAAGATAACATCAATATGGCTATCATAGATAAAAATTCTAATTTCTACATTATGGATAATTTAAAAGAGGTAAAAAATGCTGCTTCAATGCAAGAAAAATTAAATATTAAAGTTTCTTATTGGAGTCAACTAGCACAAAGTTTATCAGGCGGTAATCAACAAAAAACTGTAATATCAAAATGGCTTTCAACTAAACCAGAAGTCTTAATACTTGATGAGCCAACTAAGGGAATTGATGTTCGATCAAAATCGGCTGTTCATCAATTTATGGGAGAGCTAGTTGGAGAAGGAATGTCTATTATTATGATCTCCTCAGAACTTCCAGAGATTTTAGGAATGTGTGATAGGGTTGTAGTGATGTATAGAGGTCTTATTAAAAAAGTTTTGGATGTTAAAGATGCTTCATCAGAACAGATAGTTAAAATTGCAAGTGGTGAAGAATGAAAAAGTTTTTACTAAATCGAGACTTCATTTTATTTGTAATTATTTGTATTGGATTGATTTCTGTAGGTTTTGCAAATCCTCTTTTTATAACACCTTCAAGTATTTCTGATGTTCTAACTGATACTTCAATTTTAATTATTCTAGCGTTAAGTCAAATGATCGTAATATTAATTCGTGCAATAGATTTATCAGTTGCTTCTAACCTCGCTCTTTCCGGTATGCTTATATCTCTACTTTCAACTGTGCATCCTGAACTACCTGTCTACTATTTTATTGCTCTATCTTGCATCATTGGGACTATTTTAGGTGTCTTGAATGGTGTTTCTATAGCTATTTTGAAAGTTCCTTTTATAGTTACTACTCTTGGAACAATGAGCATTTATAGAGGATTAATCTATTTTGTGAGTGATGGTAAGCAAGTTTACTCAAGTGAATTTTCTGAAAATTTTTTAGCCTTGATCCACTTTAAATTTTTATCTCTATCCTTTTTATTCTGGATAGCTGTGGCCGTATTTATTATTATTTATATCTTATTAAATCATACAAGATTTGGTAGAAATCTTTATTCAC
This sequence comes from Pseudomonadota bacterium, assembly GCA_027623775.1. GTDB lineage: Bacteria > Pseudomonadota > Alphaproteobacteria > HIMB59 > HIMB59 > HIMB59. The sequence goes on from JAQBUY010000013.1 coordinate 11,008, forward strand.
TTGGTGGAAACCCTGATGCTGCGAAATATATAGGTATAAATGAAAACAAGTACATTATATTAGCCTATTCTATATCAGGTCTATTTGCAGGACTCTGTGGATACTTATGGGTTGCTCGATACTCAGTGGCTTCTACCCAAATAGCAATAGGTTTTGAGCTAACTGTCATTTCTGCTTGTGTGGTTGGTGGTATTAGTGTTATGGGTGGAGTAGGGACAGTTTTGGGATGTTTGTTAGGTGCTTTATTAATAGGTTTGATTAGAAATGCTTTACCTGCTGTAGATATTTCTCAGTTTTGGCAATTAGCTATTTCTGGCGCTATTATTTTGTTGGCAATTATTATCAATACAAAAACTGAGCAGAGAAAAGAAAAAACAGTTATGGTGCAGGAATAATGAGTATTATTCCTGATAAGCCTCCATTCAAGCTTTTAGATATTCTATATAAAAAAGAATTTATTCTTCTCATTGTTTTGATTTCTATTTTAATCATCAACTCCAATCTCACGCCTTACTTTTTAGATTTATATAATCTTATTGACAGCACTTTCCTTTTTAGCGAAAAAGCAATTATTGCTTTAACAATGACTTTTGTAATTATTGCAAGACATATTGATTTATCAGTCGCTTCTATTATTGCTGTATCTTCATGTGTCCTTGGTTACACAACTAGCTTAGGTTATGACACCTGGATTGTTCTATTGTTAACATTATTCAGTGGAGCTTTATGTGGGGCATTTAATGGAGCGATAATTACTAAATTTGCAATTTCTTCAATCATTGTCACTATTGGAACCATGTCCTTATTCAGGGGTTTAACGTATTCTTTTTTAGAGGACTCTTATTATAATAAATTTCCAAAACTTGTAACTAATTTAGGTAGCGGTTATCTCTTTGGTTATATACCTTATGCTTTTTTAACTTTTATCTTATTAGCATTTGTTTTTGCGTTCATTCTTCATAAAACCTCAGTTGGAAAAAAAATTTATTCTATTGGTAATAATCCTGATGCTGCTCAATATACCGGTATAGCAGTTGATAGGTATACCTTTGTTTTATTTACTTTGAATGGACTTTTTTCTGCAATTGCTGCTATCTTTTTATCAGGTAGACTGTCAAGTGTCAGGCCTAATATTGCATTTGGTTGGGAGTTAGAAATTATAACCATGGTTGTTTTAGGAGGTGTCTATATATATGGAGGATCAGGATCTATCTTGGGAGTTGTTATATCAATATTTATCTTAGGTATGTTATCATTTGGATTGGGATTGTTAAATATTCCTGGTGTCGGTATAATTATATTCACAGGGCTATTATTAATTTTAAGTATTGGTTTTCCATCTTTTGTGAGAACCTTAAGGAGAAAAAATGAGTGAAACTTTAGGAAAAAAAATATGGGCTTTTCCTGATGCCTTTTTGCCTGCTAAAGGCCATCCTTATAAAACATCAAATCATGGTGATCAATTTGGGCACGAGTCTTTATGTATTATCAATTACGATCAAAATCCTGCAAACATAGTTTTAGACTTTTTATACGAAGATCAAAACCCTATAGAAAATTATATTTTTACAATGCAAGGTAAAAGAAGTATTCATCTTAGAATAGATGACATTGAGGTTAATGGTCAAAAATTACCTAGAGAAAAACCATATTCAATTGTTTTGAAAAGTAATATTAATGTTGTTGCTCAGTTGTCAAGACTTGACACAACTTCAGAGCATAATGCATTTATGACTGCCATGGGATGGGGAAGTGATGTTTAAAGCTATAAAAAAAGAAGTCATTAATCAACATAATCAATCGCATAAATCTGATTTAGATTTTGACTTTGAATATTTAGAAAAAAAATTACAACAATCACAAATAGACATTCATAAAATAAAAGAACAAGTTAAAAAATTTCAAGTCGCTGTCCCTACTTGGGGAGTAGGAACGGGGGGTACTCGATTTGCTCGGTTTCCTGGGATTGGAGAACCGCAAAATATTTATGAAAAGATTGAAGATTGCGCTGTTATTAATGATTTAATTGGATTTACTCAAAAGGTTTCGCCTCATTTTCCATGGGACAATGTTGAAGATTTCTCTGAGTTAAAAAGTTTTGCTGATAGTTATGGTATAGGCTTCGATGTTGTCAATTCTAATACTTTTCAAGATCCTGATGACAACTCAGAAAGCTTCAAATATGGAAGTTTAACTAATGCCAGTTCCAATACTAGAGACAAAGCTATTGAGATAAATCTTAGAGCCATTGATAATGGTAAAATTCTTGGATCTAAAGGGCTAACTGTTTGGATTGGTGACGGCGGTAATTTCCCTGGGCAAATGAGTTTTTCACGCTCACTCGATAGATATATAGATTCAATGAAAAAAATCTATTCTCACCTTCCCAATGATTGGACTGTTCTCTTAGAGCATAAGCCCTATGAGCCTGCTTTTTATTCCACCGTTATTAGCGATTGGGGTACAAGCTATATTTGCGCTAAAGAGCTTGGAGAGCAGGCAATGTGTTTAGTGGATTTAGGTCACCATCTCCCCAATACCAATATTGAAATGATAGTATCTCGATTGATTGATTTAAAAAAACTCGGTGGTTTTCATTTTAATGATAGTAAATTTGGTGATGATGATTTGGATGCTGGTTCCATTAATCCGTACGAACTATTTTTAATTTTTAATGAATTAACAGTTGCATCTCAAAATAATACAATTTCTGATATTTCATATATGATTGATCAGTCCCACAATGTCACCGATCCAATTGAAAGTTTAATTTTGAGTACAAATGAAATTTTGAACTCTTATACAAAATCTTTATTAGTAAATTACAGCACTCTTGAAAAAGTACAGGACATGAATGATCCTATTCAGGCAATGCAAATACTAAAAACGGCTTTTAGTATTGATGTTAGTTCTGTAGTAGCAATGGCTCGTTATGAAAATGGAAATGCGATTGATCCAATATCTACTTACCGTTCAATGGATTATAAGAAGAAAAAAGCACTCATTAGAAAAAGTAGTAGTGGTAGTACCTCAGGAATTGTTTAATTATATAATTAATAAATAGTTATATTTTAATTTAGATATGCTTTGAGAGTTTCCTCAACACCGTTTTGATAAAGTAATTGCAGCCAGTTTGAGAAACTATTTTGAAAATTATTATTTTTAGCGATATCTCCATATATCTCTTTTTGCTCCAACCAAATCAGTGGATTTTGTTGAGATTTTTTAGCGCAAATATTTAATTTCTCCCAATTTGGATCGTTAGGTTCAATTATAGATAAATCTTCACGTGTTCCCTCGCACATTCTAGCCCATAAAGCCTGTGTAAGTGCTAAACCATTAATAGATGCGTTTTTTTTAATTCCATCTAGGATTGAAGGCAACAGAAAACCCGTATGTCTAGAATATCCATCAAAGGCAACTCTGCGAACAGTATCTTGAATAGACTTATTGGAAAATCGATCAATAACAAGATTTAAGTAGTTTTTAGGAGTGAGTTCTGGCACAGGCTTTACATGGGGAATGATTTCTTCCTTCTCTACTTTTTTTAAGAAGCCAACTATAATTTTATTTTCCATAGCATCACGTATTGTTTCAATATTTAATAACTCTGAAGCATTAGCTAAAATTTGATGACCACCATTGAGGATACGAATTTTTTGGTCTTCATAACCGTGAACATTGTCAGTAAACTGAACTCCAACTTTTTCCCATTCAGGTCGACCAGAAATGAATTTATCTTCTATTACCCATTGTCGAAAGTTTTCATGCGAAACTGGAGCAGTATCAATAATACCCAAATTATTGACAATATTTTTTTCTACGTCACCTGTGCGCGGAACAATACAATCTACCATAGCATTTGGAAACGTGCAGTTTTGCTCAATCCATTCATACAATTTATTATTTTGTTTTTTTGCTATTCCTGTAACAGCTTGTTTGAGTTTATTGCCATTTTGAATGAGGTTATCACAACTAAGTCCAGTAAAAGGTCCGGCACCTGACCGTTTCCGTAGACTTAATGCGTTGACGAGTATGCCAAAAACTGTTTTTGGACTTTGAGGGTTATCAATATCATGAATAATATCTGGATGATCAAGATTTAGTTGTCCTTTCTTATTAATAAAATATCCACCTTCAGTCACCGTTAACGAGACAATCTTAATCTTAGGATCAGACATAGTTTTGATGAGGGAATGATTATTTATTTCAACTGGCACATAATCAATCATTGGTCCAATAATCTCACAAGATTGATTTCCTTTAGGGTCTAATTCAATGAGAGTAGTTAGGTAATCTTGTTTTTTAAGTTTCTCTCTCATTTGTAAATCATATTCGGTTACCCCTGAGCCTATTATGGCCCAATTGTAGGCTAGTTCTTTTTGCATTAGGCAATGTGTGTACCAAGAAAGATGTGCTCGATGGAAATTTCCTACTCCAATATGTAAAATTCCTGCATTTAGATTTGATCGATCATAGTTTGGCTTTAAAACAGATGAATTGATAAGCTTAAGATTTTTATCACTTAAATGAAGTAAATGTACTTTTTGTGAGTCTGTATTCATTAAGCTAAAACTTTTTTTTAAATATAATAATCATCTACCTTCTAACATAATATCTGTAGCTTTATCTGCAATTGCCATTGCGGGAGCATTTGTATTTGCCGCAACAATTGTGGGCATCATAGAAACATCAAAAACTCTTAAATTTTTAATTCCTCTTACCTGAAGATTTGAATTTAAAACAGCCATATTATCATTATCTTTACCCATTTTACAGGTACCTACAGGATGCCAGTTGGTTTTCACCATTTTTTTACAATAGTTAATTAATGACTCGTCATCCCTTACATCTTTGCCGGGAAGAATTTCTTCTAGTATTATATCTGATAATGGTTTTGTATTAATAACTTCTCTAGCAAGTTTAAGACTTGAGACAAATGTTTTTATATCTTCTTGGTGACTTAGGAAATTTGGATTAATATTTGGTAAGTCCAGAGGATCAGATGAGCTAAGTGTAACTTCACCTCTTGATTTTGGATTCATAATACAAGGGGTTAACGTCACACCATGATCTTGCTTAATATCTTTTGTATCTCTGTCTGAGTACATAATCTGTACACAATATAATTTTACTTTAGGGTTATTTTTATCTTTTAAATTTTCTGGATTTAGAAAAGAACAACAGTCCACACCATTTGAGGTTACAGGTCCTGATTTAAAAAGTAAGTATTGGATACCATTTCTTAGCATCCTTAATCCTTTATTTTGTTTATAGTAACCATAGCCAGCCTTAGCTCTAGAAATAAATGGCACTTCATGGTGATCTTGAAGATTTTTTCCTACGCCATTTAGATTTTCTATAACTTCTATTCCAAATTTTTTTAATTGTTTTTCTTCTCCTATACCTGAATGCATTAATATTTTTGGTGTTATAAGAGCGCCAGAAGTAAGAATAATTTCTTGCCCATAAAATTTTTCAATCTTACCATTGGAATTAGTTTCTACGCCAATCGCTTTTTTATTTTCTATAATAACCTTTGTAACAATAGTGTTTAATTTTAATTGAAGGTTCTTATCGTTTATAATAGGATTTATGAGAGCTGAGACAGTGTCACTTCTCTTTCCATCGCCAATTGTATATTGCATTAGACCAACTCCGTATTGATCACCATCGTTAAAATCTCGATTATAAGGAAGTCCTAATTTTTGCATTGCCTTAATATAAAGATCTGATCCTTTAGCAACGTATCCTGGATCAGATACTTTTATAGGACCTTCAGTACCATGAAAGTTTCCTGCTAATCTTTGATTATTTTCAAGTCTTTTATAATTTTCTATTAGAGAGTTCCATCCCCATCTTTTATCTCCAGTTTCTTCTGCCCAACTATTATAATCTGATGGCTTACCTCTCATATAAACCATTCCATTAACACTAGAGCCTCCGCCTAGTATTTTTGCTTGTGCAATATCATGCTGTCTGTTGTTTAGTTGAGTTTGAGGGATTGATTTATAAAACTTTAAATAAGGACTTCCATCTAACATAGGTATCCATCCAGCCGGCATACTCAAAAGAGGATTATTATTTTTCTTTCCCTCTTCAATAATAAGCACAGAATAACCATTTTTTATAAGCTTCTCAGCAGTAACGGTACCCGATGTACCGCCACCTACAACAATAAAGTCAAAAGATTTCATAAATATTTTATATAAAAATAATCTTCTCTTTTGATAAAAAAATCAATTAAATCAATTATTTTAATCTATCTTAATTTGAAGTTTTACATCTGTTGGTCTGTGCTCTGCAGCTCTTTCAAAAGCCTTAACACTTTCTTCAAATTTAAATGTATGAGTAATCATAGGTTTTACATCAATCTTTCCACTAGCCAATAATCTTATTGATGGTTCGTACTGATGAGAATATCTATGGACTGTTTGATATTCTAAACCTTTAGAAAACAAAATTGCCCAATTCATTGGAACTGGTTCCGCATTGTTACCTATTAAAACAACATGAGCGCCCGGTGAACAACAAGTAAATATTGATTCATAAGCCTTGACTGCTCCGCTACATTCAAAAAATCGATCAACACCCCAACCACCAGTATCATCCATAATTCTTTCTGATAAATTTTCTTTCGTTAAGTTGACTGGAATTAAATCCGGATAATGATCACACATCTTTAGTTTTTCTCCAAGAACATCTGCGATATAGACCTTAGAACAACCTCCAGCTAAGGCAGCCAATCCAGTGACTAAACCAATAGGGCCACAGCCCATTACTAAACCTATTTGTCCCGGCTTAATCTTAGCTTTAGTGACACCTTGCATTCCAACTGCTAGTGGTTCAACCATTGCTCCTTCGGCGTAAGATAGGTTATCTGGGATCTTAAACACCATATCTCCAGGAAATACTACTTCAGGTGTAAGACATCCATGAATTGGTGGTGTTGCCCAAAATTTAACTTTTTGATCATAATTGTACATACCAAGTTTGTATTCTTTGGATTTTTTACTTACTACTTGTGGTTCAATACAAACTCTATCACCTTCTTTTAAAATCTTTTCATTTTTGCCAACGGCAATTATCGTACCTGATCCTTCATGCCCTAAAACCATAGGAGCGTCAACATTCCATTGACCAATTTTACCGTGTTCATAATAGTGAATATCAGATCCACATATACCTACTGTGTGCATCTTAATTTTTACATCATCCGGTCCTACCTCAGTGGGTAGGTCGATATCACGTAACTTTAGTTCTAATTGTTTTTCTAATACTAGAGCCTTCATAATTTATCCTTTCCTATTTAACCTTTCCATATAACAAAAATTATCCACATAACTCCTATTCCAATACCAAAATTAATAGAAATTAAACTTTCTAAAAACCTCATCCAAAATAATTGGAGTGCTATATAGCTTATTACCCCTATAAATAACCTGTCAAACCAATTTGTCTTCAGAGGGATAAAACCTTTATTAATCATATTAACCTTTGACAGCTCCAAATGTTAGTCCTGCCACAATATGTTTTTGCACTGCAAATAAAAAGAGTAATGCAGGTACCATTGATACCAAAGCAACAGCAGCCATGGTTCCCCAGTTAGTACCAGTGGTAGTTACAAATTCTGATAAACCAGTTGGTATTGTTCTCGCATGGACACTCGTAAGGGTCGAGGCTAATAAATACTCATTCCATGCAAATAAAAAACTTAGAAGAGATGTCACTGCTATGCCAGGTGCTGCAAGAGGTATAATTAGCTTTCTAAAAATTGTAAATAAATTCGCTCCATCTACAACCATTGCTTCATCTAGTTCTTTTGGTATACCATCTATGATACCCTTTAAAAGCCATATAGCGAAAGGGAGATTAAAAACACAGTATAGTAAAATTAATCCAATTTTTGTATCAAATAAAGTAAAGTCTCCAATCCTGAAGACTGTTGAAAATAATAAAAATAAAGGTAATAAAAAAGCAGCAGGTGGAGCCATTCTATTAGTCATGGTCCAAAAAAAGATACTATCAGAACCAGGTAATTTAAATCTAGACAGAGCATATGTTGCCATTAGGGCTAATACAGTCACTAAAGCTGCATTTGAAGTTGCGACTATTATGGAGTTCAAAAGATATTCACCATAAATCCCATCGATAAAAGGCTTAGTAAAATTTTTCCAATGAACTTTTTCAAAAAAAGTAGGGCTTAAATCTGGTTTTCCAAACAATTCAACTGGAGTTCTTGTAGACACTAAAATCATCCAATAAATTGGGAAGAGAGTAATTATTGTCAGGACACTCCAAAGAAATGTTGTTCCAATTTTGGCAAAAAGCTTTTTAGTCTTCATCTTTTCCTTTCGAGACCATAACACTATATAAGATCCAACAAATAATTATTGTAAAATATAAATATAAAATCGACATAGCTGAGCCAAGTCCATAATATCTTTTTTCAAACACTTCTTTCCAAATATGGATACCTGTAAATCTTGTTGCATATCCCGGTCCACCTCCTGTTAGCATCCAAACTTCATCAACTATTTTCAGGGAGTCCATTAACCTTATAAATATTACAACTATTAAAACCGGAACCATCATAGGTATAGTGATGTGTACTAAGATTTGAAAATTATTAGCACCATCCATTTTAGCTGACTCATAGGGGTCTTGAGGTAACGCGCTTAAACCTGCCAATAAAGTTAGAGTAACAAAAGGCGTCCAATGCCATATATCCATTATTACAATTATCCAGAATGCTTGATCAGCATGCATTCCATAATTTAGTGTATATCCAAAGTAATCTTTCAAAAGATGTGGTAATGGTCCTAAGCCTTGGACAGTAAATAATTTAAAAATTGAACCAACAACAATGGGCGCAATGACTAGTGGAAGTGTGTGAACACCTCTAAAGAATGATTTTAAAGGAAAAGAACTTAGTAGCGATAATGCCAATAAAAACCCAAGACTTAACTCTAAAGTTAATGTCACAACTGAAAATTTTACTGAGCGCCATATTGATTCTAAGAAGACTTGATCAAAAATTAGTCTTCTGTAATTGAAACCGTAGCCTTCAAATTGCATTGAAGGATCAACTGCAAGAGGATTCCACTTGAAAAACCCTACATAGAGAACATAAAAAAAAGGAACTAGTCCAACTAAAATTAAAATAATTATTGTGGGAGATAGTAAAAGCCAGCCTTTTTTATTTTTTGAAAATAACATAAGTGAGGAGGGGGGGCATAAGTTCTGCCCCCCCTTAATTAATGTATTAATTATCCTTGGTAACCAAGATCTGACATTACAGTATCAAGAGCCTTACAAGCTCCATCAAGAGCTTCTTCAGGAGTCATTTCTCCAGATAAAGCACTGTAAATGAAAGGATCAATAGCGCTTCTTCCCGCTCCGTGGAATGGGAATGAAGGAGCGCCAGCAAACAAGAAGCCTGTATCTCTCATTAATGAGAAGTATCCATCAGCTTGCTCGTCTACAGCCATAACTTTTGCATCTGCATAGGTATCTTTATGAGTAATACGTCCACCTGCAATTGCCCAATCAGCTTGATGCTCGTTTAAAGCAACATATTGTAACCAAAGCATTGTTGCTTCGATATTTTTTGATGAGTGAGGAATACCATAAGCACCTCCATCAAAATAACCAATGTAGCCATCACCTGAAGCAGCTTGTGTCATAACACCAGGTGCAGTTGGAGGAAGCATAACACCTACGTTTCCAACAACAACTGATTTTTCAGCATCAGTTGCAATCCATGCAGCATTTTCTCCGTAAACCCAACCTTGTGCAGCTCTACCAGCAGCAAAAGATGATCCAACTTCACTCCATGTACTTTGAAGTGCTTCTGGTGGTGCAAATGGTAATAATTGTGTCCAAAAGTTTAGAGCAGCTTTTGCTCTTCCACCGTTTAACTGTCCACCATTTTCAACACATGACTGATAAGTATCCATATTCACACCCCAGTTATATAAACCGAATGATGGTCCAACAGACTCTAAGAACTCATATGTAGAAGCTGGATGACCAGTGTGTCCTTGAACAGTTGTTCCCCAACACTCCATACCTTGAGCAGCACAGAAATTTGTGAAGAATTCAGCATTATCTCTGTATTGATCAAATGAAGTTGCTGGTGCTAAACCATAACCATATTGTGATCTAAATTCAGCTTTTGCATCCGCTCTTCCAAATAAATCTTGTCTGTAAAGATATACCTTAATGAAAGCTTCCATTGGAATACCAAATACATCTCCTGAGTCATCTTTGAAATAATCGATGAAAGTTGTGAAGTCATCAAGACTTACACCAGGTGCCTGAAGATCAGGGTTGCTTGCTAGACCTTGTGAAATATTTACTAAGAAATCTCTGTTTAAGTAATCGTAAACAATATCTTGTTCAATATAAACGAAGTCATAGATACCTGAGTTAGCTTCCATGTCTTTGATTGCTTTGTCATACATTTGATCCCAAGAAGTATTTTCAAGTTGAACCTTAATGCCAGTTAATTTTTCAAAATTCTTCGCTAAAACTTCTCCAGCAAATTGTCCTGGAGGTGTATTTTCAGCAACACCTTGAAGTACTGTACCTTTATAAGGGGCTCCAGCTTTTTTCCACCAATCAGCATGACCGTCTGCCATTGCTGAAAAAGAGAACATAGATGCCACAAGGGCAAATATTAGTTTTTTCATTATTATTCCTCCTATTTATTATAAGAATTTAGCCAACTATGAAATAAATTTCAGCTAGTTGAATAAATTTCACTTATTATATTTTTATAAATAATTAAAGTAAAT
>JAQBUY010000125.1 GCA_027623775.1 Pseudomonadota bacterium
AGTATTAAATTTGATAGTTTTATTTTTATATGCTTCAATTTTTTGAATATCTATTTTACTTACCTCACCACCACAAATATCTTTAATTAGTTCTGCGGCTCGATTTAACCCAATTTCGATTGAATTAGGATCTATTCCTCTTTCAAATCTAAATTTTGCATCAGTATCAATATTTAATTGTTTTGAAGTTTTTCTTATTGATCTAGGTATAAAATAGGCAGACTCTATTAAAACATTTTTTGTATCAAGCTTTGTTGCCGACCTAGTACCTCCAATAATACCTCCTAAACCAAGTACTCCATCATTATCTGAGACAACGCACATATCATCTTCTAGCTTATATTCTTTGTTATCAAGGGCTATGAAGGTTTCACCTTTTTTTGAATTTCTAATGATAATACCTTTTTTAATCTTATCAGCATCATAGGCATGAAGGGGTCTATTGAGATCAAGCATTATATAATTAGTTATATCTACGATTGCAGATATTGGTTTTTGTCCAATTGAAATAATTTTTTTTTTTAGCCAATTTGGACTTTCAGTATTTTTAATATTGGAGATTAAACAACTTCCAAATACAGTACATCCTTGATTATTTTCTTTAATAATTTTAACATTTATTTTTTGCTTGACTGTAGATTTAAACTTTTCATTTTTTAATTGATTTAATTTTCCAAAACCACTTGCTGCTAAATCTCTTGCTATTCCTCTAACTCCTAGACAATCTGATCTATTTGTTGAGATTGACAAATCAATTAAATTAGAGTTATTTTTTTGAAAATAATTTTGTCCAATTTTTTTATCATAATTCTCTTTTGCTAATTCTACAATTCTTTCACTCTCATCCGATAGATTTAATTCAGCTTCGGAACAAAGCATTCCATAAGAAGTTACACCTCTAATTTTAGAAATTACTAGTTTCATTTTATTTTTAGGAATTATTGCGCCTGGAAAAGCGTAGATAGTTATTAAGCCGTCTCTTGCATTTGCAGCACCACAGACAACTTTTGTTACTTGATTATTTCCAATATCTACATCACAAACTTTAAGTCTATCAGCATTAGGATGCTTTTCTGCTTTTAATATTTTTGCAACTAAAAATTTATCTAAATCGTTAGAAGTATTTGCTATTGCTTCTACTTCTAATCCAATATTGGTTAAACTTTCTAATAATTTATTCTCAGTTTGATTGGTTTTGAGGTGATCTTTTATCCAATTAAAAGTTATTTTCATCTACTTAAACCTCGACAATTGCTTGGAACATCTAAAGGATCAAATCCAAAATGATTTAACCATCTATAGTCACACTCAAAAAAGGCTCTTAAATCATTAATACCATATTTTAGCATTGCTAAACGATCAATACCAATTCCAAAAGCATACCCTTGATATTTATTAGTATCGACATTAACATTTTTAAGAACATTTGGATGGACCATTCCACAACCTAATATTTCTAACCATTTATCTCCTTCTCCAATAACTATTTTTCCATCTTTTAATTCATACCCAATATCTACCTCTGCTGATGGTTCCGTAAAAGGGAAGTGGCTTGGTCTAAATCTCATCTTGATATTATCAACTTCAAAAAATTCTTTGATAAAATAATTTAAACAACCCTTTAGATGACCCATATTTATGTTTTGATCAATATGAAGTCCTTCAACCTGATGAAACATTGGTGCATGCGTTTGATCACTATCAGATCTATAAGTCCTGCCTGGAGCTATGATTTTAAATGGAGGCTTATCTTTTAGCATTGTTCTAATTTGAACTGGTGAAGTGTGAGTTCTTAATAATCGCTCTTTGTTTTCATCTAAGTAAAAAGTATCATGCATATCTCTTGCAGGATGATTTTCTGGAGTATTTAGAGCTGTAAAATTGTTATATTCATTTTCAACATCTGGTCCCTCTTCAACGCTAAAGCCAATTTCTGAAAATATAGAAGAAATTTCATCTATGGTTTGAGATATAGGATGAATTTTTCCTGGAACAAAAGGTCTTTCTGGTAAAGTTATGTCAATTTTTTCTTTATCTAATTTTTTATTTATTTGGCTAATTTCAATTTCATTTATTTTAGAAATAATTAACTTTTGAAGTTCATCTTTTATAATATTTAGATTGGATGCAAAATTTTTTTTTTCTACTTCTGCAATTAAGTTCATTTTTTTAAATTGAGAAGAAATTAGACCATTCTTTCCAAATAAATCCGTTTTAATTTGATTAACTTCAGAAAGGTCTAAATTATCTTTTAATTTAGATAAAAATTCTTCTCTAATTTTTTTAATATCTGACATAAATACAGATTATTTCTTCACCAAATAAAAACAATAGTGAAGATTAATTTAAAGCTGATTGAGCTTTTTGCACGATAGTTTTAAAGGCTTCTGGATTATCATATGCTATTTCTGCTAATATTTTTCTATCAATGGCTATGCCACACTTATTAAGGCCATTAATAAACTTTGAATAGGTTAAACCTTCCGCTCTTACACCAGCATTAATTCTTTGGATCCATAATGATTTAAATTGTCTTTTTTTAGTTCTTCGATCTCTGTAAGCATATTGCATAGCTTTTTCCATAGCTTGCTTTGCAACTCTAATAGTATTTTTTCTTCTCCCCCATTGTCCTTTGACAGCTTTTAAAACTTTTTTATGTTTTGCCCGGCTAGTAACACCTCTTTTAACTCTTGCCATTTTAACCTCTTAAACTGTAAGGCATATATGATTTAACAATTTTTCCATCTTGTTTCGACATCGTAGTAGTGCCTCTTAAATTTCTTATTTGTTTATTTGATCTTTTGATCATACCATGTCTTTTACCTGCTTGAGCGCTCATAACCTTTCCTGTTGCGGTTATTTTAAATCTTTTTTTTGCTGAGCTTTTTGTTTTAAGTTTTGGCATAGTTCTGCGGTGTTATACAAAGATTGGTATAATTTTACAACCTCTATTAAGGTCTATAAAGGTTGAATTACCATGATCATTTGCTTGCCATCAAATTTAGGATGTAATTCTACCTTACCAATATCTTTCATGTCTTCTTTGATCTTGTTCATCAATTCATTACCTAAATATGAGTGCTGAAGTTCACGACCTTTAAATTTAATAGTAAATTTTACCTTATCTCCTTTAGAAATAAATTTTTTAGCATTTTTAACTTTAAATTCATAGTCGTGAGTTTCGGTAACTGGTCTCATTTTAATTTCTTTTAAAAGAACAATTTTTTGCTTTTTCTTTGCAAGGTTAGCTTTTTTTTGTGCATCATATTTAAACTTTCCTATATCCATTATTTTACATACTGGAGGATTTGCATTTGGTGCAATTTCAATTAAATCTAATCCTTGATTTTTTGCCATTGAAATAGCTTCGTTAGTATTAAGTATTCCAAGATTTTCTCCTTCACTACCAATTA
>JAQBUY010000126.1 GCA_027623775.1 Pseudomonadota bacterium
GTCTTTTGTTGTTCCACAGCATGCGCAAAGTCTTTAGATGAATGTCCTACACATTGAGTAAGGACTTTGTATTTATCTTCGTACGAAGCATAGTTTTGGTCTGAACTTACAATATCAAAAATACCATAGCGTAAATTTTTATTTTTAGTTTTGTCACCTAAGCCTGCAATGACATCTCCATAGCGCTCTCGTTTATCAGTTAAGTAATATAGCTCACCCGCTATAATGATGGACTTAAAGCTTTTAAACTTTTTATCAAGATCCTTGACAATATCTGGAATGGTTTGAGTAATATCATTCTCATTAGAATTGATAATTTTTGTTTCCTTGCCTGCTTTGACATAAAACCATAGTTGCCCATCAATTTTTTTGGAAACCCACCAATCTTTTTTGCTATCAATAATATCAATGTCTTCTTTTGCTAAGAAAATATACTTTCTCGTTACAGCATTTTTATATTTTTTAATTGAACTTAAGGTTCTCATTTGTGATAATTGTAGTTGATGGGAATGAACCTTGCAAGACTTGAGGATGGCGAAGAGTTTACCTGCTCTAATGGTTATTGGAATCTCATTTTAGATTCAGCTAAAAAAGAGGGTTGGAAACCGCTAGGCACGACCAAATATGATGAGGCTATGAAGAAGGATACAACATGGAACTCATCTGATTACCATTCTAACAATGGACAGGTTGTGAATGATGAGGATGCCTATCAGTTGTCTAAATCATTAAAACAATATCTGTCTAAAGAAAAAGAAAATATTGCACATGATGAACATGATATCATCGCTCAATTTATTGAATGGTTAAAAATTGACGACGAAGTAGATGATGGGATTGATTACTATCCAGGATTTGAAATTTATTAAACAAGAAAGGAGAAAAAATGCCTAAATTATATGGAACTATTATTAAAGGAAAAGAATTTATGTCTTTTGAATTCACCGATGCTGAATTTAGCAAAAACTTTGGCAAGGAAGATGATTTTAAAAAAGTTATTGCGAAACAACTTAAGCCATTTGATATTGCCTCTGATATTAAGCCAAGTAAAAAAAATCAAAATATTTTAGTCATTAGCGAAAAAGACTCTATTTGTTATAGCTACAACAAAGCAAACGGTCCTCATCCCGAAAGATACCAATTTAGAGATGATTATACAGACTGGGTTAAATCAGATATGGGAATTAAGAACTTAATGGATATTAAGAAAATTCTTGATACAATGAAATAACATCTATGGATCAACCTATAGATAGTTTAATTTTTTCTGTAACCTTTGAAAATTATATAAAAAATATCAAGCAAGACAAATCAGATAAAAAATTAGGCAAGTGGAATATAAGCGAAGCTATGCATCCGCAACTTAAATATGCCTATGTCTATCTAAAGGACTCTGATCAAATGATTGTAAAAAAATATTATATTAATCATTTTGTAGCAGAAGAGGACAAATGGTGCTTTGTTTTTGATAAAAGTGAAGATGTTTTTTTTGAATATCCTCATAGCCGAGTACAGGCAAGGCATTACCGATCTAGCAATAATCTAGATGCGGTAATGAGATTAGAAGAAGGTGAAGTGAAAAGAAGGCTAGAAAAATCAAGAACTATCAAGGCAGAAGCTGGCACTTCCTATAAAAAAACATCTGGTTTTTTTGAACCAGCGCGAGAACAGTTGATCAAAATAAGAAATGAAAAATTTAAAGACAATCCCATGCCAAACGCAGTAGTAGCGAGAACCCTAATCAAACGAGTAGAAGATGGTGAAGATGCTGATGCAGTATTAACGGAATACTACTTATCAACTCCTAAAAATTAATAGTAACCCTACAATATACTTCGAATTGTAAAACTATATGAAATGGGTTTGTAATAATGATAATATATCTTTATCTTTTTTTAACTTATCAGCAATATATTGAAAAGCTTCAGAATTTTCTTTGATTGCCTCAATAGCTATTTTTTATCTTTTTTAAGTAAAAAAAATTAATATTTTCCAAAAACTCTAATAACGTGGTATTAAAATTACTAATTCAATGTCAAAAAAAAATTTAATTAATATAGCTAACCCAAAAAAAGAAAATGTATATCCTAAGGGGGCTGAAATGAATGAAGCTAATCTGGTTAAAGCAGTAAAGATTTTTTTTGATATAAAAAATAATGACGAAATTATAACCAATAAAGGGTTACCTAGTTTCAAAGAACATTTTGAAGAATTTAATATTTTTAGACCTGACATAGCACTTCCAAAATATGGTTTAGTATTTGAATATGATGGATATATGCATTACCAACATCCACACGACATAGAAAGAGATAGAATTAAGATGCTCATGCTTAAAAAGTTAAAATATAAGCGAATAAGATGGCCCTATTATTTTCAGATGACAGAAGAGGTTGCAAAGTTTATCTTTCGAGATTTAGTAAATCATTTTACAGGAAATAAGAATAATTTTTATTCAGATGAAAAGTTTTATCAAGTAATAAATCAAATTTATATTAATCAAAAAACAAATAAAAAATTATCATCCGAGGATTACAAAAAAGGACTACTATTTGCACCTGGTTTTCATACTACAAAACATACACCTGCAACATTTCATGAAGATGGATTAAAAAGATTTTTAGACGACATGGAGTGGGAATGTAAGCGCAAAAATAAGGGGTGTAATTGCAATGGTAAAACGCCTGAAAAATTAAAGCATCAAGTTATTAAATCTTTACAATTATACATTGATGATATTGGAGAAAGTATTGATCAAAAAAAAATACGAGATTATTTAGTTCTTCCTAAAGGACACAAACGGTTTACTAAATTTTATAACAGTATTAAAGTTAATGACAGTTTGTGTAATGTATTTTATCCTAGACAAAAAAAACTAGAGCACTAATCTAAGTTTTAATCTTACCTAAGTTAAATCGTAATTAAAACCTCCAATTAATTCACAAAATGTTTAATCAAGACTTCTATCTCAGTTATGTAATAAATGTGATTTTAAACATCATCTCCCATACGTACTTCGAAGTTTTGATAATCTGGGTTTGAAGACTCTACAGAAAGGTAAAAATTTTCTTTAATCTGTTCTCGGGTAACACTTGGTACACAAATAATTATTTACCTTTGATCCGTCAAAATTAACATAATCATGTGCAATATTAGGATAATCTTTGTAGGGAATGTGCTTGGGACAAAGAAAAGGAAACTCGCTCCATTTTTCCTCTTTAGCTATTTTTTGATATTTGGCGATTGTTTTTGGATAATCGTAGAAACTCAAATCACCCCAACTATCTGCTAATTCTTTTCTAATTTTATTTTCTGCATCAGTATTTTTATCATTCATAATTTACCATACTTAATATTTTGTTGTGCTCTTTTAGTTTTTTAACTATTTTAATAGTATCATTATAAA
>JAQBUY010000127.1 GCA_027623775.1 Pseudomonadota bacterium
CAGAAATATCAAAGAAAAAATCGTATGCCATTATTCAGATTCCACACTTTATTTCACGTGTTTACGAGGTTCCATCTCGCATTGCAAAGAAAACAAAAAGTTATATATTTCTGGGTGCTTTAATGCGCCATTATATTAATCGACTTTTCCCTGGCTTTATAATTATAAATTCATACTAGTTTAAACTTACAAGAAATTCAGATCTTTTTATTTCTGATGACGTTAATGATTTACGGGTTGCTCTTAAGGGAAAGTTAACCACTCGTAATTTGGGAAAGGGAGTTCGGTTGGAATGTTCAACAAGAATGCCTAAGGATATCGTTCAATATTTATCAACTAAGCATGATATTCGTGATGACTGTGTTTTTCCGGTTAGGGGACCGAGTAATCTTTTCCGTCATATAGGCTTGCTCAGCGAAATTAAGAAGCCTCATCTTAAATATCCTACTTTCAACCCTAGCAATCCTCTAAGAAAATACGGGAAATCGGTGTTTGAATGGATTAACATTCAGGATCGTTTACTTCATCACCCTTATGAGTCTTTCGAGCCAGTCATTGATCTTATACATAGTGCCTCTATCGATCCTGACGTATTAAGTATAAAGCAGACAATTTATAAAACAGGTGATCAATCTCCAATTATGGAAGGATTAATTAGGGCGGTTCAAAATGGAAAGGATGTCACAGTTATCATAGAATTAATGGCTAGATTTGATGAAGAAACAAACGTCAACTGGTCATCAAAGCTAGAGGCTGTAGGTGCACATGTAATTCATGGGCACCTTAAATTGAAATGTCACGCAAAAATGATCCTGATTACTCGCCGTGAACGTAATATCAAAACTAATAAATATAAAATTGTTCAATATGCACATTTAGGAACTGGTAATTATTCTCCTCAGAACTCTAAGAGCTATTCCGATTTTAGTTTTTTTACTTCAAATAAATTAATCTGCTCTGACATTCAAAAGATTTTCTCTGAATTGGCTGGTAGTTCAAAAAATAATGCTTTAAAACATCTTTGGCACTCTCCACATATAAATAGACTCAACCTTATTAAACATATTAAGCATGAGATAAGAATGGAAAAAACTGGAAAATCAGAACGAATTATTGCTAAAGTGAATTCATTAATTGATCATGAAATAATTAATATGCTTTATAAGGCATCAAAGACAGGGGTTAAAATAGATCTAATTGTTAGAGGTATGTGTTGCTTGAAGGTTGGCATTCCAGGGGTTTCGGATAACATAAAAGTACATTCTGTTATTGGTCGATTTCTAGAGCATCATCGTATTTACTATTTTGGCAATAACGGTGACTCTAAAGTCTTCCTCTCCTCCGCTGACTGGATGGAGAGGAATCTTTCACGAAGAACTGAGGTTACCTTTCCAGTTTATGATCTAATTCTTAAACAAAGAGTAATTGATGAAGGTCTAAATATGATGGTGCATGATAAGGATAGTTGGAAATTATTACCAGACAATACTTACTCAAAAAATAAGAATAAAAATAACGAGCACGCTGCTCAATTAAAAATACTATCTAAACTTATTCCTGACCCCAGCCTTTAATTTTTTAATTCTATAAATTTTAATTATTTTTTCTTTTCCTCGTATTTCTTTGTCACTGATGTGTAAAAAGATATTAATTTTTTTGCCTGATCTTTTGCGGACCAATTCTTTTTAGCATATTTAAATGCTTCTTCGCTCATTCTTTGATGAAGACCCTGGTCTGATAATAACTCATCCACTCGTCCTGAAAAATGTTTGGTATCATCTTTCGCGATTAATGCACCCCTCCCTTCAAATAATATTGATGCAGTTCCAAGCTCTGCAATCCCAACAACAGGAGTGCCTTGGGCCATTGCTTCTAATAATACAATTCCTTGTGTTTCACTTTTTGAAGAGAAAACAAAAATATCTGCAGCAGAATAACAGGCTGGTAATTCCTCCATCTGATCTAAGTACCCAATCATTTTTACATTATCTGTTATACCTAATAATTTTATTTCATTTCTAATATCTTCTTCTGCTGGACCTTCGCCAGTTATTAGCAATAGAGAGTTCGGATGTTTATTAAGGAGTATCTTAAGCATCCGAAGTAAGAATAATATATTTTTTTCATGTGCCACTCTTCCTACAAACAATAATACTTTTTGTGTTGTTGGTATATTCTGTGCCAATCTAAATGCCTCTCCAGAATGTCTCGTAAAATATTTTTCTTCTAGCCCTGTCGGTATAACTTTACTTTGAGTTTCTATTTGATATTTTCTTAAAATATTAAGCATTGGTTGTGATGGAGATATTATTCCATTAACCGCGTTACATTGTCGTTTTGATATCCACCTTGCATAGTGACGTGAAATAAATTCCGGTATAAATGGCAAATAATGATGCAGGTAATCTTCAAAAAACGTATGGTAGGTCTCCACGCACGGTATTGATACTAATTTACTAATTTTCAATCCTAAATAATGCGCAACAAACGGAGTGTGTATATGAATTACATCAAAATTCTCTTTTTTAATCCATGGTATTAATTTTTTTACCTTGAAATAGTCCATGAGTCGATCTTCTGGATCAAAATAAATTTTTCTCGAGGATATTCGTGTGATCCATTTTTCCTTATATTTGTCTTCATCATCATAGTCTGGTGCAATAAGGTGTACTTCGTGCCCCAAATCAATCAGCTCTTTTCTAAATGTTCTAATTGATGTTGATACACCATTCACTCTTGGAAAGTAGACGTCTGATATAAATAGAATTTTCACCTTAAATGTTCGATTTTAATAGCGGGTATAGAATTTCTGAGGCCCATGCAATTTCTATTCCAATGATTGCCCCCATAAGTACATCAGACGGGTAATGAAGGCCTAGAATCACTCTAGACAAACTAATCAACAAGGTTAGTATTAATAAATATGGAAATAATGCAGGGTAATAACTGCTACAAATTAATGTAAAGATTACTGCATGTAATGTGTGTCCGGAAGGGAAGCTAAATTGATCTAATATTTTTCCCTGTAACTGTATTTTTTGGCTAACCTGATAGGGTCTTGGTCTAGAAATTTTATGTTTTAACCATTTATAAATTAGTGTTCCAATTCCTCCTGAGATTATCATATGGCTAACAGCCTCTAAACCATTATTACCACCCATTAATATTAGACTGATCATTAAGCAATACCAGACTAGTCCATCACCTAGGCGGCTTATAGCAACAAAAAATAATTTTATTAGGTCATATTCACTGGAACGGTTTAGCATAAGACACATATTTGTATCTAATTTTTGCAGTTGACCTAGGGTCCATCTAATTTTTTTTGTCATAATTTAGGATAAACCTCAACATTT
>JAQBUY010000128.1 GCA_027623775.1 Pseudomonadota bacterium
GAGTTCTAGGTGTATGAGTTTTAGGCAAACTAAAAACTAAGCTTTTATCAAAGTTTGGTTTTAAATTTTCATCTAAATTCAAAAAGGTATTATTAATAGGCAATAATGTAGAAGATGATTCAAAAATATTTTTTTTAATTTCTTTGAATTTATTTAAAGATATTCTTTTAGGATCCACTCCTAAGATCGAACCATATTGAGAATTATCATTTAAATATAAATTTATGTTCTTATAACTATATTCGTAAATTCTAATATTACTTTTAGAAAATTGTTTTTTGGCTTGGAGTAAATATCTTTTATCTGTAAATAAAGCCATATTTTTTTTTAAAATGATTAAATAACAAAAACTACTATCGAATTTAATAATTTGAAAAACTGGTTTTAATAATAAATTAGTATTCTCATTAAGGTGGATATCGCTATTTGTTATGAGAAGACCATCTAAATTATTTTTTTCTAAATCTGATCTAATTTTTTTTATTAAATTATTGTTCATTTATGTTTTTTTAAAAATTCCAACATTCTCTTTTTACCAGGAGATAAAGACTCACTATCAATATATTTTAATTTTGACTTAAAAGAACCTTCTTTTGAAATATTAGTACTAAATACACTATTATTCATTTCAGATAAAAATCTTGAAGGTACAGAAAAATTATTAACACCGTACGTATATCTAGAAGTTGCATAAGATATATACAAATTTGATTTAGCTCGCGTTATACCAACATAAGCCAATCTTCTCTCCTCTTCTAATGACTTGTTGCATTTTTCTTCTAAGGCCCTAGCACTAGGAAATATCCCCTCCTCCCAACCCGGTAAGAAAACATGATCAAATTCAAGTCCTTTTGCTCCATGCAATGTCATCAATGTGATATTATTTTTTTCACTGTTTTTTATATTGTCATTTACTAAACCTACATGCTCTAAAAATTCTTCTAGATTAGAAAATTCTGACATTGCATTTACTAGTTCTTTTAAGTTTTCAATTCTAGTTTCATTTTCCAATTTTTTTTTAGTATTCTTTTCAATTTCTAACATTTTCATATATCCAGATTCTTCTATAACAAAAATACCGAAATCTTCTAAGTTAGTTTTATGCATAAGGTCTTTACATTTATCAATCAATGACAGGAAAAGTGTAATTTTTGTTGAAACAGCTTGAGGAAAAAATTTTTTATTCAATAATTCTCTTGAGGATTCTAAGAAGCTTATCTTATTTTCCCGAGAATTTTGAATTATAAGATTTAAAGTTTGCTCCCCTATTCCCCTTCTTGGTAAATTTATAATTCTTTCAAATGAAAGGTCACTATCATTTGAATGCGCTAGTTTCAAATAAGCTATAATATCTTTAACTTCTTTACGTTCAAAGAATCTAGGCCCTCCTATTATTTCGTAAGGGAGTGCATATTTAATTAATTTATCCTCTATGCTTCTCATTTGAGCAGTCATTCTAACTAGAATAGAAAAAGAGACATCTTTATGGTTTATTAGATTAGATATTGTATCAGCAATCCAAAGAGACTCTTCCTCTTGAGAGTAAAATGATTGAAGAATTATTTTATTATTCTTAATTTCTTTGTTTGCACATTCTAATTTTTTACCCAATCTATTTTTATTGTGGCCAATAATTTCTGATGCTGCTCTTAAAATTGAGTCATTTGATCTATAGTTTTTAGTTAATCTTATTACGGGAGCCTTAAACTCATCTGGAAAATTTAAAATATTTTCTACTTTCGCTCCTCTCCATGCATATATAGATTGATCATCATCTCCTACACAGAAAATATTTTTATTCTCATTGAGTAGCAATTTAATTAACTCATATTGAATGACGTTAGTATCCTGAAATTCGTCGATTAGTATATGATCAAGATAACTTTTATATTTATCTAGTATTTGCGAATTATTTTTTAAAATATTATAACTATGAAGAAGTAAATCTCCAAAATCAGAACTATTAATTTCTACTAATCTTTCTTGGTATAAATTATAAATTGAGTCAATATCTTTAATTGAACTGTGTCTTAGTACTGCCTTATTATCTGTACTTAAAATCATCTCATCTTTTAAATTTTGTATCTCACTTAATATAATTCCTTCATTTAATTCGTTATCTAATTTTAAAAAAGAGATAACCTGTTTAATTAATTTTTTTTGATCCTCGATATCAAGTATAGTAAAATTAGGTTTCAAACCAACAATCGAACAGTGCTTCCTTAGGAATTTTGCAAAAATTGAATGAAATGTTCCAATCCAATGACTATTTATTGATAAATTTAACTCTTTAGAAACTCTATTTTTAATCTCACTAGCAGCTTTATTAGTAAAAGTAACTGCCATAATAGATTGAGGATTCACTCCTTTATTTTGAACAAGATAAGCAAACCTAGAAGTTAAAACTCTTGTTTTTCCAGTTCCAGCACCGGATAATACAAGTATTGGACCATTTTTATAAACAACCGCTTCGTATTGTTCTGTATTGAGGTTGTCAAGAATCATGTTATATAAATGCTATGTTTAATTACATTAAAGTCATTATTTTAAATATGATTTTTATATTTTCTCTAAATTTAAATATATCATCTGCAGAAATACTAACTGATGATGATAAAATATCTGAAGGCACATATGTTTATGATCCCTATGAAGGAATTAATCGTGCTGTATTAAGTTTTAATATGGCTATTGATGACATAGCAATACAGCCAGTTATTAATGTCTATAAAGTAATTACGCCTGATATTGCTGAAAGGGGTGTGTCAAATTTTTTTTATAATCTAAAAGAACCTTTAAAAACAATTACATTTTTATTTCAGGGTGATCTAAAAAATTCTATGAACTCTATGGGACGATTTATTGTAAATACAACAACATCATTAGGACTTTACGATACCTCTAAACACTTAGGTTTAAAAAAAAATAAAAGTGATATGGGAATAGTACTTGGGAAAGCTGGTATTAATTCAGGTCCTTATTTGATTATACCGATAATAGGACCAACAAACTTTAGAGATTTAACTGGAAAAGTCTTAGACTTCACAATCAATCCAATAAATCTAATCGGTGTAGATTCCTCTATGAACTCTACTATAGGCTCAACTTTATCTGTGAGAGCTGAATATGATAATGAATTAAATGATCTGAAGTCAAATTCTAACGACCTTTATGATTCTTTAAAATTACTTTACCATCAACGTAGAATGGGAGACATCAATAATGAACACCTTAAAGATTTACCAGTACCAGAAATTTATATAGATTAAAAATTAATGTTAAAAAAAATTAAATATCTTTTAATTATTTCATTTATACCTTTGCT
>JAQBUY010000129.1 GCA_027623775.1 Pseudomonadota bacterium
CTTTTTTATAATAATATTCCTTTGCAAAATGAAATAAAATTTTCTAAAAAACAGATCACAGATAATTCTTATTTGAATGACCTTGAATCAGAAAGTATTCAAATTATGAGAGAAGTTGTAAGCGAAGCTGAAAATCCAGTTATGCTTTATTCTATTGGTAAAGATAGTTCTGTGATGCTTCACTTAGCAAAAAAAGCTTTCTACCCTAGTCCTCCACCCTTTCCTTTAATGCATATTGATACTAGATGGAAATTTCAAGAAATGTATTCCTTTAGAGAACAAATTGTAAAACAGATGGGAATGAAATTAATCACACATATCAATCCTGAAGGTATTAAAAAAAATATAAACCCTTTAACCAATGGTTCTTCTGTCCATACGGATATCATGAAGACACAAGGTCTGAAACAGGCTATGGACAAATATCAATTTGATGTAGCATTTGGAGGAGCAAGAAGAGATGAAGAAAAATCTAGATCTAAAGAAAGGATTTTTTCATTTAGAACTCCAAACCATCTGTGGGATCCTAAAAATCAAAGGCCAGAACTCTGGAATCTCTATAATACCTATATAAATAAGACTGAAAGTATTAGGGTATTTCCTCTATCTAATTGGACTGAATTGGATATTTGGCAATATATCTATCAAGAAAATATACCAATTGTTCCTCTATATTATGCAAAAACTAGGCCGGTTATTGAACGCAATGGCATGCTTATTATGATCGATGACGACAGGCTTGAAATTAAAAAAGAAGAAAAAATACTTTTAAAAAAAATTAGATTTAGAACATTAGGTTGCTATCCTCTAACTGGTGCTATTGAGTCAGATGCAGATACTTTAGAATCGATTGTCTTAGAACTCCTTAAATCTAAAACCTCGGAAAGAGAAGGCAGAGCAATTGATAATGATTCTTCTAGCTCAATGAAAAAAAAGAAACTTGAAGGTTATTTTTAATGCCTAAAACTAATAAAAAAATTAATAATTATCTTAAAAGTCAGTCGGATCTAAGCTTATTAAGATTTATAACTTGTGGCAGTGTTGATGATGGTAAAAGCACATTAATTGGACGGATGCTTTATGAATCTCAAATGATTTTTGATGATCAAATAGCTTCACTAAAAAAGGATTCAAATTTACATGGGACTCAAGGTGAACAAATAGACTTTGCTTTACTTGTAGATGGATTAAGTGCTGAAAGAGAACAGGGAATTACCATAGATGTTGCATATCGTTTTTTTTCAAGCAGCAAAAGAAAATTTATTGTAGCTGATACACCGGGCCATGAACAGTACACAAGAAATATGACAACTGGTGCATCCACAGCAGACTTAGCCATTATTTTAATAGATGCTCGCCTTGGTGTAGCTACCCAAACAAAACGACATTCTTTTATTGTTTCGTTATTAGGAATTAAACATGTGGTAATCGCTATCAATAAAATGGATTTGGTTGAATATAAAGAAGATAGATTTAAAAAAATTTTAGAAGAGTACAAAAAATTTTCAAAAAAACTAAATTTCGAATCCATTAAAGTCATTCCTATGTCGGCATTAAAGGGAGATAATATTTATAATAAATCTTCTAAAATGAAGTGGTATAAATCTTCTACTCTATTTAGTTATTTAGAAAATATTGAAGTTAAAAAAATTAAAGGGAATGGATTTGTTATGCCTATCCAATGGGTTAATAGACCTAATTTAAATTTTAGAGGTTTTAGCGGCACTATATGTTCAGGAATACTAAAGCCTGGAAATGAAATAGTAGTACTTCCTTCCAATAAAAAAGCAAAAGTTAAAGAGATTATTTTATATAAAAATAAGCTAAAAAAAGCATTCAAAGGCAATAGTATTACGATTACTCTTGATAAAGAAATAGATATCTCAAGAGGCGACATAATTTGTGACAGTAAAAAACCACTTGAATGTGCCGATCAATTTAATGTCAATATGATCTGGATGTCAGAAAATCCTTGTCTTACCGGAAGAACGTACATAGGAAAAATTAATACTCAGAAAGTATCGATTAAAATTTTAGAAATAAAAAAAATTTATGATGTCAATACTCTGGAAAGTAATTCCGGAAAAGAACTGCCACTCAATAGTGTTAGCGAATGCACTGTGTCATTTAATAAGGCCGTTCCATTTAAAAACTACTTAGAAGATAAGCAATTAGGTTCAATGATTTTAATTGATCCAATTACCAACGAAACTGTTGGTTGCTCAATGATTAATTTTGCATTAAGACGATCTCAAAATATCCACTTACAAAATTTAACTATTAATAAAAAACTAAGAGAAAAATTAAACGGTCATAAAGGTATGGTGATTTGGTTAACAGGAATTTCAGGATCTGGTAAATCTACAATTGCTAATGCTTTAGAACAAGACCTCTACCACAAAGGTAATAAAACTTATGTTCTAGATGGCGATAACATAAGACATGGACTAAATAAAGATTTAGGATTTACAGATAAAGATCGAGTTGAAAATATTCGAAGAGTAACTGAAGTAGCAAAACTCATGCTGGATGCAGGAATAATTGTCATCGCTTCATTTATCTCTCCTTTTAGGATAGAACGTCAGATGGCTCGTTCACTATTTCAAAAAGATGAATTTAAAGAAATTTTTATTTCAACTCCTTTAAAGGTTGCAGAAAAACGTGATCCAAAGGGCTTATATAAAAAAGCAAGAGCAGGAAAAATTCCAAACTTTACTGGAATATCTAGTCCTTATGAAGAGCCTCTTCAACCAGACTTGGTCATCAAGACAGATAAAATAAGTGTGAATAAAGCTGTAAAAGAAATCCTTAATCTAATTAAACTTTAACTATCATCTAAATTAATATTAATTTCTAAAATTTCTTTGATGACACTGGTATCGAATACCAAATCTTCATACCTAATATCTTCATAATTTTTTTTTGGGTTTAATGAGAAACCATAAGGTTCATTCGGATTACCTTTAAAGTCTAAATTAAATTTTTTATCTCCATTGATATCGATAAATGCAAAGAGACCTATATATATGTGGGGGATAGATTTAATGCTAATAGGATTAGCTGTGTCATCCAGTTTTTTATTAATTATGAATAATGGGGCATTTCTTCTTTCAAATAGATATTTACGGTCATATCCTTCGATAATGATTTCTGCTTGGTATGACTTATCAACATCAAAAATCACTTTAAGATGCTCTGCGTATGCATTGTTAATTAAAAAATACTGAAAAATATAGATTATTAAAATAATATTAATTATATTTTTTATCCTGTGCATAACTTTATAATCTAGCAACTTATTTTC
>JAQBUY010000130.1 GCA_027623775.1 Pseudomonadota bacterium
TTAATTTAAATCTTCAAAATTAAGAAAATATATAATTAAATCAATGCTTTATAAAGAAAAATGGCTCCCCGGGACGGATTCGTTCTGTTAAATCACTCAGTATTATGTAATACTTTTAATGCATCACAAGTAATTGATTTATAACAATAATTCTTATTAATATGTATATTTCTGTATTATCTAGTTTACAGCAATATTATTCTAAATTACAGTAAAAGGGTAACTTTAGGGTAACTTTTTTTAATGAGTGGTTCCTCATTTGAGAGTCAAAATGCTGATAGATAATGTTAAAAAATTAGACAACCTCAAAGAGTTGGGTAGACATAAAGTAAATCAAACCAATTTATATTTAAGGGTTCATGCTAATGCTAAAACATTTGAGTATAAGCATAAGAAAAACCAAAACACTATTAATTGGATTACCATAGGTAAGTATAAGGATGAAATAGAGTATCTTGCTGATGCAAAGAGCTTAGCTAACGATATTAGAAAAAACCTAAAAACTGATTTTTCAGTAGAACAAATCAAATCAGCTCTAAGGCATACAAAAGATGCAATTTTTTTCCAAAAGAAGTTAGAAGAATTAGCATCGCCCCACTCTAACAAAGTTCCTAAAAGGGATGAAAAGACTTTTAAGGAAATGCATATGAGTTGGTATGAATTTCATGTGGCTAATTGGAGTAGCAAGCATGCTCAAAGATCACTCAACCCAATCAAAACATATGCCTATCCATATTTTGGAAATAAATCCATCAGTGATGTGAGTACAGATGATATTAGAGATTGCTTAAATGTATTAATAACAGATGGTAAAATACCATTGTTTAAAAAATTAAGGTCTTCGATTGACAATGTTTTTAAATATGCAATTTCAAGAAAGTTTTTAAAAGAGAACCCTACACCAGAGGTTAAGGATGACCTTTTGAAACCATATAATTATAGGGAAAAAAGTCAGGGTTATATGGCTATTGAAAAAATACCAGAATTTGTAGAAATGTTAGAAAAACATAATTCTACAATATCTTATGCAACTATATTTATTTTGCTAACTAACACTAGACCTAATGAAGTATGTGGAATGGAGTGGTCTGAGGTTGATGGTAACTTTTGGAAAGTGCCAGCTATAAGAATGAAAAATAATACACCTCATACCCTCAACCTATCTGCATACTTAATAAAAGTTTTGGACATCATGAGGCAAAGAACTAATAGTAAATATGTGTTTCCTTATAAAAGCACTAATTTGTCAAATGAGGCACCCCTCAATCTGATGAGAAGATTACTTCGTGGCAGAATGAAAGAATTTAAGCATAAGAATAGCGAAAAGAACCCTGTTGCCCACGGACTTAGGCACTCATTTAGAACGTGGGGTGAGCAATGTGGTTACAGAACTGAGCATTTAGAGCGTCAAATGTCACATAATGAAAAAAACAAATTGATATCTACATACATGCACTATGACTACATTAATGAAAGAAAAGTTATAACTGAGCATTGGGAAGATGTTTGTTTAGGTAAAGTTGATCCAGCTGAAAAGGCGAGGGTGGTTTAATGGATAATCAGTTAGAAGAAATTGCTTCAATTATCAATAATTATAACAAACGAGCAGACATAAAAATCAATGGATATAGAGCGCCTCATTTGCCTATTAGTTACGAAGAATGTTTGTCATATGCAAAAATTATACAACGAGCTTTTAAAATTTATAAAGATGGTTCGAAATTGGGCCTTATGGATGATGATAAAACTTTAACTAATCTAAGAAAAATAAAAGGTCATTTTAAAAAATCTATAGATTTATTCAATGAATTGCCATTAGCTGTAAAAAATCCGTCTAAACACTTCGAAATGATAAAGAAATTAGGTTGGGATGAAAATAATAACCATCACATAATAGGACATTTTAGAGACACTTTAGTGAACTTTGATAAAGTTTATGATTTACTTGTTAAATTTGTAAAAGAAGAAAAATTTAAAAAGTCTAAAATTAATAAAGAGGTTTTAGCTGTTATAAAAGAATCTGCTGTAATTTGGCGTATTGCTCTTAACAGAAAAAGACCTAAATATATTAATAGAGGAAAAGCTGACGATGATTTATTAAATTACTTGTCTGGTATTTTAAAAACATTTGATTTGGAGCCTGATATAGATAATGCTTATAGGAATTACATGAAATGGAGAAAGGGTAAGTTGTAGGTTATTAACTTACAAAAAGCATCATGGCTTGGTTGATATTCCTTATGAACAACTTATTAAGTGGGAATACGGTAATTTTGTCTTTACGCCAGAGTTCGACATCATGTCGTCAATGACCAAAGCTAGAAAGTTTGGTTTCACCCAATTTACGGATTATAAAGAAATGTTTTTTGAGCAGTTCGATAAACTACGCAAAAATAAACTCATTCCTGTTTTGTGAGTCGCGACATGGTTCAAAATGCATATATCGCAGATTACATTCGAACGCCCATCGGGCGCTATGGTGGCGCACTTTCTTCTGTTCGACCGGACTATTTAGCCGCGACCGTCATCCGAAGCCTTACCGAACGGAAATGAGATGTTGACTGGGCCACTGCTGGTGTTGGGAAAGGTTACGGTCAGGGCTACCCAGTTAGTCTTTGTAGAAATTTTTTGACACAAATTTTCACTAAAAAATATATTGAAGGCTGGAAACTGCGGCAACAATCATCAAAGCAAAGAACCAAACAAAAATAAGCCAAGAGTATTCAGGTTTTTTATTTGTTAAAATAATCATTGGGTAGTAAGTCACACACCATCCGATAAAAAATATTGTAAAAAAACTCATCTACTTTTCCCATGGAGGCGTGGGGAAATCTTCTGTTTTGTCTAATCTTTCAAGATAGTAAGGTGGTATGTGATATTGCGCATCTTCTAACCCAAGCCTTCTAGCTTGCTCTAAAACCGCTCTGAAATGTAATGTTCTACCCAAATCGTCGTTCTCTAGTGTATAATTCTGATCAAACTGATGATGCTCACCGCTGGGATGAATGTCCTGATCGATATTTTTCGCATTTTCTAACTTTTTGCGAACATCTTTATCAAAATGTAGCTCCACCCAACGCATGATTTCGTCTGGATAAAATTTTGACCAGTTGTAATCGATGTTTCCTATCCCTCTGTCAAACTTGTAGGTATAGATTCTGGCCATAGATACCAGCATTTTACCAGTAATTTCAGATTTCTTTCAATAACAACAAGGATGCTGTATCTGCATCTTATACCTATGGGGAAACACCTAAATAATCACTGGATGCCAGACGATAGGGAACAGGAG
>JAQBUY010000131.1 GCA_027623775.1 Pseudomonadota bacterium
TAATTATAATGCCGAGAATGACCGATATGATCCCTACATAATGATATGTTTCTAGTGTTTCCTGGAATACTAAAAAAGCAAGAATTCCACCAAAAATAGGCATTAAATGAAGAAAAGGTCCTGATTTATTTGCTCCAATTAATGTTACTCCCATATTCCAAAACAAATATGAAAAAATACTTGGAAAAATTCCTGTGTACCCAATTGTGAGTATTGAAGAAGAATTTATAATAATTCTATGATTCAAAATTAATATGTCAAAAAGATATACAGGAAGTAATAATAAAATAGTAAAACCGAATGATATGTAAAGAAAAGATAGGCCACCAATATCTGTTTTATTTTTTTTAAGAAATATAGAATAAATAGCCCAACAGATTACTGCTAAAATAATAAAAGTATCCCCACCATAAAATTCTGAATTAAAAAAATTATTGTAATTTCCTTTAGTGATAACATAACTGACACCCACTAAAGAAATAATAATACCTACGAATTGAATTTTTGAAGATTGAATTTTAAATAATAAAAAATTAAACAAAATGATTAACATGGGTGTAGTGGAAACAATTAAAAGAGCATTAATTACTTTAGTGGAAGTTAATCCTACGTATATGAAAGTATTAAATAAAGTTGGGCCAGTTAAAATTATAATAAAAAATACTAGGGGTTGTTTTTTAATTTGATTAAAAATTTTTAAAGATGAAGATAAACAAAAAGGTGTTAAAATTATAAAAGCTATAACCCATCGATAGAAACCAAGAGATAAAGGTGAAATAATAGCTTCTGTTGAAGCAAGTCTGCCAACAATAAAATTTCCAGACCAAAATAAAGAAGCTAGACAAAGCACAATTGCTGCTTTAAGTGAATTACTTAATTGCATCTAGATTAGCTAGACAATCTCAACCGCAACTGCAAGACCCTGACCACCACCAATACACATACTTGCTACACCATATTTTTTTTTAGTTCTTTTAAGTTGATGAACAAGTGTTGTGAGAACTCTAGAACCTGAACAACCAATGGGATGACCAAGAGCAATAGCTCCACCGCAAATATTTAATCTTTCTTTTTTTATACCGAGCTCTTTTTGAACCGCTACAGAAGTTGCTGAAAAAGCTTCATTAATTTCAATCAAATCAAAAAAATCAAGAGATACATTCAACTTTTTCATTAAATTTTTAATAGCATGGATTGGAGTAATTCCCATGTAGTTAGGGTCTCCAGCATAATCTGACCATCCAATTATTTTAGCAATCGGTTTAATCTTATAGTTTTTACAATAATCCTCAGAGCTGAGCACTAGCATTGCAGCACCATCATTTAATGAGGATGCGTTTCCGGCGGTGACAGTTCCTTTTTTTTTAAATGCAGCTTTGAGCGAAGATAATTTTTCTAACTTTGTATTAGGTCTGACCTCATCAATTAAAGCAGTAGAAATTAACTCATTTTTAAAATAATTATTTTTTAAAGCTTTATAAGCCTTCTGATAAGAATTAAATGCGAATTCATCTTGGTCTTTTCTGTTAACTTTATATCGCTTGGCAACATTTTCTGCCGTAATACCCATATGATTTTTTGAAAAAACATCTGTTAAACCTTCAGATAAAATTGAATCTATCATTTCCTCATTGCCTAATTTTATTCCTTTTCGAAGCAATGAAGTATGTCTTGCTAAGGACATGCTTTCCTGGCCTCCAGCAATTAAGAGTTGATTTTCTTTGCTTTGAATTTTTAATGCTGAATCCATTACTGCTCTCATTCCGCTACCACAAACTTGATTCACGCAATATGAAAAACTACTTTGAGAAAGGCCTGATTTAAGTGAAACTTGCCTTGCGGTGTTCATGCCCAGTCCTGCCGTTAGAACTTGACCTAAAATTAGTCCCTCGACATGTTTTTTGTTTAAATTTTTGTTCCTATTAAAAATACCTTCAATACAAGAAGATCCCAAATCAGTGGATTCTGTTTTTTTATACTGACCTAAAAAACTTCCTATTGGGGTTCTTATAGCATCAATAATTAATACTTCACTCATAAATTTTTATATTTTTATATTCTTTTAGAGACTCAGGATTAGCTAAGGCATCTAAGTTGGAAATCTTATCATTATTAAGTGTTTTTTTTACTATTATTTCAGAATTTTTCCCACTTTTTGTTCTAGGAATATCGCCCACTTGAAAAATCTTCCAAGGAACGTGCCTTGGACTAAGTTGATCTTTAATTAACTTTTTAATTTTTAAAATTTGGTTATCAGTAATAGTATTTTGTATGGCTGTCTTTATAAAAAGTAATATTTTTTCATCATTCTTATCTTTTAATCCCACCGCCAATGAATCCTCAACATAACTTAGAGAATTTAAAACATTATAAATTTCTGCAGTTCCGATTCTTACACCACCTGGATTTAAAGTAGCGTCAGATCTTCCAAATACTCTATAGCCCCCATTGACAGTTTTTTTCACGAAATCACCATGGCTCCAAATATTTTTATATTTAGTAAAATAAGCATCCTTGTATTTTTTATTATTCTTATCATTCCAAAAATAAATGGGTTTAGAAGGAAAAGGACTTTTACAAACTAATTCGCCTGTTTTATTAGTTGGCAATCCATTCTCATCAAAAACATCAATATCCATTCCTAATCCCGGAGATTGAATTTCACCTTTATAAACAGGCTTGATAGGATTGCCTAACATAAAACAAGAAACTATATCAGTTCCTCCACTTATCGAATAAATAGGAATATTTTTATTAATATTTTTATTAATAAATTCGAAGGTTTCGTCAGATAAAGGAGAACCTGTAGATAAAATAGATTTTAAATTTTTTATATATGTTTCTTTTTTAGGTAAGTGTCTTGAATGTAAGTGCTCAAAGGCCTTAGCTCCAGCTCCTAATATAGTAGACTTACTTTTTTTAATAATATTAATAAAATTCAATGCATCTGGATAAAAGAGAGAGCCTTCATAAAGAGTAATGGTAGCCCCTAGTAATAAATTTGAAACCATCCAGTTCCACATCATCCAACCGCATGTAGTAAAAAAAAGCATGTTATCTTTTGATGAAACATTAGTATGAAGAGATAGCTCTTTTATATGTTGTAAGGTTACGCCACCATGACTATGTGTAATACATTTAGGTAAACCTGTCGTACCACTAGAAAATAAAATATAGAGAGGATGATCAAAGGGAACTAAAGTATTTTTTAAAGTTTTTTTATTTAAGTATTTAAAATAAATTTTTTCTAAATC
>JAQBUY010000132.1 GCA_027623775.1 Pseudomonadota bacterium
AATTCTAAATGATAATTTAGAAAATTTAAATTTAAAAATCTCTAGTATTGATAAAGACTTAAATTCTTTATATACAAATAAGGATGACTTTATTGATGAAATTGCAAAAAGAAAATATGGTTATACTAGCCCTGGTGAACTTTTAATTAAAATAAACTAATGGAAAAATTTAATCAAAAACAATTACTACATTTTTATGAAAAGATGTTTCTTATAAGAAAATTTGAAGAGAAAGCAGGGCAACTTTATGGTTCGGGAGATATTGGTGGTTTTTGTCATCTCTATATTGGTCAAGAAGCTGTTGTTGTAGGAATTTTATCTTCAATTAATTTTGAAGATACAGTTGTTACTTCATATAGAGACCATGGTCATATTATTGCAAGAGGTGTTGATCCAAAATTAATTATGTCTGAACTTACTGGAAGGTCTAGTGGAATCTCAAAAGGTAAGGGCGGTTCTATGCATATGTTTTCTAAAAAAAATAGATTTTATGGCGGTCATGGAATTGTTGGAGCTCAAGTTCCAATTGGAATTGGCTTGGCTTTCGCTCATAATTACAGAAAAGAAAAAAAAATATCTAGAATTTATTTAGGTGATGGAGCTATGAATAATGGTCAAGTTTTTGAATCATTTAACTTAGCTTCTCTTTGGAATTTACCTGCTTTATTTATCATAGAAAATAATCATTATGGTATGGGTACTTCTACTAAGCGATCTGCTGCTGGTGGTGATCTTTTTGAAAGAGCTAAAGTTTTTGGTATTGAGGGGGAGAAAATTGATGGTATGAATTTTTTTACTGTAAGTGAAGCAGCTATTAAAGCTCGTGAATATATTATAAAAGAAAATAAGCCTTACGTAATTGAAATGGATACATATCGTTTTAGAGGTCATTCGATGTCAGATCCTGCTCTTTATAGATCTAAAGAAGAGCTATTAGAAAAAAAAGAAATTGATCCTGTATTAACTATGAGACAAGCTTTAATAAAAGATTACAAATTAACTGAAGCTGAAATTAAGGATATTGAAACTGGAGTTAAAAAAATTATTAAAGAAACTGAGCAATTTGCACTTACAAGTCCTTTACCAGAACTCAAAGAACTTTATACGGATGTTTATTTATGAAAATAACTTTACCTGCTTTATCACCAACAATGGAAACTGGCAATCTTGTAAAATGGCTTGTTAAGGAAAATCAAGAAGTTAAATCTGGTGACGTTTTAGCTGAGATTGAAACTGATAAAGCTACTATGGAACTTGAGTCTCCTGATGATGGTATAATAACTAAAATTTTAATTCCTGAAAATTCTGAAAATGTAAAAGTTAATACCGAGATAGCAATTTTAAAAATTGAAGGTGAAGAAGAAGATGAAGATAAAGTAGATACTGAAATATCTAAAAAATCTAAAGATCCAGAAAAAGAATTAACTCCAATTGATAAAGATTTAACTGTTAATGAAATAAAATTTAATTTTAATGATGATCAGAATATTGAGCTATCTAAAACTTGGACAGAAAAAGAAATGACGATGAGGGAAGCTTTAAACATTGCGATTAGCGAAGAAATGCATCTTGATAAAGATGTATTTTTATTGGGGGAAGAGGTAGCTGAGTATGAAGGTGCTTATAAAATCACACAAGATTTATTAAATCAATTTGGAAAAGATAGAGTTTTAGACACTCCTATATCTGAACAAGGTTTTACAGGTTTAGCTATTGGTGCAGCTATGTCTGGATTAAAACCCATATGTGAATTTATGACTTTTAATTTTTCAATGCAGGCAATCGATCAAATTATTAATTCTGCAGCTAAATCTCTTTATATGTCAGGTGGAGAAATTAATGTACCTATAGTATTTAGAGGTCCTAATGGATCTGCAGCTAGAGTAGGTGCTCAGCATAGTCAATGTTTTATTTCTTGGTATTCTCATATTCCTGGCTTGATTGTTGTAGCTCCTTCTAATGCAAGAGATGCAAAAGGATTATTAAAATCGTCTATTAGAAATCCTAATCCTGTTGTTTTTTTAGAACATGAACTTCTTTACAATCAAAAAACATTAGTTCCTGAAGAGGACAATTTTATTGTACCTTTAGGTAAAGCTAATATTTTAAATAAAGGAAAAGATTTAACTTTAATAGGTTTTAGTATGAGTATTAAGCGTATTTTAGATGCAATGCCTGAAATTTCAAAACTTGGTTTAAATCCTGAAATAATTGACTTAAGAACTATTAAGCCTCTTGATGAAGAAACTATTTTTAATTCAATAAAAAAAACAAATAGAGTAGTTATAGTTGAAGATGGTTGGGGTAATACGAGTTTTGGCTCTCATTTATCTCATTTAATTCAATCTAATTGTTTTGATCATCTTGATTCAGAAATAATAAAAGTGAGTGGTAAGGATGTGCCTATGCCTTATGCAGAAAATTTAGAAAAATTAGCCCTACCTTCTACATATGATATTGTTGAAGCAGTTAAAAAAGTTACTTATAGGTAATTATTAATGCTTACGAAAATTACCATGCCTTCATTATCCCCAACTATGGAAGAAGGAAAAATAGTTAGCTGGATAAAAAATGTTGGAGATGAAATTCTATCAGGAGAGGTTTTATTTGAAGTTGAAACTGATAAAGCAACCATGGAATATGAAGCTCCTGAAGATGGTTTCTTAATTAAGATTTTATGTGAAAAAGACCAAATAGTTAAAGTGAATGATTTAGTGGCCATAATTTCTGAATCTAAAAGTATTGATAAAAATGAAGTGAATGATTTTATTAATGATTCTAAGAATACCTTAAAAATTAAAGGTAATGAATCTAAAGAAGATAAAGTTGAATTTAAATCAAATATAATTGAATTACCAAATACTGTCAGAATTACATCATTAGCTAAAAGAATGGTTATTCAAAATGAAATAGATATTTCGGCCATAACTTATTCTGGAAGAAAAATTAAGGTAAATGATCTTTTTGATGATAGTTCAATTGATATTAGTCCTTTTAAAATTTTTATAAGCCCAGCCGCTAAAACTATTGCTATAAAAAAAAATATAAATATTAAAAATATAAGTGGATCTGGACCTAACAATAGAATAATTATAAGAGATGTCGGGAATTCAACTTCTATGAATGATAATAAATTAAGAAAAGCTATTGCTAAAGCTACCGTATATTCAAAACAAAATATTCCTCATTTTTATCTT
>JAQBUY010000014.1 GCA_027623775.1 Pseudomonadota bacterium
AGTTTCAAATTCACCATCTTTTATATCTTTATAGGAATATCCAAATTGTTCTTTAACACTTTGAGCAATGTGAGCATAGGCATTTCTACCTTTTGGGTGAAAGGATGACGGCTTAAGTTTAGACTGTAGTTTATCACCGGTTTCCTGAATAGTTTTCCAAATTAATTTTCTATTTTCTTCGTTCATTTTATTAAATACCCGTTTGAAAATAGGTCTCTAATAAATATCGAATAACTTGAAAGCTAATGCCGCACATAATTATTATGGTGATAATTTGTCTATTCATAATTTATATTATAAATTAATTTTAATTTAAGATGAAATCTATTATTTTTTTTATTTATACAATGCTATTTTTAGTAAATTCTGCAAAAGCAGATATTATTAATAAATTTCCCTACGTTTGTGTTTGCGATAGAAGCATTAATACTTTTCAATATTTAGCTTGTAAAAATAAAATGGGCAGTACTTTATTAGAACTACAGTCAGATAATATTAGTATTAAAAATTCTTTTGATGAGAAAATTTATCAAATTCAAGAAGATGTTAATACATTAACGGCAATATTTTTTAATAAAAATTATCAGTCTACGATCAGTCTCAATGAAAACCTATCCTTGCTCTTTAGCATATTTTATCCGAAATATAATAAAGAATGGTCATATAAATTGAAGTGTATATCTACCAAACAGTAGTATTGTGATTTTTAATAATGATTAAAAATTCTTATATAGCGCCATTTTTTATATCAATTGTTGGATATATTTTTATGGTTTCCATGGACACGACTATCAAAATTCTAGGCGATAGTTATCCCATTTATCAATTACTTTTCTTAAATGCTATTTTTTCATTAATACCCATAAGTTTTTTTGTATTAAAATTCCATGGTATTGGTTTTTTTAAAAAACAAAATTATAAGTTCCAATTAATTAGAGGTATCATGCATACAGCAGGTTTTTTATTTGTCTTAAAAGGTGTTATTTTATTACCTCTCTCAGCTGTTTATCCTATACTTTTTAGTTCACCTCTTATTTTGTTAGTTCTCTCACAATTTTTTTTAAAAGATAATATTAATATCGTTAGAGTTAGTGCAATTATATTAGGTTTTATAGGTGTTGGAATATCTGCGGAACCATTTGGAGAAAATTCAGTTTCAACGATAGGAGCTTTATTTGTTTTTTTAGGAGCTGTATGCATTGCCATTGTTAATCTCATCACAAGAAAATTTTTTGCATTAGCCTCTTCATATGAATCTTCCTTTTTTAGTATGGTCATAAGCTCAATAATTTTTTTATTTGCCATGTCTTTAAACTTTGAGTTAATGAATCTCAAAGACATTTGTATTTCCATGATGGGGGGATTTTTTGCAGGATTAGGTGTATCCGCCATTACATATGGAGCAAGAACTTTGCCAGCATCAATATTTGGAATGACAAGCTATTTCCAACTTGTATATGGGATTGTATTGGGATGGTTATTCTTTTATCAATTACCTACATCACAAAATATTATAGGCATTGTATTTGTTATAATAGCTGGGTCTCTTCTTTTTATATTAGATAAACAAAAAATTAATTAAAAAGAACTATGAAAAAAATATTAACCTCATCAATTCTTATAGTTATTCTTTTTATTTCTACTTATTTATTATTTATATTTCCCTTTGATATTTTTAAAATTTGGACAGGAGAAAAGAATATAAATTGGACATATTCTTTCATTTCAACAATCATAACATTTATTATTGTAAGAACTTATTTCGCAACTAAAATTACATTTACTCCTTTAAGAATTTTTGTATGCGAGGGTATTGGAATTGGATTTATAGCATTAAACTTAGTTTGTCTTATTTTAATTTTGGATGTATTTGCAAAATTGGACGAACACATTAAGTTAAATTTATTTTTAATATCTTTGATTACGTTGGTTTTAATAGGATATATTTCTACAAGTTTTCTTAGAATAAAAAAAATAAAAATTCAATCAGAAAAAATTATTCAAAAAAAACATATCGTGTTCATAAGTGACACGCATCTCGGATCAAATTCTATAAGGCATTTAAAAAAAATTATAAAAAAAATCAATATTATAAATCCGGATTTAATTTTAATTGGTGGAGATTTAATCGACAATAGTTCATTTAAATTGGATGAACTGAGCGTCTTAAGAGAATTAAAGACACCCATCTACTTCGTTACAGGAAATCATGAGTATTACCTTAAAAATTCAAAAGAAAAAATTGAAAGATTAAAAGAATTTAATATTAACATATTAGATAATCAGTCGATTTTGCTTGGAGATGTAAATTTAATTGGCATATCTGATAATCAAAATATAGATAACCAAAAAGATATATTTTTTTCTAAAAAGATGAGCAATTTTTTTAATATATGTTTAGTTCATAAGCCAAGTTTATGGAAATTCATCAAAGGACAAACAGATTTAATGTTATCGGGTCATACTCACAATGGTCAGATATTTCCCTTTAACTTTCTTGTTAAGCTTCAATTCAAAGAAAAATATGGCTTATATAAACACATAAACTCCTCACTTTATGTTAGTTCAGGTTCAGGAACTTGGGGTCCAAAGATTAGATTAGGAAGTTTTAACGAAGTTATTTCTATTGTCTTAAATCCCGTTTAGATATTTTATATATTTTTTATAACTTCTTAGTATAATTAATTACTATGAAAAAAATTATATTTTATGTTTTGATATTTTCATTTTATTTTAATTTAGCTTCAGCAGAAAGCGAAAATTTCATTAAAGATTTTAATGATTGGCAATTATTTTGCCAAGATTCAAATAAATTAGACTCATGCGAGATAAGACAATTTCAATTATCTAATGATACGGATGAAATTTTAAGTTTTATTTCTCTAACAATTAATCCTGAGGGAAAATCTCAAATGCTGGTAGGTCTTCCCCATATGATAAATTTAAAGATACCTGCCAAAATTAGTGTTGATGGAGAAAATTCTGCAGAAGTTAATTTCGCTTATTGTAATGTTAATGCTTGTTTTATAGCTGAAGTATTAAATGAAGAATATTTAAAAATATTAAAATCAGGAATTAAAATGCAAATTAACAGTAGATTTATTACCAATGAAAATTTTAATATGAATTATTCTCTAAGTGGTTTCACTGCTGCATATAAAAACCTATTAGAAAATCTTTAATTATTCTATCCTTCGATTTTACTTATAAAAATTTTGAAACGTTTTTTATTAATTTAATACAATAAAATTTTTCTAGTCTTTTCTGATTTAGCTGCTAGAAATATCTTTATTAGAAAATTTAATTTTGTCTTTAATAAAATATAAACATATAAGTGAAGGAATTACCATTATTGCAGTGATTATAAAAAATAATCCCCAATTTCCATCTAGCCAATCTACCATAGCCCCTGATGAAGAAGCTAAAAGAGTCCTCCCCATAGTCCCAATAGAGGCTAATAGTGCATATTGTGTTGCTGTATAAGTTCTATCAACAAGTAAGGAAATAAAAGTTACAAAAGCGACAGTTGCAAAAGCAGCTGCTACATCATCAAATAAAACTGCTATTGCGAAAAGTAGCTCTGATTTTCCTGTCCAATATAAGAGTGTAAAAAGTAAATTAGTAGATGCCATAATAATACCCGCTATAAATAATGCCTTTATAGCGCCAGCTCTAATAGCAAATAAACCACCAATCAATGTGAAACATATTGTTGTTATCCATCCTATGCCTTTAGAGTAAAGAGCAATATTTCCTTTGGAGAAACCCATCTCTTTATAAAAAACTATACTCATACGACCTAAAAAAGCTTCACCAATTTTAAATAAAAATATGAAAGCAAGTATGCCTAATCCGATAGACACTCCGTTTTTCTTAAAAAAACTTAATAGCGGATTTAATACTGTACCAATAAACCAAGCAGCTAGCTTAGAAAAAGAATTATTTCCAATTTTATTTGCAATTTTACTATCGTCTTCTTTTTGTTGTTTGAAGCGTTCCTCATTAGATTCAGGAATAAAATTTAAACCTATATTACAAAGGATAATGATTGCTGTTAAAATTATAAATGTTATCTGCCAATAATTTTCAATTCCATTATTTTGTAAAATTTCAGCAGAGTAAAGAGCGATAATGCCACCAACTTTATAACCTGTCCACCATCCAACTACAGCCATAGCTGCACCGGCAGCCATACTACTTCTTTCGTCTTTTCCAATTTGTTCAATTCTTAAAGCATCAATAGTAATATCTTGTGTTGCAGAAGATAAAGCAATTGCAAGGCCTATGGCAATTATAACTAATAAATTTTCATTTGGATCTAAAACACTCCAAAGCACTAAGGATATTAGTATAATAATCTGCATAACAGTTATTACGGATTTTCGATGACCAATTTTATCAGTTAAAAAAGGTATTTTAAGTTTATCTATTAAAGGAGCCCATAAAAAATTAATAGCGTAGACACCAAATATCAAGCCAGCAAAACCTATGGTGGACCTACTGAGGCCTTCTTCTTTTAACCATAAAGACAAAGCACTTCCTATAAGAACCCAAGGAAAGCCACTCATTATTCCTAAAAGTAGAATCTTGATCATTCTTTTGTCTAGGTAAAGAGCAAAACTTTCTCTGAAGTTAATCATTAGATAATCTTAAATATTAATAAAATAAGTTAAATAAAAAAATTCTTTGATAAATAATGTTAATTTAAGGGAACAGGAGCGTCTGAGAGAGATCTAAGCCATATAATGAGATCAGCTCTATCGCTATCCTTTTTTAAACCATTAAAATTCATCTTTGTTCCTTCAATATATTTTTTTGGTTTTAGTAAGAATTTGTTTAATTCAGTGTAATTCCAGTCACCACCAAATTTTGAAATAGCTGCAGAATAAGCAAATCCATCCTTACGGGCTTTTTGTCTATTCACAATATCCCATAAGTTAGGTCCTGCTTTATTTGCACCACCATTATCAAAAGAATGACAGGTTGCGCATTTTTTTGAAAGTTTCTCTCCATTTTCAAGCGAAGCAATTTGCAATAAAGATAAAATATCTGGTAAATTTTCAAATGGATCAACAGTCTCTTCAAATGATTCGTTTTGGCTTCCCTCTTCAGGTACGTCTATTTTATATGCTGTTTCTTCAGGATAATCAGGATGGACAAGCATTTCTCCAGTTTTTGAAAAAAGAGCTAACAGCAATAATGCTAAAATAATAGCACCTAAGATTTTATTGGTTTCCATATTATAGAGAAGCAGTCTATTTTAATCAAAATGCCTCTTAAAACGGATATTTGTCGCACAGAATGAACATAGTATCAATAATTCCAGTGCGCTTAGCTGCAACACGCTTTCCTAATAAGCCTTTTGCTCAAATTCAAGGTCTGCCCATGTTCCATTATATTTATAATAGAGTTATTACAAGTTACCCAAATACATTTCTCGCTACCTGTGATGAAGAGATAGAAACATATTGTAAACAATATAACTTAAAGTTTATTCATACTGATCCTGATCATCAATCAGGAACAGACAGAATAGGAGAGGCTATTTCAAAAATTGAAACAAAAGAAAATTTTAATAAGGTAGTTAATATTCAAGGTGATATGCCGTTTATAACCACCAATCATATTGAGTTACTTTTAAAAACAATTGATTATTTTGAAATGTCAACACTTTGCTGTCCATTTGTTGACGAAGTTGAATTTCAAGATATTAATAAAGTTAAGTTAACCATTAAAGAAAATGAAAATATTTCTATGGCAGAAAATTTTTTTAGAAAACCAACTGAGACTTCTGGAATGAATTTAAATACTTTTCATCATATTGGTCTTTACGGTTATCAAATATCTTTTTTAAAAGATTTTTTAAAAATGCCAATATCTGAAAGAGAAAAAAATGAAAAGTTAGAGCAACTTCGTATAAAAGATTTAAATAGAATAGGAGTTTCCTTGATTAAAGAAAATATTTTAGGCGTTGATACAAAGGAAGATTTGATTAGAGTAAATCAAATATTAAAAAAATGACAAAAAAAATTTCATTTCAAGGTAAAGACGGAGCTTACAGTCATTTAGCAATTCAGGAAGTCTATGGAAATGTTCATCATGTTCCATGTATTACTTTTGAAAAAACAATAGAGTTAGCTGAACTAGGCAATGTAGATTTAGCTATGATACCTATTGAAAATTCAGCCGCAGGAAGAGTTGCTGGAATACACCGCTTGTTACCTAAATCAAAACTTTATATAATAGCTGAACATTTCCAAAGAGTTGAACATCATTTATTAATTCATCCGGATACCGATAGTAGTAAAATTAAAAAAGTTATTAGTCATGAGCAGGCTTTAGCACAATGTAGTAATAAGATCCAAAAAAATGGTTATGAAATATTGATTGGAGCAGATACGGCGGGTTCCGCAAAAAATATATCAGATTCTGGTATTTTGGATACTGCTGCAATTGCATCAAAACTCGCTGCGGATATTTATTCTCTTAAAATTATTGATAATAGTTTTGCTAATACAATAAATAATATTACTCGTTTCTTTATCATGTCAAATGAACCAAATTCTTCTTATGATGAAAGTAAAGAGTATATATCTGCATTTCTTTTTTCAGTTAAAAATACACCTGGTTCTTTATTTAAAGTAATGGGAGGTTTTGCTACCAATAATGTCAATATGATAAAATTAGAAAGTTATAATTATGGCGAACAATTCACTATCACGGAATTTTATTGCGAGATAGAAGGCCATCCTAATCAATCCAATACTAAACTTGCCCTAGATGACCTTAATCATTACTGCTCAAAAGTTAAGAATTTAGGTGTTTTTGAAAAATCTTCATATAGATCAAGACAATAATTTTATATTTTATAAAGAACTGCTATAAACTATGTTGAGAATTACATGGGCAAGTCTTTGTGCCAAGTCGGTCAGGTTCGAAAT
This sequence comes from Pseudomonadota bacterium, assembly GCA_027623775.1. Lineage (GTDB taxonomy): Bacteria > Pseudomonadota > Alphaproteobacteria > HIMB59 > HIMB59 > HIMB59. The sequence continues at coordinate 6,942 of JAQBUY010000014.1, forward strand.
AAAGCAGCCGTAACATGAAGTTTTGGGTCGTGTAATTCTCTTAGATAGTCTTAAATGAATAAAAAAAACTCAACAGTATTAGCACTTAAATACAGACCTAATGATTTTAAAGATCTTATAGGTCAGGAGTATTTAGTTGAAACGGTCAAAAAATCTATTCAATTAAATAAAATTCCAAATGCTTATATTTTTACAGGAATAAGAGGTGTGGGTAAAACAACCACAGCAAGAATTGTTGCTAAGATGCTTAATTGTACAGTTTTTGATGATGATAAAAATCCTCTTCTAGATCAATGCGATCAAGCCAAAGCAATAGCTGAAGATCGTCATCCTGATGTTTTAGAAATAGATGCAGCTTCAAATACAAGTGTCGATAACGCTAGAGAGATTATTGAAAATGTAAAGTACAGCCCGGTAATGGGAAAATATAAAGTCTATATAATCGATGAAGTTCATATGCTTTCTAAAAGTGCATTTAATGCATTGCTAAAAACTTTAGAAGAACCGCCAGAGCATTCAAAGTTTATTTTTGCTACAACAGAAATTTCAAAAGTTCCTATTACTATTTTATCTCGATGTCAAAGATTTGATTTAAGAAGAATTAATAAATCAACAATGTTTGATTTTTTAAAAAAAATTATTGGCCTTGAGGGTATTGAAATTACTAATCAAGCGCTCTACATGATTATAAAAGCCGGAGACGGTTCTGTTAGAGATAGTTTAAGTATTCTAGATCAAGCAAATATTTTTAAAACAGCTCAAAAAATTGAAGATCAAGATATAGTAAATATGCTAGGTTTTGCAAGACGAACTGACATATATGATCTTGCTTTACAAGTTACTGATAATCAAATGAATAAGTTATTGATAGTTCTTCAAGATATGTATGAAAGAGGAACCGAAACTAGTAAAGTTATACAAGAACTAATGGAAGTAGTGAATTGGGCATTAAAAATTAAAATTAATCCTCAACTACTTAATGATGATTTTTTATCAGAGGAAGATAGAGCTTTCGCTAAAGCAGTAGAACAGATAAACGAAGGGCAGTTAAATATTTTTTGGCAAAGTCTAATGAGAGGATATGAAGAGATTAAAATTTCGCCTAACCCTCATCTAACACTGGAAATGATTTTGCTCCGAAGTTGTTTTTTGATACATGGAGATTCAGGCAAGATCCTAGACGAAAAAAAAAAGCTTAAAATAAATTTTCCAAAAGAAAAAAAAAATATTAAAATCGAAGAATTAGAAGTAATTCAAAAAAATATAAAAAAAATATCAATACAAGAAAGAATAAAGCTTCAGGAAGATTTTTTTCAATTTTATGGGAATGAATTTTCGCCATTAATGGCAAGTATTATTTTGGAAAATTGTGAAATAATTTTATTTGATAAAGAAGATAAAATATTGAAAATATCAGCTAATAAAAAAGATTTTCCTGGATATAGGGAGTTAAATTCTAACCTTAAAGACATATACAAATTATCATTTGAAGAATCTAATGAAGTTATTTTACTACATGAGCTAAAAGAAATACGTAAGCAAGAACTTATCAAAAAAGAAATGGGGTCAGAGGAATTTAAAAAAGTACTTGCTAAATTTCCTAATGCAAAGATATTAGACATAGAAGAAATCGAAAGGAACAATGATAATGATGGGTAATATGGGCAATATGATGAAAAAAGTCCAAGAAATGCAAAGTAAAATGCAGGAAGTTCAAAAGGAATTAGAAAGTAAGACGGTAGAGGCTAATGCTGGAGGGGGGATGGTTTCAATTGTTATGAATGGCAAACAACAAGTTCAATCAATTAACATTGACCCTAGCCTCTTAAATGCAGATGAAAAAGAAGTCTTAGAGGATTTAATTAAAGCCGCATTGAATCAAGCTAAAGAAAAAGTTGATGAAATGTCAGCTGAAGAAATGAAAAAAGTTACAGGTGGATTAGCACTTCCTCCAGGTATGAAATTACCTTTTTAATTTGGCACAAGACGAATTACAAAAATTAATTAATCTAATAGCAAGATTGCCAGGTATAGGTAATAAATCTGCACAAAGAATTGCTCTTTATTTAATAAAAAATAAGCAAGATTTAATGATACCGCTTAGTGAAAGTATTGAATTAACAGCAGCATCAATTAAAAAATGTAATACTTGTGGAATTTTAGATACACAAGAGCCTTGCAAGATTTGTTCTAATCCAGACCGTCTCTCCAGTATTGTATGTATTGTTGAGGATATGGCAGATGTATGGGCATTCGAAAGATCTGGTTTTTTTAAAGGTCATTATCATGTAGTAGGAGGGTTATTATCAGCAGCTAAAGGATTTAGTGAACAAGACTTAAAATTAAATAAAATAAAGGAGCGCATAGAAAAAAATAATGTTAAAGAAATTATTTTAGCTTTAAGTGCTACAATTGAGGGTCAGACTACAGCACTTGTTATTAAAGATTTTTTTGAATCTTTAGAAATTAAGATAACGCAGTTGGCTTATGGAGTTCCTATTGGCAGTGAAATACATTATCTCGACGATAACACTTTGGGGGCGGCATTAGAATCAAGAAAAAACTTTTAGTCGCTAAGAATATTCAACATATGATTTGAAAAACTACAAGATTTTTTATTAACTAAATCTACATTTAAATTTAATATATTATAATCAGCAACAATATTTTGTTTGTCGTTTAACATAGATAGATCTAAAATTAATTTTTTACCTTTTATTATAATTTTATTAGCATAAATTTTGAAATTTTCATTCAAGGTAATTTCTTTTATATAATTAATTTTGCAGGTTATGACAAAGATACCTTTTTTTTCTTCAACGGCATATCTATGCCCAAGATTTAATAATTCTAAAATATAATCTGAAGATTCCTCAAAACATTGAACGTAATAAGCCATATTCATGTGGTTATTATAGTCAATCCATTTTTCTATGACTTTACCTTCAGAAACTAATAAAGGGAGTTTTATCTCTTGATTATTAGCTAATTTAGAGTCTAAATGATCAAAAATTTTGACTTTAGTGTTATTCATCGTATAAGAATTTAACATAATATTAATAAAAATGCTTAAAATAGTTTTAGCCCCAGATCCAGTCCTGAGAAAAGTTTGTGATCCACTTGCGCAAGTTGATAGCCATCATCAGAAACTAATAAAAGAAATGTTTGAAACTATGTATGAGGCAAATGGAGTAGGTCTTGCTGCGCCACAAGTAGGAATTAATAAAAGAATTTTTATTATTGATGCTGGAGTAAGAGAAGAAGTTAGAAATCCTATAGCAATGATTAATCCCATTATAACAAATTTAAAAAAATCGACATCGATTTATGAAGAAGGCTGTCTCTCTTTTCCAAGCCATTATGCTGAATTAGAAAGACCAGATGAAATAACTGTAGAATACTTAGATGAAAATAATAAAAAACAAAAGCTAGTTACTAAAGATTTTACTTCTCGGGTAATTCAGCATGAACTAGATCACATTAATGGAATTTTATTTGTTGATCATTTAAGTCGACTAAAAAGAGATGTTATTATTAGAAAAATGAAAAAACATAAAAAAGAATTAAATAAAAGTGATGAAAAATAAAAAAATAGTATTTTTTGGTACGCCAGATTTTAGCTTACCTCCATTAAAAACATTGTACCTTGGTGGTTATGAGGTAGTGGGTGTTTATACACAAGAGCCAAAAAAAAAATCAAGAGGAATGAAAACTAAAATAACACCTGTTCATGAATGGGCAAATTCTCAACTTTTACCCGTTTTTACTCCTAACTTGATTGATTCAAATAGTTTAGAAGAATTTAAATCATTAAAACCAGATATTGCCATACTCTTCGCATTTGGAAAAATTATTCCTCAATCTTGGCTAGATGTACCTTTGTTTGGCTTTATTAATATTCATGCTTCTTTGTTGCCAAAATGGAGAGGGGCTGCACCTATTCAAAGAGCAATTGAAAATAATGATTCTAAAACCGGTATTACTATTATGAAAATGAATAATAAACTTGATGAAGGACCCATTTTAAAAACTAAAGAAATTGAAATAACTCCACTAATGAATGGAGAAGATTTAATTAACATTATAAGTATTGAGTCCTGCTCTCTTTTATATGATGTTTTAAAGAATTATTTTAAAGGAATGGTTATTCTGACAGATCAAGATGCTAGTAAAGCAAGTTATGCTCATAAAATTAGCAAAGAGGAGTGCCAGATTAATTGGTCAGAAACCAATCATACTATTAATCAAAAAATTAAAGCCTTTTATCCCTATCCTGCAATGTGGTTTAGTTTCGAAGGTAAGAGATATAAAATCTTAAAAGCTAAAATAGCTGAAAAGACAGGGGAAATGGGAGTAATTATAGATAATGAATTGATTATCGCTTGTGGTCAGGGCAGCATTCAAATTAATGAAATTCAAGTTGAAGGAAAATCAAAAATGAATTCTAAAGACTTCATTTTAGGCTATAAGAATTTCCAAATCGGAAAAAATGTAAATGCCTAATTTCAAAATTTTAATTGAATATGATGGGCTTAATTATAGTGGATGGCAAAGTCAAATAAATGCAGTTTCTGTCCAAGGACAAATTGAAAAAGCCATACATGCTTTCTCAGGAGAAAAAACCATAATTTATGGTGCTGGCAGGACTGATGCTGGTGTTCATGCCTTAGCACAATGTGCTAATTTTAAAATTAATAATAAAACGGATTTATATCAAATTCTTCATGGTATTAATTTTCATTTATCTAAAGAGAATATTAAAATAATTAATGTTGAAAAAGTGTCAGATGATTTTCATGCAAGGCATAATGCTCATCATAAAACATATTTATATAAAATTTTAAATCGTCCAGTACCTTCAGCTATAGATTTTAGACATTCTCTTCACATTAATAAAAAAATTAATTTGGATTTAATGCAAAAAGGAGCACAGGTACTAATTGGAACGCATGATTTTTCAAGTTTTAGGGCAAGTGGATGTCAGGCAAAAACTCCAATTAAAACAGTTGATAAAATACATATTACTACGAATGGGAATACGATAAATTTAGAATTTGAAGCAAAGTCTTTCCTTTATCAACAAATAAGAATTATGGTAGGTTGTTTAATTGACATAGGACTAGAAAAACAAAAATTTGAATGGATCAATGAATTATTTAAAAAGAAAGATAGAAAATTAGCTGGTCAAACAGCTCTACCTAAAGGTTTATTTTTAAAAAAAGTTTCATATTGAAGATATTAATAGCTACACAATGCTTCCCACCTAATATAGGAGGAATAGAACATGTTATGGGAAATATTGCTATCCAAGCTTCTAAGTTAAAACATACGGTATATGTAGTTTCTGATAAAAGTAATGAACCTTCAGATGAATTTGATGAAAAACATGAATATATTATTTTTAGATTTGGTCAAATTAAGTATTTTAGAAAACTTAAAAAAGTTAATTATATTAATCATTTATTAGCAACAGAAAATTTTGATCAAATCTATTTTGATAGTTGGAAATCTTTGGAGCATATCAACACTGAATATCAATCTGATAAATTTATTTGTTTAGTGCACGGTAATGAAATTCTTAAAGATAAAAATAGAGATAGAATAGTTAAAAATATCTCAAAATCTAATACTGTAATTTTTAATTCTATATCAACTCAATTATTATATAATAGAAAATTTGTTAATTCTAAAATTCAAAACTCAAAAGTAATTTATCCTGCTTTTATTGAAGAAATTCAAAAACCTGATATAAGTAAAAAAAAATATGATTTTTGCACTATAGCTCGTTTAGAAAGAAGAAAAGGCCACCAGTTAATTCTACAGGCATTAAAAAAATTAAAAGATATTGATAATTTATTATGCAGTTATGCAATTTTAGGAAGAGGCGATGAGTTAAGTCAGCTTAAAAACCTAGTGATGAAATATTCATTGCAAAATCAGGTATTTTTTTTAGATGGATTAGATCGAAATCAAGTATTAATAGATTCTAAAATTCATGTCATGCCTACATTTTTAGATAGAAATAGTATCGAAGGTTTTGGTATTTCAAATGTTGAGGCTGCAGCATATGGCTTACCCTGTATCGTATCAACCAGTGGAGGAACTCCTGAGTCAATAGTTCAAAATCAAACAGGATTTATAGTAAAAGAAAAAAATGTAGACGATCTCTATAAAGCAATGAAAGATTTAATTATGAATAAAAATCAATATAAAAGATTTAGTTCTGAATCGTTAATATTTGCTAAAGGTTTCCTAAAAGAAAAAAAAATAATTGAGTATTTAAATAGTCTTTAATATCTCTTCATAACTTGTTTCTGAAAGTCCGGTTTCATCAATAATAATTTTTCTAATAATTAAATTATCTACTCTTATTACACTTCTTTTGAACCTCAAACCCATTAAATTATGATTAAAATTTTTATGCAATTTAGTCTCTTTAGCCAATTCACAATTACCATCCGAGAGAAAAATAATACTATTAGATTTTAAAGAAATAGACCACTGCTGCATTACATAGGGATCATTGACACTAATACAGTAAATTTCATCAATATTTTTTTCTTTTTTCAAAAAATCATAATTTTTAATAAAAGGAGGAAGATGTTTGTTATGACAAGTAGAAGTATAAGCTCCTGGTACACAAATCATTAGAACATTTTTATTTTTAAGATTTTGATGTAAGCTAAAATCGTCAATTATCTTTTCTGAAGAGCTTCTTAAAAGTATATCCGGAAGGATATCCCCAACATCCATTAGTTAAAGAAATTTTCTAATGTTTTATAATAAATTTTTTCTGTTGTTCTTAGATCTTCAACAGATACACACTCATTCACCTGATGAAGTGTTTTATTGATAGTACCAAATTCAAATACAGGACATATTCTTTGCATGAATCTCGCATCGGAAGTTCCGCCACCAGTATCTTGTTTTGCATCTATGCCCGTAACTTCTTTAATGGCATTAACGCAGTCTTTTGTGAATGGTGAATCAAAGCTATGAAAGGGTAGACCTCTAAAAATTAAATTTGTTTTATGATTAAAACCATTGTCTTCACAAATTCTACTTACATTCTCATTAATAAATTTTTTAATACTTTCTGCATTCCACAAATCATTAAAACGCATATCTGCAACCACTTTTAATCTTTCAGGTATTACATTTTTTGCCTTATTATTGAGTTCTATTTGAGTAAATTGAATACTGGACTTTTCAAAAAAATTATTCCCCTCATCCAATTTATAATTATCAAAAAAATCAATTATTTTAGAAACTCCATGCAAAGGATTTTTTGCTAATTGTGGATAAGCAGCATGCCCTTGCTTACCAATGACTTCAATATGAACATCAACAGCACCTTTACGTCCGACTTTAATTTGATCTCCTAAGATTTTCTCTGAAGATGATTCAGTTGCAATAGAGCCATCAATTCTAATACCTTGAGCAGATATCCAATCAACTACTTTATCAACACCATTAATTGAATCGGCCTCTTCATCTCCGGTTATTATAAAACTAATAGTTCCATTAAAATCTTTATTATTTTTTATAAAATTAAAAACACTAATTATACTTGCGGCGGTACATCCCTTCATATCTTCAGAACCTCTTCCGTATAGATAACCATCTTTTATAATTGGGTTAAACGGATTCTCAGTCCAATCTTCTATGTTTCCAGGGGGCACAACATCTACATGACATGCAAAATTGAAATGTTTAGCATTTGAACCTGCATTAGACATTCCATAAGTCGCAAATAAATTAATTACTTCATAACTTCCATTGCCATTAAAATTTAATTGTTTTGTTTCAAAGCCATGTTCTTTAAATAATTTTATAAGAAAATCAAAAATATCTTGTTTTGCAGGCGTTATAGATTCAAAAGCTATAAGCTTTTTTGCCAGTTCGATTGTATCGTTCATTTTAATCTCTTAATAATTCGTTTACTGAAGTTTTTGATCTTGTTCTTTCATCAACAATTTTAACAATGACGGCACAATAAAGTGAAATATTTCCTTTTGATGAAGGTATACTGCCTGGAACTACCACAGAGTAGGGAGGCACTTTACCCATAAAAATTTCTCCAGTATCTCTATTAATAATTTTTGTTGATGCTCCTATAAAAACACCCATTGAAAGAACTGAACCTTCTCCAACTATAACTCCTTCAGCCACTTCTGAACGAGCGCCAATAAAACAATTATCTTCAATAATAACCGGATTTGCTTGAAGCGGTTCTAGTACTCCTCCTATACCAGCACCACCAGATATATGACAATTTTTCCCAATCTGAGCACATGAGCCTACTGTAGACCAAGTATCAATCATTGTCCCTTCGTCAACATAAGCTCCTAGATTTACAAAGCAGGGCATTAAAACCGCACTCTTAGCAATAAAAGCAGATCTTCTGACGATACAATTAGGAACAGCTCTAAATCCAGCACTTTTAAATTCAGACTCTCCCCAACCTTCAAATTTTGAGGGAACTTTATCCCACCAATAAGTATCGCTTGATCCAAATGAAGGACCACCTTTAATCAGACTCATATCTTTTGTTTTGAAACTTAGTAATATGGCTTTTTTAATCCATTGGTTAACATTCCATTCGCCATTATTTTTTTCACAAACCCGAATAGAACCACTATCTAATTGATTTAATATAGAGTTGACGGCCTCTTGAGCTTTAGGATCCTCTAAAAAATTAATAGTATCCTTTTGATCCCAAAGATTTTCAATTATTTGTTGGTTACTCATATTTATCTTATTGTACTTTATTTAAAAAATTTTCCAATTGATCTGTTGTATGGTCAATGTATTTTTTTTCTTCCATTATTTTTTGTATATCACTTTGAATCTTTATATCTCTATTGAGATTATATTCTAAATTGTTTGTTATCCATATAGTGGTCCATCCAAGTTCATGAGGACACTTTAGATTGATATGTAAATCTTCAAACATTGCAGTTTCATTATTTGGGAGATTAAACTTTTTCTGAAATGCATCATAAATAGGCTTATGGGGTTTTGGCTGATAATCACTTTCTGAAATATCAAAGCAACCATCAAACACATCATTCATTTTTAATTTATCGAGAACCTTTTCAGCATGACCGTAGTTTGCATTTGTAAATATGTATTTCTTTCCTTTGAGATTTTTAATAGTTTTAGCAAGTCCTTCATTAGGAGAGACGACCTCATAATTAATTTGATGGACATAATCCAAATATTCATTGGGATCGATTTGATGTTCAGACATCAGTCCTCTTAACGTTGTTCCATATTTATGATAATATTTTGTTCTAAGGGTCTGAGCCGATCCTGAGTCTATTCCTAGTTTTTCTTCTATGAATTTACCCATCAGGATATGTACTTTATCAAATAGTCCGCACTCTGCTTTATATAGTGTGTTGTCGAGGTCAAAAATCCAGTTTTTAATATGATTCATCGGAATATAAACTAATTCTTCTTAGCTTAAAAAGAAAGAAAATAAATTTAAATCTATAGTAGATTATAAATTACTTTTTGAACTTCAAATATACCTTCATTATTTTTGGAACTGATAGTAAAGTTTTCATAATAAGATTTTAATTTTTCAGTATCTGCAGAAGTTTCTTTCACTTTTTTATCTTTTTTTGTAAAAACAATTATAATTCTTTCTTTAATTGCAGTCATGTATTCTAACATTTCTAAATCTATATCTTTAACGCCGAGTGTATTATCAATAAGAATAAATAACTGCTTTAGGTTTGTTCTTGAAGTTAAGTAATTTGAAACGAGTTGTGAAATTTCACCTGCTTCTTTTTTAGAAACTTTAGCATAACCATAGCCCGGAAGATCAACTACCATTAACTTATCAGCGTGATTAAAAAAATTCACTTGTCTTGTTTTACCTGGTGTATTACTTGTCAGTGCGATTTTTTTAGCAAATAAAGCATTAATCAAACTAGATTTTCCTACATTAGATCTTCCTATAAATGCAATTTCAGGAAAAGCTATATTGGGGTATTGAGCTTTTTGAACGGCACTTAGTACAAAGTTAGTTGGCTGTTTAAAAAAACTAGCAACATTATTCATTAGCTTGTTTTATTTACTTGTCTTTGTATTACGTATTGCTGAGCCATTGAAAGAACATTATTTGTTGTCCAGTAAATAACTAATCCAGCAGCAAAACCGCCCAGGACAAAAGTAAAGACAAGAGGAAGGAACATAAATATTTTTGCTTGAACTTTATCAACTGGTTGAGGATTTAATTTCTGTTGAAGGAACATGGATAATCCCATTAAGATCGGCCACACACCTATATTGATCATCAAAAGTATACCTCCAATGATAGGTACAGCCCCAACATCATAATCAAATAACCCAAAAGCTGTCAATAATCCCAGTGGATCTGGTGCTGATAAATCATGAATCCATCCTATAAAAGGAGCGTGTCGCATTTCAATTGTTATAAACAGCACTTTATATAAAGCAAAGAAAACTGGAATTTGTAATAATATTGGAAGGCAACCGGCTATAGGATTAGCTTTCTCTTTTTTATAAAGAGCCATCATTTCTTTTTGTAATCCAGCCTTGTCGTCCCCGTATTGTTCTTTTAATCTTTTCATTTCAGGCGCTAATTTTTTCATTTTAGCCATTGACTTAAATGATTGTTGCGCAAGAGGAAAAAAGCAAATTCTCATCAATAAAGTGAATAACATAATTGCATAACCGAAGTTGCCAACATACCCGTAAATAAATTCCAATACGTTAAAAATAGGTTTTGTTAAAAAATAAAGCCAACCAAAATCAACGGAACGATCAAATTCTTTAATCTTGTATTCTTTCATATATTCATTAATAACTTTTACAATTTTAGGGCCTGCAAATAATTTAAAGTTATGAGAAATCTGGCTATTGCTAGCAACACTGATTTTTGTTCCTACTATATTTGTTTGATAAGTATCTTGATTTAATTCATAGCTATAAGTTTGTGTAATTTTTTCATTTTGTGATGGAATAATAGCAGTTTGCCAATATTTATCTGTAATACCAATCCATCCACCTTCACTAGAAAATTTAATTTTTTGATCATCTCTCAAATCTTCATAGCTGTATTCTTTTAATACGCTATCTGTAATTGATATCGGGCCTTCGTGAAGAATAAAGAATTTTTGCATTTCTGGCTCTCCTTTTCTATTGGAAGAACCATATGGATAAGCTTCAAACATTAAGTCTGACTTATTAATAATCTTTTGTTCCACATTAAATAAATAATTTTCATCTAATGATATAGACTTTTCAAATGTAATATTTTGATCATTCATCCAAGATAAAGTTACAGAGTTTGTCCCATTGAGAGAGTTTCTGTTTGCAGACCATATCGAATCTGAATTAGGAAAATTTATATTTTTGTCATTAGATGCCCACCCTGTATCAAGATAGTAGGCGTCTTCTGAACCAACAGGATTTAAAAAGTTAATTTTAGCAGAATTAATATCTAGAAATTCTCTATAATTTAAAAAAATTAAATCATCAATTATGGCACCTGTAAGGTTAATAGAGCCTGAAATTTTTCCATTATCAAAAGTAACTCTTTCAGAATTTGATAAAACCTTTTCTTTATTTTCAAAAGTTATAGTTGGGGCTAAATTTGAAATAAGATCAACACCTTTATCAACATTTGTATTAGTAGTTGTTTTTTCAACTGGTGCTTCTGGAGGCATCAAGAATTGAAATCCAAAAATAATTACCATTGATATGGCTATTGCTAAAAATAAATTTTTTTGATTTTCCATTTATTACTTTCTTCTTATAACAGGGTCATAACCATGACTGCCCAGAGGGTTACATTTTAGAATTCTAATTATTGCTTTGAAGCTACCTTTAATAGGACCAAGAGTTTTAATGGCCTCTATAGCATATTCACTACATGTAGGAAGGTGACGGCAGGTTCTAGGTAACATTGGAGATATAAATAATTGATATGCTTTAATAAAAGATAAAAGAATAGCTATAATTATTTTATTTATATGTCCCATTTGCTTTACTAAAGAATTTATCAATATCACTTTTTAAATCAATAAATGCTAGATCTAAAACATTTTTTTTCAAAATTAATACTAATTTGAGGGTTTTTGTTGATTTTAATACTAATGAAGTTCGAATTGCCTCACGAACTCTTCTTTTAGTATGGTTTCTTATAACCGCATTCCCTACTCTCTTATTAACAACGATACCGTAAGTATTTTCTGAAATTTCTTCATCTATAAGAAAGTAACCATTAAAACATCGAGATGGGTAAAATTTTCCCGATTTTTTGACTTTTTGAAATTCAGATGATTTATTTAAAGTGGGTAGTTTCAAAAATTAAGCAGAAAGTTTTGCTCTGCCTTTAGCTCTTCTTGCACTAATCACTTTTCTTCCGCCAACAGTTGACATTCTTGAACGAAATCCGTGGCGTCTTTTTCTGACTAATTGGCTTGGCTGATAAGTTCTTTTCATAATTTTGTACTTTCTTTAAAAAATAGGTTTTTACATTTAACAATTATTGATATTAAGTCAATCACTATTATCAAATATGATCATAATTAAAGATATAAAAAATTTAAAAGACTATATTAATCAATATAAGTCGGAAAATCAATCAATTGGACTAGTTCCAACTATGGGAGCCCTCCATGATGGTCATGGAGCATTAATTAAATCTTCAAAAGAACATAACCAAAAAACTATTGTTAGTATATTCATTAATCCTAAACAATTTAATAACAAAGAAGATCTCTCTACTTATCCAATAAATAAAGGCAATGACTATGATTATGGAATTGCCAATAACGTAGATGTTATTTTTGAACCAGATGAAATTGAAATATATCCAGATAATTTTAAATCAACGAAAAATATTTTTTATAATAATATTTTATGTGATGTTCATAGACCACATCATTTTAATGGAGTAATTACAATAGTTAGTGAATTGCTTAAGATTGTTTCCCCAAATAAAATTTATTTCGGATTGAAAGATTACCAACAGTTTAAGATCATAGAAAAATTAATTGAAAAAGAATTTTCTCAAATAGAAATTTACGGCATTGAAATCGTTAGAGATGAAAATGGCCTAGCTATTTCCTCGAGAAATAAATTAATTAATCAACCTAATAAAGAACTTTATAAATATTTTATAAAGTCTATCAATCAATTTGTTTTATCCTTGAGTCCTGATACTAAAATTAAAGATGCAAATCAATTAGTAGAAAAATTTCTTCAAGAAAATTCTTATGAAATAAAAAAGTTTGAATATAATGAGTTTCGATCTCTAGAAGATTTATCTCTAGAAGGTCAAATTAAAAACTCAAGATTATTTCTGGCTTTCTACATTAATACCACAAGATTAATCGATAATATTAAAATTTAATTTAAAAACATTTTGTCACACTAATAAATATTTTTTAAT
>JAQBUY010000133.1 GCA_027623775.1 Pseudomonadota bacterium
TTAATATAAATGGCAAATTTAAAAAAAAATAAATCTATTGTTTCTATTATTATGGGTAGTCAGTCAGACTGGGTTTTACTAAAAAATACAGCTAAGATACTTAAATTATTAAAAATAGACTACTCAACAAATATTATCTCAGCACATAGAACACCAAAGAGGCTTTATGAATTTGCGTCTACAGCGCATTTAAATAATATTAAAATTATTATTGCTGGAGCTGGTGGAGCTGCACATCTACCTGGAATGGTAGCTTCTTTAACTCACTTGCCTGTATTAGGAGTTCCAGTAGAAAGTAAATCTCTTAAAGGATTAGATAGTCTTCTCTCTATTGCTCAAATGCCATTTGGCATTCCAGTTGCATCTTTAGCTATTGGAGAAAGTGGAGCTAAAAATGCTGCACTCATGGCAGCTTCCATTTTATCTCTCGAAGATAAGGGTTTAGAAAAAAGGCTTATAGCATGGAGAAATAAGCAAACTAAATCCGTGTCAAAAACTCCTAAATAATACATATGGTTTTAGGTATTTTAGGAGGTGGTCAACTAGGCATGCTCCTTACACAAGCTGCTAATAAAATTGGAATTGATACTTTTATTTATTCTGACAATAGCGATTCACCTGCAATTAACTACTCACAAATTTCATTAATTCAACCTTATGATAATTGGGATAGTATTGATGATTTTATGGAATCATGCGATGTCATTACATTTGAATTTGAAAATATTCCATTTGAAACATTAAATTATATTTTGGATTCTAAGCCAGTATACCCTAGTCCTAAAATTAATCAAATTATTCAAGACAGGTTGCTTGAAAAAGAATTTATAAAAAAATTAGATATTAAAACTACTGATTTTATAAATCTCCATCAAGATTCAAAAATAAACAAAGAAATTTTTCCTGCGATGCTTAAAACAAGAAGAATGGGTTATGATGGTAAAGGACAATCAGTGATTAATTCAAAAGATGATTTAATTAATATTGATTTTGATATTCCTTATATTTTAGAAAAAAAAATTAATTTGTTAAGGGAATTTTCGATTATACTTACAAGGTATCAAGATGGTAAAATCTATACATACGAACCAATAGAAAATATTCATCAAAATCAAATATTGCATACATCGACAATTCCTGCATCTATAAATGCAGAGATGTCGAAACTAGCGCTAAAACAATCAGAAATAATTGCCAATTCATTGAATTATATTGGTACTATGTGTGTTGAGTATTTTGTCGATCAAGAACAGAGAATTTACGTTAATGAAATTGCACCTAGAGTCCATAATTCAGGACATTTAACTATTGAGGCATACGATTGTAGCCAATTTGAATCTCATATTAGAGCCGTGTGTAATCTTGAAAAAAAAGAACCTAAAAAAATCAAAGATGCGCAAATGTTTAATATTATTGGCGAAGAAATAAATCGCTATCGCAATAAACCGCTGTTAGAAAATAGTTTCTTTTATGACTATGAGAAAAAAATAATAAAAACAGAAAGAAAGATGGGTCATTTAACTAAAATCACTTGATCTCATAACCAATTTCTTCAGGCTCATCGTCTTTAAGCTCTGCAGGAAAACCATTCGCCCTGAAATTAATATTACATGCATCTTCAAGCCTTTTAACAATCATTGTTGACCAAGCCTCAGGACCGTATTTTTCTCTTCCTTTTTTAAATATTTTAATTAACAAGGGTGATATCTCGAGAGGAGCTTTAAAATCATTGGCTAAATCATTAAAAATTCCAATATCTTTTAGTACTAGCTCCATAGTGAAATTAACATCATAACTTCCATTTAGTATAACTTGGGTTTCGGTTTCATTGACAAATGAATTTCCTGATGAAATTCTAATTGCTTCATAAGTAGTTTTCATATCCATTCCAGCTAATTTACAAACAGCAAGGGCCTCGCCTATACTTACAAGATTGACTGATGCTAGATAATTAGTCATAACTTTTAATATGGAAGCAGATCCTAAACGTTTCGTATGGAGTATTCTCCGGCCCATGAATTTTAATAAAGGCAAAACTGATTGAAAAATTTGATAGTCACCCCCTGAAAAAATTGAAATATTTCCAGTATCAGCTCTATGACAACCTCCTGAAACAGGGCAGTCTAAGATATGAGCTTTTTTTTCTTCAATTAATTTACCTAAGCGTAATACTTCTTTTTCATTTGTTGTACTCATTTCAATCCAAATTTTATTAGAAGAGATACCTTTAAGGATACCATCATCAGACTCGACAACTTGAGCAATTATGGCAGGAGAAGGTAAGCAAGTAATTATACAATCAACTGATTCAGTTAATTCTTTTGGATTTGAGGCGATAGAAGCCCCCATTGTAGTAAATTCACTTACAATAGCTTCATTAATATCAAAAACTGTTAAATCAATATTATTTCTAAGTAAGCTTCCTGCAAGTTTACCTCCAACATTGCCAAGGCCTATAAATCCTACTTTCATAAAATCCTCCGATATTTTTTTAACAAATATAATTAAATAATATGAAATTAAAATTAATAAATTGTATTTTGATTAATAAATATTAAAAATAAACTATTAGAACAATCTATTAACTAAAAAATAAGCACACATGGCCAAAAGCTATGAAAAACCACCGCTTGGTGCTTAATAGGTTGTTTAATTGGCGGTTTTGAAACAATTTTATTCTTTCAAATGAACAATATAAAATTTCCTGTATTAGGCATAAGGGCTTTAGCTATTATTAACGGACTAATAACAAGTATAATGCTAGAAACAATAGTCCTTACAAAAGAATTAGGAATTTAAGAGAGCATTAAGAACTGCAAATAGGATGAGTCTTATATCTATGATTTCAATGGAAATATCAACGAATTTAGTAGATATCATAGCTACTGGTGGTGCGGTAATCAATATTTGAATAATTCCTATTATGCTATTATTTGGCTTTATTACTCCGCTTCCTTATAATTATTGAAGACTAAAAAAATTTGGAATTGCTTTTCATTAAATAAAGATAAATATCAATAAAATTATAAGAACCACTACAACTAGTATTGGCCAGTTAATTGGAGATATTAAGTATTTTAAAAAACTCAAAATTACTTCTACAAAGACCAATAATCTTTATAATGATTATAATGAGTCAAAAAGTCTAG
>JAQBUY010000134.1 GCA_027623775.1 Pseudomonadota bacterium
TTGTTTTGAAAAATAAAAACAAACTATAAAGGATAATATAAAAAAAATTATTGATATTAATAATTTTTTTCTCAATTCCTTTAAGTGATCAAAAAAATTCATTGAATCATTTAGTTCTTCACTAGACATCTTTTTCCAAATCTAGAATATCTTTATTATTTTTATCAATAAACTCGTCTAAATCTTTACCCTCTTTAGTAATTACTTCTTTTGTATTTAAAATTTCTTTTTTGATATCTTTTATTTCTGAAAATTCGGTTACCTCTTCCACGGTTTTTGTGAACTCTCTAGATAAACCTCTGATATTAGATATAACTGATTTGATAGTTTTTATTA
The DNA here is from genome assembly GCA_027623775.1 of Pseudomonadota bacterium. GTDB lineage: Bacteria > Pseudomonadota > Alphaproteobacteria > HIMB59 > HIMB59 > HIMB59. Next base: position 337 of record JAQBUY010000134.1, read on the forward strand.
CGACAGGTAGTTCTTTAGGTCCCACTAAAATGATACATACAATTAGGATGATGGACATTTCCATCCAACCTAAAGAGAACATTAATCTTCCTTTTTAGAATCGTTTGGAGAGTCTGACTTAACTTCCTCATCAGACATATCTTTTTTAAAAGATTTTATTCCTTTAGCCATATCAGACATCAGTGATGGTATTTTACCTTTTCCAAATAGCAATAAAACTATTATTAAAACAATAATCCAATGCCATAAGCTGAAAGTTCCCATAGTTTAAAGATATCTTATTTAGATGTTAATTTCTACTAAAAATAAATATATGCCTAGTATCTAGCTTAATTGAAACAGAACTAGCTGCTTTAGGAAGAAAGTCTCCTGATACTTTACTATGCATATGAAATTTTTCTCCGGTACTGTCTGAAACGGTCATATGAACAATAGCATAATTACCAATAAATTTTGAATCGACGACTATTCCATTTACCTCACTTATAAGTGGTGATTTTTCTTTATTAAGAATTAGGGCTTCAGGTCTAATAACAATATCCACATTATCGCCATTAGCAAAATCCAAAGCTTTAATTTTACCAATAGGAGTACTGCAATAACCATCGAAAACTTTAGTGCTATATAAATTAATTTCTCCAAATAAAGATGCCACATAACTATTTTTCGGATTATAAAAAATATCATAAGGAGTTCCAACTTGGACAATGGACCCATGATTAATAACAATTATCTGATCACTTAAGAACATAGCTTCTTCAGCATTATGAGTAACTATTATGGCAGATGACTCTAAACTTTTAATTAAGTGGAGCGTGTCATCTATGATTTCTTTTTTTAGAGATGTATTTAAGTCAGAAAAAGGTTCATCTAATAATAATAATTTTGGCTGAACCGCAATAGATCTAGCTAAAGCGACTCTCTGCTGTTCACCTCCACTTAATTGATGAGGATATTTGGTAAGAAAATTTTCTATTTTTGCTAAAGTGATTACTTGGTCTGTTAGTTGTTTTTTATTTTTTTGGGAGCTGGCTGCAAAACTGATATTTTCCAAAACTGTCATATGAGGGAAAAGAGCAAAATCTTGAAAAACATAAGAGATAGATCTTTCTTCAGGAGGTAAATTGATTTTTTTATGACTAACAAGATTATCATGAAGATAAATTTCACCTTCTTGAATTTCTTCTAATCCAGAAATTAATCTTATTAAAGTCGTCTTACCGCAACCAGAAGGACCTAAAATAGAAATGATGGAATTATTTTCTATTTTAAAACTTACGTCGTCTAAAGCTTTAATATTATCAAAATAATGTGTTAAATTCCGAACATCAAGTATCATTAGAATTATTATCTAGTTGGCTTTGGGAAAAGTCATCAAGATTTTCTTCTTCAATATCATCAACTAAAATGTCATCAGAATCTAAACTGTCTGATACTTCTTGAATATTTAAAGAAGAGAAGTTTTCATTCAAAATACCAGAATTTCTAAGCTCTTCGATACCAGGTAAGTTGTCTAATGTACCTAATCCAAAATGAAGAAGAAAATCATCGGTAGTATTCCAAAGAATAGGTCTGCCGGGGACTTCTTTTCTTCCTCCAGGTTGTATCCAGTTGAGTTCCATAAGTTGATCTAAGATACCCTGTCCAATTATTACACCTCTTATTGCTTCGACTTCAGATTTAGTAATAGGCTGATGGTAAGCTACTATGGAAAGAGTTTCTATGGCTTGTTTAGAAAGTTTTTTTTTAATCTCTCTTTTTTCATGAAAAATATCACTTAAAATTTCATTAGTAACAAAGATCCATCCGTTTCCAATATTTCTTAAGTTAATTCCTTTATTAGAATAATCATTGGCAAGTGTAGTTAACATAAATGAAATATCTTCATGTAAATCTAAACGTTTTTTAATTTCATCTTCTTTAATAGGTTTTGTTGATGAAAAAATCAAAGCCTCAACTTTTTGAATTGTATTACTCATATTTTTTATAATAGATATCTGTAAAAGGCATAGCCTGTTTAATTACAAGAGTTTTTTCAGAATCATTACTTTTTTTAGCCATTTGAAGACCGGCTCCAAAAGTAGAAGAAATAAGAGATTTATTTAATAATTTATTTTGTAATTTTTTAGGCATAAGGCTCATCAAAGAAAACCAATCATCGAAAGAAGAAATTTTATCATTAAGTACTTTTTGACCATCCTTTAAAGAAAAAAGCTTAATAGAAGAAAATTTTAAAGTGTAGTTTTGATTTCTTCTATAAATATCAGTATAAGCTTTTAATAAATCATAAAGCTTATCTTTAATAATATAAGATTTTTCAACTTTTAACTTAAATTTATTCTTATTAGGAAAAAACTCTTCTTCAAATTTAGGTAATTCAAATAATGTCTTAGAATTTTTATTAAGCAATTCAAGAATAATTAGTCTGTTAGTTAAGAATCTAGTTACCTTTTTTACATCATCATCTTTATCTTTGTTTACTAAAAATTTTGATTTTAAAAAAATCATAATAGCTGCCATTAGCAAATATTCAGAAGCTAAATCAATATTTATAGACTTAATATTATCAATAAATCTAAGATATTGATTACATAAATCTAAAATAGGTAATTTTTTAATATCGTATTTATTTTTGCTTACAAGATCCAGCAATACATCAAGAGGACCTTGATATTCATCTATTGTTACATTTAGATTAGATTCCATTTTTCTTTAAAATATATCATAAATATACCT
>JAQBUY010000135.1 GCA_027623775.1 Pseudomonadota bacterium
ATTTTTAGGGTGCGGGTATTTTTTTATTCAATTTACTCTAATTATTGATGCTTGCGATAGACATCAACTTTTCAGCACCTTGTGAACCAACCACAGGCAAGCCTTCTGGATTTAGCAAGCCTAATTGAACGAGGACGCTGGCTTGGTCCCAGTAGATATGCTCGTGGGTTATCTTTTTATCTTCAATCCCTGCAACAACAACCAATGCAATTTTTAGTTTTTTATTGGTAGGTTCAATCTTTGGCAATAGCCATTCAACCATTTGGGTGTGGGTAAATGTAATGACTAGCTCCTCAACAATTTGAGCCTTACCTATCGTTAATGAAATGCGATTAAATTTAACATCAGGCGGAAAGAATTTACCAACAAGATGGTCTTTATAGAATTTTTTAACACCATCATAATCATCCCCACCCATCATGTTGGCTATATTTAAAAGATGCGGAGAAGGGGTCATGGTTTTCATCGTTAATTCCAAATTTCCTTGTACTTCAGCCTCCACATGTGCCTCAAGTATGCTCAACATTTCTTTTTCAAACTCAGTCATAGTTTCATCCATATCATTCCTCTTTATAGACACAAGATATATTTAGTGTTGTATCCCATTCAACAACTGAAATAGTTTTAGAAAAATCACAAAAGAAATCTCTTGTTGTTAAGGCATTATTTTTTACCCCAAAACTTGAACCTTCAGCCGTAATTTTCATGATATCGCCCTTTTCAAAATTACATTCTTTTACCTTATCTGACCCAACTTCAAATTCAGAGGTAATATAAACAGTGCACACTCTGCCATCACCAGATTAGGTATAAAGAATAAGAGTAGGAGTAGTTTTTTCATATTTATTTACTTTTTACCAAAAATTTAATAAACAAGTAAGGCACAGCAGCAAACAATGCTCCTCCAAAAACACCAACAACTAATGATGAAAAAAATTGATCACTTGTGGGATTTAGAAGAAAATTAATAATTGACATTGCAGCGACTGCCAACCATGTGTATTTAGCATATTTTATAGCTCTAGAATCATTACTTTTTTTCATTTAATCACCTCTAATTTTTTATTAATTTTTTCCGAACATTGGTTTCCACCAGTTTTACTTATTTCTGCAAAATCTATATTATTAATTTTGCTTACGGGTAAGTTTTCTATAATGTAATCTGACAAGCAGTAACAATAGAGCTCATATAGTTCTAATGGAAACTCATTATAGTACTGTTTTTTTTTGAAGGCTTGCATACAGCCTGGGATGTAGGATTCCTCCCAATTTTTTATATTTTCTTTAGTCCACCCCATCACCAGATTAGGTATTAAGAATAAGAGAAGGAGGAGTTTTTTCATCATGTTATCTATGTGCTTTAAGCTTAAAATCAACTTCATACAGAAATACTTCAATGTCTTTAGCCCTTATCATTGCATAGTGTAACTTCTGGTCAAACTGACCAGCAACAATTATCCCCTTAACATTTGGGTCTTTTTTCTTCTCCTGAATCCAACCCATATAACGCATTGCTTGCCCCACAGTATCATCACTAGTTTGATTCTTTTTTAATTCAATGACTACATAACTTCCTGTTTTTTTATCTTTAGCTAAAATATCAATAATGCCGATTTCAGTTCTATATTGCTGACTTATTAAATTGCCTTCCTCGTAAATTAAATCATATTTCTTTCCAAGCTCTGTTTCATTCCAGTTGGAAATAATGAAATCTTCTAATTGTTTTTCCATGTAAAAAAGACCTGTGCTAATAACAGATGTCTCATTCTTAATTTCTATATCTACGCTTTTTTTATAGAAATCTACTATTTCTTTTAAATCTCTTTCTATAGATTCACCAGAAACCTCATTTCCATCCATTGAAAAAAGGACTTTATTGTTACTTATCTGTGGGATGTATTGTTTGAAGACATAAGAATCACCGTAACGAGGGGGGCTACTAACAACCTCTGCAATCTTTTTTTTATTTTCCGTTACCTCTTTTGACCAACCTTCCCCATATTCAGAGGTCTCGCTAATGCCGTATGAGAGTATTAATATATTTTGCTCTTTGTAGAATAAATAAACAGGAAAATAACCGTTGCTAGCCGACATTTCTGGAGCGGTCAAGCTAATCCATGGAACTCTTGCTAATGCACCTTGACCAAAAGAAACTTTCATCTTTAAGTCTAAACAGTCTTTTGCATATTCAGCAGTTTTTAAACTGCCTTCCTTGGCTTGTAATATAAATTTTGATAAAGCTTCATAAATCATAAAACCAGTTTACTCCCAGACAATTAAAATGGGCAATTAACATTCTTGTGGGAGTATTATTAGAAGATGAAGATACTCTACATACCTGCCATATTACTTTTCCTGGCTTTTCTTGAGCTTCCCTACGGCTATTACACCCTATTAAGGTTAGTAGTGACTGGAGTGTCTCTTTATGCTGCGTTTGGGCTTCTAGAAAAAGGAAGTGTTAACTTCTGGGTGATGCTAGCAATAGCAGTTCTATTTAATCCATTAATACCTGTTCATTTGAGCAAGGAAATATGGATACCGATAGACATTATTGTGGGGATTTACTTCGCAGCCACCGCAAACAAGAAACCTATATAAATCAATAAGTTATTCAGAGATTATCCTGTAATTTCCGAGTAATTTAGCGGAATTATAAAAGGGGTATTAGGAATAAGAGCAGGAGTTTTTTCATTTAATCACTTATCCCTTTTGTCCATCTCTCTTTTGTGCCACCACTTAAATTGAGAAAACTTATGCCACTTTTGGTACTCACCTTCCACATATGGGTCTTTTAAAAATTTGCATATTTGTTTTATATGATTTTCACTTAATAGTGAGGGTTTATATTTAAATTTAGTTTTCAAAATATTCCTTACACTGCTTCATAATTAATACATCAACTGGTTTCATGAAGTACCTTCATTTATCACACTTTTAGTTATCAAATGTTTTTGTTTTTTATTTAATTTTTTCATTACTTATCACCCCTTCTGTCTCTAGTTCTTTTTTTCTTTTGAGGTATTCATAATTTGGGCTGGAACGCCATAAGCGAGATTCACTT